>CAJUOE010000213.1 GCA_910587895.1 uncultured Lachnospiraceae bacterium
GACCTATGGACAGTATATTTGTAATGTATGTGAGAATGGAAAGGCAGATTCCTGTTATCAGATATACTGTTATGGAAAAGGAAAGGGAAAAGGGCTGGGATATATGCCTATCCAAAATGGAGATGTGAAATGAAGGGAGAAATTATGAGGATGAGGAAACTACAAATGACGGCTATAATTTGTGCATTTGCGTTGGTAGCAAGCAGTTTTGATGTCCATATAGATAATGCCAAGGCAGCGTATAAAATGGTGACGCTGGATGATGGTGCATTTTTTCAGGAAACTAAAGAAAAAGCAAATGAAAAAAATATAAGATCAGAGGCCGATATACAGCAATTATTATCTGGAAAAAAAGTGCAGGGGAAACTTCTGACAGAAAATGCAGGTCAACAGTACCAGATAACTTTGGATAGCTCCGGGCAGCTTGACATCCATTTGGAGGGAGCTGCCGGGAAACTGGCAAGCCGCCTCACAGACCAGAATGGAAAGGGCTGGGCGCCCCGGGGAAGGACAGCCGATGGGAAACAGACCTACCAGTTGAAGGGGGGCATCTATTACTACCAGGTTCAGGCAGCAAAAGGTGAAATGGTTCCTGAAACCGGGGTGGATTATGCGGTCACTGCTACATTCCAATCGGCACAGGCAGAATTTGAGGATAATAACACGCGTGGGAAAGCAGTAAAAATGCCGTCGAATAAAATTTTTTATGGACACCTTGCACAGAATGCACCAGAGGAATACTACAAGTTTACGCTGAAAACGATATCAAGGATTACATTTTGCGTTGCTACGCAGATTACTGATTATACACCGGAGACTTACGTGGTGACTTTGTACAATAAAAATGGAAAAGCTCTTTCCCATTGGGAGAATAAGGATCTCGTAAAATTATATGATGATGCAGAATACAGATTTGAAAAAAGCGACTGGTGGTGGTGGGACTGGACTCAGGATGTAGACGGCGAGATGGGGCTGCATGAGGTTTTGCCGGCGGGAACCTATTACGTGGGTGTCAGCGTGAAAAGGGATTCCGATGGAAAAGTCCCAGCATCTGCCCGTTATGGGAAGTATGCGGTGCGCACGGCAGTTGCAAAGCAGGGTCTGTCGGTTGAATTATCAAAGAAACAGACGGAATATACAGGGAAGAAGATAAAGCCTCCAAAGGTAACCATAAAGAAGAATTTCAAAAAAGCATATTATCAGGATTGGGAAAAAAGTGATTCCAACATCTCATATTCTATTGAGGGTATCTCAGAAGGCCTTTTTCCTTCTGATGGGTATTTTAACGATACCATAAGGGGAATTGGAAGATATAAGATAGCGCAGGATCGCTGGTGGGTTTCGCCGGACCTCATGGAATATGATGCGACCATTTCCTACGCCATCTTCACGGTAACGCCGGTACGCGGAAAAATTGACCACGTAAGCAGCAAGAAGAAGGGGCAGGTACAGGTTTCCGTAAAGAAGAACGCCCAGTCCACCGGCTACCAGATTCAGATTGCCCGTGACAGGAAATTCAAGAAATCCGTAAAGACCTTAAAGACGACGAATGTCAGGAAAACAATAAAGGGATTGTCACATGGGAAGAAATATTATATTCGTATAAGAAATTATAAAAATGTGAAAACGTATTACTGCTCGGACATCGCCGTTTCAGAATCCATCTATGGGAAATGGAGCAAGACAAGGACAGTGGTGTGCAGGTAACAGATGATTCAGGATAAAAAATACAATCACATGGGGCAGAAAAGTTCACTGCCCCATGTTGACATATAGCTAATGTGAAATATAGAACTCAAAAATACACAATATTAACGGAGGAGGAAGACGGAATGTATCGTCATAATATCAGGAAATGTCTCATGGCGTTGGCAATCAGCGTAGCATTGTTGATTCCCGTCCCTATGGAAACGGAAGCTCAGACAACGGCACAAGCCAGGGATTGTGGGCGGCAGGAACTATCCAAACAGGCTGTGGATGGAAATAACAGGGCTGTATCAGGAGATAATGCCGCGGCAGCAGATGGATTTGTGATCAAGAATGGAGTATTAAAGAAGTATACAGGACAGGATGAAATAATAACGATTCCGCAAGGCGTGACAGCGATTGGCAGCAAAGCGTTTTACCATTGTAAAAAACTGGCAGTAATTGATATCCCGGAAAGCGTGACAAGCATTGGAATCGAGGCATTTGATGGCTGCGTCAGTCTGAAAGGCATAGAAATTTCAAAAAACGTGATAAAAATAGGAAAAAGGGCATTTTGGAATTGTGATACCATGGAAAATTTGAAGGTAGATACAGGCAATCCCAATTATTATTCAGAAGATAATATCTTATATGATCATAATAAGAAACTAATCTACTGTCCGGGGGGAAGAACGGGCTCGGTCGTCATTCCAGATGGGGTAACGGGCATCTACAAACATGCCTTTCAGAATTGTCGCCTGGAAAAGGTGACAGTACCGGGAAGTGTGGAAGAAATCGGTAGGTTCGCCTTTGAAAATTGCAAATATTTAAGAAAAGTAAAGATAGCGAATGGGGTGAAACATTTCACCGATTTTGCATTTTCCAAATGTGAGAGCTTAGAAAAAATTATTATTCCAAAAAGCTTGAGAAGGATGGGATACTATACGTTTTCCGGCTGTATAAATTTGACAAATGTAAAGATTTCAGAAGGCGTGCCAACGATGGGAAGTTATACATTTTTGGATTGCATAAAACTAAATAGCATAATGATTCCGAAAAGCATGAGAAGATTTGGAAATGGGTTATTTGAAAATTGCAGCAGTCATTTGACAATCTATGGAAAAAAGGATTCCCGTGCCCAGGAGTATGCGAAGGAGAACAAAATTGCTTTTTCTCTGATGAAAAAATCCCAGCGCATAAAAGCCACCAGGGAATACGACAAAACATATGGAAATCGTTCTTTTTTCCTGGATGCGGAATTAAAGGCAGGGAATGGAAAACTGACATATAGAAGTTCCAATCCAGAAATTGTGGCCGTGAACAGAAGTGGGAAAGTTTCTATAAAAAATACGGGAATTGCAACAATCACTGTAAAGGCAGGAAAAACTGCCAGGTACAATACGGCATCCATTAAAATTAAGGTCAAGGTTTGTCCACAAAGAACAAAATTGCTGACAGCCAGGGTAATGGGAAGAAAAAAGATAAAAATAAGCTGGGTATTAGACAAACATGCCACTGGATATAAGATCCAATACAGTACAGATAGCAAATTTAAGAATAAAAATGCAACAAATGTCGTGGCTGTAAAGAATAACAGAACCACGTCTGTGACAATAGGGCAGGAATTGCAAAAAGGAGAGAGGTATTACGTCCGGATACGCTCCTATAAAGAAACGGAAACAGAAAAAGACATATATAAGTTATACAGTGCGTGGAGCAAGACAAAGACCGTCGTATGCAGATAAAATGGAACCGGAAAAAGAAAATTTGACTATTTCTGGAAACTGTTTTATAATAGACCCATCTGTACCTTCGAGTCGCCGGGATCCATGACGGCACGCCCGGAGGGCAAGCCCAGGAAAGTAGGATGTTATATATGATAAAGAGCATGACTGGATTCGGGCGATGTGAAACCGGTAATGAATCACGCCGAATCGTAGTGGAAATGAAATCGGTCAACCATCGGTATCTCGACATCTCCATCAAGATACCTAAGAAATTAAACCTTTTTGAAAGCAAAATTCGAAATCTGATCAAAGAATATGCCCAGCGCGGGAAAATAGATATTTTTATCTCTTATGAAGAGTGCATGGAGAATCATTTACAGTTGAAATATAACGAGGGACTGGCCGGAGAATATGTAGACAGTATGCGGCAGATGGCAGAACATTTTGGCCTTCCGCTGGAATTGTCGGCGTCATCGCTTGCAAGATTTCCAGAAATTTTTACCATGGAATCCCAGGAACTGGATGAGGAAGAATGGTGGCAGCTTTTGGAGGCGGCAATCCGCGGGGCGGCAGAGAAGTTTGTGGGTACGAGGACGCGCGAGGGAGAGCAGCTGCGCGAGGATTTGCTTGGCAAGCTTGAGATGATGACGGAGTACGTCAGGCAGATTGAGGAGCGTTCCCCACAGATCATCGCAGAATACCGTAAGAAACTGGCGGATAAGATTCAGGAATTGCTGGAAGATACGCAGATAGATGAGGCAAGGCTGGTGACGGAGGTCACAATCTATGCGGACAAAATCTGCACAGATGAGGAGACGGTTCGCTTGAAAAGCCATATCAGCAGTATGAAAGATACGCTTATGCAGGGAGAAAATATTGGCAGGAAACTTGATTTCATCGCGCAGGAGATGAACCGTGAGGCGAATACGATTCTGTCCAAGGCAAACGACATGGAGGTTTCCGATATTGCCATCAACTTAAAGACGGATATTGAAAAAGTACGGGAGCAGATTCAGAATATTGAATAGAGGAACGATGCAGATGGATAAAAAGGGAATTTTAGTAGTGGTTTCCGGTTTTTCCGGAGCCGGAAAAGGGACGATAATGAAACGCCTTCTGGAAGAATATCCGGAAAATTATGCGCTGAGTATTTCAGCGACTACACGGGCTCCAAGACCGGGGGAATGCCATGGCAAAGAATACTTTTTTGTATCGGAAGAAACATTTGAGAAGATGATTCAAAAGGATGCCCTGATTGAGTATGCGAGGTATGTCAGCAATTATTACGGTACGCCGAAGGAATATGTACTGGAACAGTTAGGGCAGGGCAGGGACGTGATTCTGGAAATCGAAATCCAGGGTGCGTTGAAGGTCAAAGAGGCTTATCCCGATACACTTTTGCTGTTTGTGTCGCCGCCGAATGCCGGGGAATTGAAGAAACGCCTCGTAAACCGGGGAACGGAAAGTAAGGCAACCATTGATTCCAGGCTGAAGCGTGCGTTTGAAGAGGCGCAGGGCGTAGAGCAGTACGATTATTTTGTTATCAATGATGAACTGGAAGAATGTGTACAGGAAGTACATTCTATCATTAAAAATGAACATGCCCGTGTGGCAAGGAATTATGCATTAATTGAAAATATCAGGGCAGAGCTAAAAGGCTTTGCGAAAGGAGAATGATTATTATGATGTTACATCCCTCTTATACGGATTTGATGAAAGTGGTAAACAGCGGTGTGGAAACCGGTGACGAACCGGTAGTAAACAGCCGCTATTCCATTGTACTGGCAACTTCAAAGAGAGCAAGGCAGATTATCGGCGGGGAAGATCCCATGATAGACAGTCCGTCTAACAGGAAACCTTTGTCAATTGCCGTGGAGGAAGTGTACAGCAGCAAGGTAACCATTGTGGGCGAAGACGATTCAGAGGAAGATGAGGAAGCGTGAAAATATTAGTTGTTTCCCTTGGATGTGATAAAAACCTGGTGGATACCGAGTTTATGTTAGGGGAGCTTGGCGTTGCCGGTCATACGTTTACAGATGCAGAAGATGAGGCAGATGCTATTATTATTAATAGCTGCTGCTTTATTAATGATGCAAAGGAAGAAAGCATCAACGCCATTCTTGATATGGCAGAATATAAAGACGCCGGAAGCTGTAAAGCGCTGATTGTCACAGGATGCCTTGCAGAGCGGTACCGTGAAGAGATAATACGGGAAATCCCGCAGGTGGATGCCGTGCTTGGGACGAATTCATATGAAGAAATTGTTGAGGCGTTGGATGCGGCGCAAAACGGCGGACATTATGAAAGCTATCGTCCTTTGGAGGGAATTCCCCATCATAAGGCGAAACGTTCCCTGACTACAGGAGGTCATTTTGCACACCTGAAGATTGCCGAGGGCTGCAATAAACGGTGTACGTATTGCATCATTCCCTATATCCGCGGCAATTACCGCAGCGTACCCATGGAAGAGCTGGTGGCGCAGGCTGAGGAGCTGGCTGCCCGGGGTGTGAAAGAACTGATTCTGGTAGCGCAGGAGACAACGCTGTATGGGATTGATTTATACGGGGAAAAGTCCCTGCATATACTGCTGGACCAATTAAATGCGGTTTCCGGCATTCGCTGGATCCGGATTCTCTACTGTTATCCGGAGGAAATATACGACGGGTTGATTGCGTCCATCAGGCGCAACGAAAAAGTATGCCATTACCTTGATATGCCGATCCAGCATATCAATGACACGATGCTGCGGCGGATGGGAAGGCGCACGACAAAGGCGGAGCTTGAAAAGACCATCTCACATCTGAGGCAGGAGATTCCGGATATTGCGCTGCGTACAACGTTGATTGCCGGTTTTCCCGGAGAGACGCAGGAAATGCATGAGGAATTGATGCGATTTCTGAACGAGGCGGAATTTGAACGGCTGGGGGCATTTACCTATTCCCAGGAAGAGGGAACGCCAGCAGCAAAATTTCCGGATCAGATAGAAGAAATGCAAAAAGAGCAATGGCGTGATGAGATTATGGAGCTTCAGGAGGAAATCATTTTTGATAAGAACGAAGAAATGATGGACTCCCGGCTGTGGGTGATGGTGGAAGGTCGCGTGGAAGAGGAAAATACTTACGTGGCAAGAACTTACCGGGATGCGCCGGAGATTGACGGATATCTGTTTTTCCATTCAGACCAGCCGCTTATGAGCGGGGATTTCGTCGAGGTGCGTGTCACCGGAGCACATGAATATGATTTGATAGGAGAGATAATAGCATGAACTTACCGAACAAACTGACAATATTGCGTGTAATTTTAATCGTGCCTTTTGTAATTTTTATGCTGGTTCCCATTGGGGGCGACGCTATCAGTATGTATGCTGCGGTGGCAATTTTTATTGTGGCGAGCCTGACAGATCTTCTGGATGGTAAAATTGCAAGGAAATACAACCTGGTTACGAATTTTGGCAAATTTATGGATCCTCTTGCGGATAAACTTCTGGTGGCGGCGGCTCTGATCTGCCTTACGGCGAATGGACGGCTTTCTGCATGGATTTCCATTATTATTATCAGCCGGGAATTCATCATCAGCGGTTTTCGCCTGGTGGCGTCCGACAATGGAGTTGTGATTGCCGCAAGCTACTGGGGCAAATTCAAGACGACGTTCCAGATGGTGATGATTATTATGTTGATATTGAATTACGATAACAGTATTTACCAGCTTTGCGCTGTCGTTGTTACCTATATTGCATTGATTCTGACAATCATTTCCCTGATTGATTACCTGATTAAGAATAAAGACGTTCTGAAAGAGCAAAAATAATCTAAAAAAGGAAAAGGACGTAGTTATTATGACAGTAGAATTGATATGTGTCGGAACAGAGTTATTGCTTGGAAATATTGTGAATACCAACGCGGCCTTTATCTCTGAGAAATGCGCGATGCTGGGGTTATCCATGTATTATCAGAGCGTGGTAGGAGATAATGAGGGACGCCTGGAAGAACTTTTAAAGACGGCCTGGAACCGTTCGGATGTGGTGATTTTATCCGGGGGCTTAGGGCCCACGCAGGATGACCTCACGAAAGAGACGGCGGCAAAGGTTATGGGAAGGCCGCTTGTGGAGGATGCGCGTGCCAGAAGGGAAATTGAAGATTTCATGGCAAAGCGGGGACGTTTAGTCACAGAAAACAACTGGAAACAGGCAATGGTGCCAAAGGGCAGCCTTGTCTTATATAATCCCAATGGCACTGCGCCGGGAATTATTATGGAAGACGGGGAGAAATGCATGATTCTTCTTCCGGGACCGCCCAACGAATTGGTACCGATGTTTGAGGAACAGGTATATCCATACCTGCATCGAATGCAGCCGGAAATTATCTGTTCGAAAATGGTAAAACTCTGCGGTATTGGAGAGAGTTCGGCGGAGACGAAGATACTGGATTTGATTGAGCGCCAGTCGAATCCGACGGTTGCGCCCTACGCCAAGACCGGAGAAGTACATTTGAGGATTACGGCAAAGGCGAAAAGCGAGCAGGAAGCATACCGCCTGATGGAACCGGTAGAGCAGGAACTTAGGGCGCGGTTTGGCGATTTGATCTATACGGACGAGCCTGAGGTGACGCTTGAGATGGCAATTTATGAACTGTTGAAGGCAAACGGCCTTACGGTGACGACGGCAGAGTCCTGTACCGGAGGCCTGCTGGCAGGGCGGCTAATCAATGTTCCCGGGATTTCGCAGTATTTGAAAGAAGGATACGTTACGTATTCGAACGAGGCCAAGGAAAAGCTTTTGGGCGTGCCGGCAGAGACGCTTAAGAGGCATGGCGCGGTCAGTCCGCAGACGGCGGAGGCGATGGCAGAGGGCGGAGCAAAGGCGGCAGACGCCGATTTGTGCATTGCCGTTACGGGAATTGCCGGGCCCGATGGAGGGACAGAAGAGAAACCAGTAGGGCTTGTCTATATGAGCTGTTATTGCCGGGGAACATGTTACACAGAGAAGAACCAGTATACCGGAAGCCGCAGTAAGATACGTGAGTATTCTGTGGCAAGCGCGCTGACGCTGCTGCGAAGGGCGATACTGGATCATTTTTAATGAGGTAAATTATGCGGATTATAGCGGGAAAGGCGAAAAGCCTGCCACTGAAAACCATTTCCGGAACGGATACCAGGCCGACGACGGACAGAATCAAGGAAACGCTCTTTAATATGTTGAACCCTTACCTGTATGACTGTCATTTTCTGGATTTGTTTGCAGGAAGCGGCCAGATTGGATTGGAGGCGGTAAGCCGCGGCGCTGCCAGGGCAGTATTTGTGGAAAACAACCGCAAGGCGGCCGCCTGTATTGAGGAGAATATCGCATTTACCAGGCTTACGGAAGAATGTTCGCTGCTTGTCAGTGACGCCGTGACAGCCATCCGCCGGATGGAGGGCAGGGAATGTTTTGATCTGGTGTTTATGGATCCTCCATACGACAGGAACCTGGAGGCGGATGCGCTGCAGGCTCTGGCCAGAACCAATATCATCCATGAAGATTCGCTGATTGTGGTGGAATCCTCTCTGGAGACGGATTTGTCGTATGCAGAAGATCTGGGCTATGAGATAACGAAAGAAAAAGCATATAGAACCAATCAACATATTTTTTTACGGTTTAAAGGATAAGCCGGGGATGAGGGAAACATATGAGAAGAGCAATATATCCGGGAAGTTTTGACCCGGTAACCTTTGGGCATATTGATATGATTGAGCGTTCTGCCCGCATGGTAGACGAGCTGGTGGTCGCAGTTTTGAACAATAGTGCAAAAAATCCATTGTTTTCTGTGGAAGAACGTGTTAGTATGTTAGAGGGAATAACCAGTCACGTACCGAATGTGAAGATTCGATACTTTGACGGACTTCTGATTGATTATGCGAAAGAAATTGAGGCTACAATAATTATACGGGGACTTCGCGCTGTGACGGACTTTGAATATGAGCTGCAGATTGCTCAGACTAATCGGATTGTCAACTCGGAAATAGATACCATATTTCTGACAACCAGTCTGGAATACGCCTATTTGAGTTCCACGATCGTCAAGGAGGTTGCTTCTTACGGAGGAGATATTTCCCATTTTGTGCCGAAACAGTTGATACCACAAATTTACGAAAAATATAAAGGTTAAGGAGCATGAGATATGAGCAGTAAAATCGAACAGGCGATTGAAGAGATTGAAGACTTCATTGAGAACTGTAAGTTCCAACCGTTTTCAAATTCGAAAATTATCGTGGACAAAGATGAGATGGACAACCTGTTAGCAGAGTTACGCCATCGTACGCCGGATGAAATTAAGCGTTACCAGAAGATGATCAGCAATAAAGAGGCGATTCTTGCAGATGCAAAAGCAAAAGCCCAGTCTATTATAGAGAAGGCACAGGTACATACCACGGAATTGATCAGCGAGCATCAGATTATGCAACAGGCATATGCCAAGGCCAATGAAGTGGTGCTGAGTGCGACGAACCAGGCGCAGGAGATTCTTGATAATGCGACGAATGACGCCAATGACATCCGCATGGGCGCCATCCAGTATACGGATGACATGTTGAACAGCCTGGAAGAGATTATTGTCACGGCAATGGAGACGACAACTGCCAGAACGGAAAGCCTGTTAGGCTCCCTTCAGGTTTGCTATGACAAGGTAAGCACAAACCGCAGGGAACTTGCGCCGGCAGAGATGGAGGCGGCACAGAGCCAGGAAACGCAGACCACGCAGCCTGCGGGCAGGGACACGCGTCAGGAGATCCAGCTGACAGATATCAATTAACTGTACACGAGGAGCAATGCCAGTGCGAATGAGACAGCTGTACCCAGCAGTTTCATTTTCAGGTAGGGCAGCATGGAAAATCTACAGTCTTTCACCATGGAGGCAGTCTGGGCGAAACCGGAGAGCCCGCCGAAGGCAGTAAATGATATCATCAGTGGATAGGCAAGTGCAAAGTCCAGGTTTTGGTTTGCCGTATAGGAGATGCCGTTGGTAATTTCTGTAAATCCAATCAACAGGCATTTCAATATGGGATTGGATACCGGGAGCGTGGTTGTCATCTGTGCCAGTATGGCAAACAGGATGATATATCCGCCCAGCTTTGCCAGGGTTTCAAAACCATTCATAATACCGGCGTCTATGAGCGAAAGGTTCATGGATGCCGCTTTTTTTTCAGGGTTTGAGATGGGGCTGTCGAAATGTTGTTTGCGGTTCTGGATCATGTAGAGCACAAGCGGGGGAACGTACAATATCAGGTAGGTGGTAAGCCGCAATTCGGGCTTTCCCAGGCTTTCAATTAAAACAAAGCTCCCGACGAACATGGGGCTGATATTATTGCAGGCACAGAACAACCTCTGTCCCTCCTCGCGGCTCATCTTTCCGGACAATACCAGGTCTGCGGTAATCTTGCTTCCCATGGGAAAGCCGAACAAAAGACCCGCTGTAAGCGGAAAAATCCCGGCGCTGCTGACAGGGAATACTTTTTTCAGGAAACGATGCAGCGTGCGCGCACAGTTGTCCAGAATTCCGGAGTGGATCAGAATATAGGACAGGATAGAGAACGGCAAAAGCGTAGGCAGCATGGTCTCATACCATAAATTTAAGCCAATCGAGGCGGCACTCACCGAATTTTCGGGAAATGCAAGAATATAAAATAAAAATCCAACTAGAATAATAATGTACATGATTTTTTTCATAGTTTATTCTATGAACCAAATATATAAATATACCAATGGAGGAGAATGCAATCATGAGAGTATGTGAACAATTAGAACCGAAGAAGGTATTTGCGTATTTTGAGGATATCAGCCAGATTCCCCATGGTTCCGGAAATACGAAAGCCATCAGTGACTATTGTGTGGAGTTTGCCAAAACGCATGGTCTTACGTATATTCAGGACGAGGATCATAATGTGATTATCGTAAAGGACGCCTCTGCGGGCTATGAAAATTCAGAACCCGTGATTATCCAGGGACACCTGGATATGGTGTGCGAGAAGGAAGACGGCGTAGCCATTGATTTTGAGAAGGACGGTCTGAAATTGTATATAGACGGCGATTTCCTGAAAGCAGAAGGGACGACGCTTGGAGGCGATGACGGGATTGCCGTGGCGTATGCGCTTGCCATCTTAGATGACGACACGCTGGAACATCCGCCCCTTGAGGTGGTCTTTACCGTGGATGAGGAAATCGGTATGCTGGGTGCAGAGTCCATGGATCTTTCCGGGTTGAAGGGAAGAAAGCTTCTGAATATTGATTCGGAGGAAGAGGGAATTTTCCTTGCAAGCTGTGCAGGCGGATTGCAGGCGGTTTGTGAAATTCCGGTCTCCAGGATTGATGCGGAAGGTATCAGTTATGAGATTAAGGTGACAGGGCTTCAGGGCGGGCATTCCGGCGTGGAGATTGATAAAGAACGTGGAAACGCGGTGTCGCTGTTAGGAAGGGTGCTGGATGTTCTTGGCAGGGAGCATTCCTTTGCGATTGCACAGATGGAGGGCGGATTGAAAGACAATGCCATTCCAAGGGAGGCGTCGGCAGTTATCCTCGCGGAAACCGAGGCTGTGGGAGAAGAAATATGTGCCGGTTTGAAGAAACTGGATCAGGAATTAAAGAAAGAATTTCAGACTGCGGATGCGGGAATTGCCGTTACCTGCCGGAAACTGGAAAATGGGAAAAAGTCTGTCCTGCATGGTTCTGCGGCCTCTAAGGTTTTATTTTTCCTGCGCATGATGCCAAACGGCATCCAGCATATGAGCATGGATATTAAGGGACTGGTGGAGACGTCGTTAAATGCCGGGATTATGAAACTTACGGAAGATATGTTTTCCGTGTGTTTCGCAGTGCGAAGCAGCGTTTCCAGCAGGAAAATGGAGGTTGCGAACCGCCTTACGTTCCTCACGGAATTTTTGGGCGGGGAGATTTCGATTAACGGTGATTATCCGGCCTGGGAGTATAAGGCGGATTCCGCCATGCGCGAACTGATGGCAAAGACGTATCAGGAATTGTTTGGCGAGGAGGCTAAGATTGAGGCCATCCATGCGGGTCTGGAATGCGGATTGTTTTCCGGTAAAATTTCCGGCCTGGACTGCATTTCTTTTGGCCCCAATATGTACGATATCCATACGCCGAAGGAGCGGCTTAGTATTTCATCCGCGCAGAGAACCTGGAAACTGATCGTGGAATTTTTAAAACGTCTCAAATAAAACTGTGATTGGCAAGGGAGTTATGAAGTATTTAAAAAGGGTTGTAATCCATGTGTTGATTCTTACTGCCCTGCTGTGTTTTGTGACTGCAATGATTGCGCAGATACAGCAGGCTGCAAAGATTACCAGCCTTTTGGCGGAAGATACGACAGAGCTTTTGCGGCGGCAGCAGGTTCCGGCGGAAGTTTACGAGAAGTCAGTGGCGTACGCTGAAAAGTCTGAATTTTCGGTGTATGATTATCTGGCTGCCGCAATTCTTACGGAAAGTAAGGAGCAGGCAGAGTTAGAGCAATTCCTGAAACTTTTGTACCGCTATGCGCCGCAGAAAATACAGGAAATTGTCAAACTGGAACAGTCCATCTGGGCGGATTTGACGTATTTTCCGATTCCGCTTTCGCGTACGGATCACAGTATGGAGACCTCATTTGATAATTCCTGGATGTTTGAGCGCACGTTCGGCGGGGAGCGCAGCCACGAGGGCACAGATATCATGGCGTCGGTAAATGAGAGGGGGCGTTACCCCATCATCAGCA
The DNA here is from genome assembly GCA_910587895.1 of uncultured Lachnospiraceae bacterium. GTDB lineage: Bacteria > Bacillota > Clostridia > Lachnospirales > Lachnospiraceae > Petralouisia. The sequence goes on from CAJUOE010000213.1 coordinate 13,151, forward strand.
TGACGGATGGCGTTGTGGAGAAAATCGGCTGGCTGAAGTTAGGCGGATACCGCATCGGTATCCGTTCCCCGAGCGGAGGATATTATTATTATGCCCACCTCTATGATTATGCGAAAGAGTTTCAGGAGGGCGATGAGGTAAAAGCCGGGCAACTGCTGGGATTTATGGGAGACAGCGGTTATGGGGAGGAAGGAACCATCGGGCAGTTTGCCGTCCATCTGCATGTGGGTGTCTATGTCGGCGGCGAGGATGGCGGCGAGATGAGCCTCAATCCCTATTGGTTCTTAAAGTGGCTGGAGCCGCAGAGAATTTACTATTCATCGAATGAAAAGGTTACCGTAAACAGGAGGCAAAGATGAGGCTGGATAAATACCTTGCCGATATGGGCATTGGGACGCGCAGCGAGGTAAAACAGTATATTCGAAAGAAACAGGTCACGGTCAACGGTGCATTTCCCACGGGCGCGCAGCAAAAGGTGGAGCCCGGTCAGGATCAGGTTCTTTTTCGGGGAGAGCCGGTTTCCTATGCCAGGTATGAGTATTTCATGCTAAATAAACCGGGCGGATGCGTCAGCGCTGTGACGGACAGGGATTGCCCGACGGTACTTGACCTGATTGAGGAGAAGAGCCGCAGGGATCTGTTTCCGGCAGGCAGGCTGGATAAGGATACGGAGGGGCTTTTGCTTATCACGAACGATGGTATGTTGTCCCACAACCTGCTTGCGCCGGGCAAACATATTCCCAAGACTTATTACGCGAGAATTTCCGGGGAAGTGACGAAGGAGGATGTGGCCAATTTTGCCGCGGGAATGGATATCGGGGAGAAGAAAGATACACTTCCGGCCAGGCTTACGATATTGTCCTGTGAGGATGGAATGTCCGAAATCGAGCTTACGATTACGGAGGGCAAATTTCATCAGGTCAAGCGCATGTTTGAGGCTGTGGGCAAAGAGGTTGTCTACCTGAAACGCATTTCCATGGGTGGGCTGAAATTGGACGATTCCTTGAAACCGGGGGAATACAGGGCACTTACGGAAGAAGAAATAGCAATAATCAAGAGCAGATTATGAGTGGAAACAAAGAAAAAGAGGGGCGGATGATTGTGGGAATACATAAGGAGAACTTAAGAGAATGTTAGAAAATATACAGTCAGTTATTTTTGATTTGGACGGCACGCTTGTGGATTCCATGTGGCTCTGGCACGATATTGATGTGGAATTTTTAGAAAAGCGCGGGCTTACCCTGCCTGAGACATACCAGCATGATATCGAGGGCATGAGTTTTACGGAAACGGCAATCTATACGAAAGACCTGTTCCGGCTGAAAGAGACGGTGGACGAACTGAAAGCGATCTGGAACGGGATGGCGCTGCAGAAATACAGCTACGAGGTGGATTTCAAGCCGGGGGCAAAGGATTTCCTTTGCTACTGCAAACAGCAGGGAATCACCCTCGGCATTGCCACCAGCAATTCCAAAGAGCTGGTGGAGGCGGTAACGCGGGGATTGAATTTTCAGGACGATATTCAGGAGATTGTGACCGCCTGCGAGGTAGCGCATGGGAAACCTGCGCCGGACGTCTATCTTGAGGCTGCCAGAAGGCTTTCCACGGAGCCGGAGCGCTGCCTGGTGTTTGAGGATGTTCCGATGGGAATTAAGGCGGCCAGGAATGCCGGCATGAAAGTATGCGCCGTGGAGGATGCGTTTTCCGCGCATCAGAAAGAAGAGAAACGCAGGATTGCCGATTACTATATTTCAAGTTATGTGCAGGTGCTGGACAATACATATGAAATTTTATAGGAGAGGTCATGGAGAAAAAGTTTCTGCCAGTCAGTCAAAAGGATATGAGGGAGCGTGGAATCGAGCAGTTTGATTTTGTGTATGTCATTGGGGATGCCTATGTGGACCATCCTTCGTTTGGACATGCCATCATCAGCCGTCTGCTTGAGGCACACGGATATTCTGTGGGAATCATCTCACAGCCGGATTGGAAGAACAAAGAAAGCATTGCCATCTATGGGGAGCCGCGGCTGGCATTTTTGGTAAGCGCCGGAAATATGGATTCGATGGTGAATCATTACAGTGTATCGAAACGATTGCGGGAAAAGGATTCCTTCAGCCCGGGCGGGGTGATGGGAAAACGGCCGGATTACGCTACCGTGGTATATGGCAATTTAATCCGCCAGACCTATAAAAAGACGCCGATCCTGATTGGCGGTGTGGAGGCGAGCCTGCGCCGCCTTGCGCATTACGATTACTGGAGCAACAAAGTCAAACGCTCGATACTCCTTGACAGCGGCGCGGACATTCTGATGTACGGCATGGGAGAACACAGCATGATTGAGCTGGCGGAGGCGCTTGACAGCGGCATTGACGTTAAGGATATCACGTTCGTGCCGGGAACGGTATATAAGACGCAGAAGAGAGAGGATATCTATGACGCCATATTCCTGCCGGAATTTGAGCGTGTAAGGGAGGATAAGGTTTCCTACGCCGAGAGCTTTTACCAGCAGTATTGCAATACGGATCCTTTCAGTGGAAAGCGGCTGGCAGAAAGTTATCCCAACAAAATTTACGTTGTGCAGAATCCCCCGGCGAAACCGCTTACCCAGCAGGAAATGGATGATGTTTATGCGCTGCCCTATATGCGCACCTATCACCCGTCCTATGAGGCGCAGGGGGGCGTCCCGGCGATCTCGGAGGTGCGGTTTAGCCTTACCAGCAACCGGGGATGTTTTGGAGGATTTGTTTCATTCCGTATGGAAAGATGAGTATTACAGTAAAAACAGCAGCACAATTACTGTGCATATCCGGCATCTGCGGGAAAAATTGAAAGATACGGCGGAAAAGCCAAAATATATAAAAACCATATGGGGAGTAGGTTATAAGATTTAGGGGTGATTTTTTTGAAAGAACAGAGTTTTCCAATC
>CAJUOE010000214.1 GCA_910587895.1 uncultured Lachnospiraceae bacterium
ACAATGTGAGGAGGGATATGGAGTGTGGGCGGGTATCGCCGGGGCAGGACGCTTCCGCAAAAATGATGGCGGTCATGGCGGGGATGGAGGACTTGTTTTCTAACCCGCTGCCGAGTTTTTACCCAAAGGATCTGCTGATAGGGGCAGGATGCGGCATTGCGCTCCGCCTTGTGGTGTATTTCAAAGCCAAGAACGCCAAGAAGTTCCGGCATGGCATGGAGTACGGTTCTGCGAGGTGGGGGACAGCGAAAGATATTGAGCCTTATGTCGATCCGGTATTTGAGAACAACGTGCTGCTCACAGAAACGGAAAGACTGATGATGTCGGGCAGACCAAGACAGCCGAAGTATGCGAGGAATAAAAATATCCTTGTTATTGGCGGTTCGGGTTCAGGCAAGACAAGGTTTTTTGTAAAACCGAACCTTATGCAGATGCACTCAAGCTATGTTGTCACTGATCCGAACGTGTTACTCTCCCAAGGACAGAGAATATTCCAGCCTTAAGAAAGCGAGGTACAGACTATGAGGACACAGGAAAAAGCAGGAAAAATCACCGCGTTATACGAGCGTTTAAGCCGGGATGACGAACTCCAAGGGGAAAGCAACAGCATTACGAACCAGAAACAGCTACTTGAAAATTATGCTACCAAAAACGGATATTCCCATATCCGGCATTTTACCGATGACGGGGTGAGCGGCACCACATTTGAGCGTGAGGGGTTCAAAGCCATGATTGAAAAGGTTGAAGCCGGGAAGGTCGGGGTAGTCATAGTCAAGGATATGAGCCGCTTCGGTCGGGATTACCTGAAAGTGGGATTTTACACAGAGGTCATGTTCAAAGAAAAAGGAGTGCGTTTTATCGCAATCAATAATGGCATAGACAGTGAAAACCAGCAGGACAGCGATTTCACACCCTTTTTAAATATCATGAACGAGTGGTATGCAAGGGATGCAAGCCGCAAGATACAGGCAGTGTTTAAAGCGCGTATGCAGGAGGGGAAACGTGTTTCCCCAAGCGTTCCCTACGGATATTTGCGTGACCCAGACGACAAGCAGAAGCTAATCATTGATGAAGAGCCTGCCGCAGTTGTGCGCCGGATTTACCAGATGGTGATTGAGGGTAAAGGCGTTACCCTTATTGCGAATACGCTACGTGATGAAAAAGTCCTGATACCGGCGGCATATGCCAAAATCCACTGCCCGGAAAATGACCACAGCAAAGGCTTTACAAGCCCATATTTATGGTCGCCTACCGTTGTTGCGTCTATCCTTGCAAAACAGGAATATATGGGGCATACAGTGTTAGGCAAGACAATCAGCGTCAGCTATAAAACAAAGAAACGCAGGAAAGCGACCCCGGATGAATTGATGGTTTTTAAAAATACCCATCCTGCCATAGTGGACGAGGAAACATGGAATCTGGCGCAGAAATTGAGGAAGACCGTCAGGAAGCCAAGTTATGACAGGCCACCCCACCCATTAACAGGGCTTGTCTATTGCGCTGATTGCGGGCATAAAATGACGCACAGGCAGCCAAGCCCGACAAAAGCGGTAAAGTATGATGCAGACAATTCTTATACCTGTGGCAGTTACCGGCAGCGTACTCGTGACTGTACTGCCCATTATATCAAGACTTCCGTTTTGTGGGAACTGATTTTGACGGCAATCCGGGAAGTAAGCGACTATGTGCGGCAGGACGAGCAGGCATTTGCCGATAAAGTGCGGAGTGCCACAGCTACCCATATGGCGGAAAGCCAGAAGGAGCAGAAAAAGCGACTTCTGGAATCGGAGGGACGCATTGAGGAATTGAATGTCCTAATCAAGAAATTATATGAGGGCAATGCCACAGGGAAAATACCAGACAAGCATTTTGAGCGGCTTCTGGATGAATACGACAGGGAGCAGACAGTGCTGGAAACGGAGATTGAAGAACTAAAGGCACAGGTTGCTGATTTTGATGAGGATAACATGAAAGCTGATAAATTTATAGCTGTTGTGCGGAAATATACAGATTTTAAGGAATTAACCACACCTATGCTGAATGAGTTCATTGAAAAAGTGGTTGTCCACGAAGCCACAGGCGGCAGGAAGAACAGGCGGCAGAAAGTGGACGTATACTTTAACTTTGTCGGGCAGGTAAAGATACCGAAGCCGGGCGGAAACAACACCGAGGAAGGAGCGTGTGATGAAGCGGGAACAGATAGAAAAGATTAAAGGCTATTATGACAGCCGGGGAGAGTTTAAGAAGAATAGCCAATATTCCGGCGAACAGGGCATTGTATATACAAAAGCTGGTGACAATGCCCACTGGCTTATCATAGAGCAGAAAGGGGAAATTGGGGCAGAAGTGCGCCAGACAGACGATACAGGCAGGATCACCGCAAGAGATACCTATGAGAGCGTCAGGAACACAGTGAAATGCACTGGAGTTAGCAGGAAAAGAGCAGAGGGCAAAGGAATGGTAAGGTTTGAGCCGGACGAAATCAACCTTATTTACCAGTTCGGCGAAAATGGCAGACAGGGAACGGTAGATATGCTGAAAGCCATAGAGCCTAAAATAGCGGACAGGCTTACAAAGGGGATTGTCAGCAGTACCATACATAAATTGTCAGCATTATCGGAGGAAAGCTGTTCAGAACTGATTTCAAGCACAGAGAACCGCAAGCTTGCAGAGCGCGACAGTTCCATACGGAAACGCCTTGCAGATGCGCAAAAAAAGGTAGAGGAACGTGCAGGAACGGGGAGAAACAGCATTGACCGCAAAAAAAAGAATAGTTTATCACTATGAGTCAATAACACAAAAACACTCCCGTAAGAGTGTTTTTGTTGCATTACAGATTATTCTGTACCAGAATCATTTACCCGAAAAGACAAATCAGCGAAAAATTCATCAAAAGAAGCGTGATAAAGTTCTTTTAGCGCCAAGAGGACGCTTACCCGGATATTGTGACGACCTAACTCCATTTGGGAGACAATCTCCCTACTCATAGTGAAACCCATTACTTGTAGTTGTGTAGCCACATCTTCTTGAGATAACTTGTTCCGTAGGCGCAAGGCTTTCAGATTTGCGCCTATGGAAATATCCTGATTGATGACAGATGACATATTTTTTCCCTTTCCAAAAGTTTTTGGAATAAATTCATTCCATTATTGATTTTAACGTAGAAATGATGTAAAATTGGAATGAAATCATTCCATAGAAAAAATTAATAAACAGGAGGAAAGGAAAACAATGCTATGGATGCAACAGAAAATGAGCTTATACAAAAGCTGAATAAGCTGTCGCCGGAAATGAGGGAGGTTATATTCTGGATGACAGACAACATTGACTTTGTGAGCCGTATATGCAGAGGTAAAGCCATGCCCAAAGAGAATTGGGAAAAATACATGGAACTGGCAATCATTAAGGGAGATAACTTGGGAATTGCCTTGCTTGTTTTCAAGCATATGAAGGATAAAGCAGAAAGGGAAAGCGGGGTGAAAAAGAAATAGCATATATGGCGGTCAAATCAGTTTCTATATGGAATTTTAATAATAATAAGAAGAAGGTTGGTGAAATCAGAAATGAGGAATTTGAAAGAGGTACTCTGCCGGGTAAACATACAGGAAGTACGGACTTTTGTGTTAGATGGTCTTGACCGGGAAAGCTGGGGGCATAAGCCGGATACAGACAGTTATGAGGAAAGGCTGCAGAAAGCAGAAAAACCTTTTTGGGAGTTTCTGACGAGCCTTTATCCAGAAGGGAAAGAGCAGGACGCAGTCTATGAAATGTTCTGTGGAGCGATTTTAGCTAATCAGGAAGTTTATACAGAACTGGGGATGTGGCTTGGGGCAAACCTGATTTTAGAGCTTCTCCAGTTGAATCCGATAAAGGGGCAGGGGCATGAAGAAGATAACAAAGAGGGATAGGCAGACCATACGTTTCCTAAAGTGGGTAAGGCGGTATCCCGGATGGTGGTATTTAATCTGTACACCGAATGAAGAGCATATGAATATCAAGATGATGAATACGCTGATAAAGCATTTAGCACAGGAACAGTTATATGAGATTATATTTGTGCTTCTGATGGTACACAGGAAAGAGAAGTACGTGAAAGATGTTTCCAATTTCATGCTGCTTGATATGGTGACGGAGATTTGGGGAGGGAAGGGGAAAGACAGGGAGCAGATGATAAAAGACATCCTTAAATATTTTGAATGATAAATAAGCAGATGGACAGGGAGAGCAACCGTAATGAAGACGGTTGCTTTTTCTTATGTAAAAACAGGGGAAAGGGGATTTTTAAATGGCTGACATCAGCGAAAAGATTGCTAAAGCAGAGGAAGAAATCAGACAGTTGCAGAATAAAAGACGGAAACTTCTCAACCAGCAAAAAAGCGAGGAAAGGAAAGCAAGGACGCATCAGCTTATTGAACGGGGAGCGATACTTGAGAGCTTTCTGGAACAGCCGGAACAGTACAGAAACGAACAGATAAAAGGCTTGCTTGAGGTTGCGTTCCGGTCTATGCAGGCACAGGAATATTTGCGGAAAATCATAAGGGATAAAGGGGAGAATTAAATCTCCCTTGTTTGACAAGGGCGCACTTATACACCTTAACAGGTGTGTGCGCTCTGCCGAGGGCTTCTGCCAGCCTTGCGGCAGGCACAGGGGAGCTACACTCCCCTACGGGCGATGCCCTACCCCTTGTGTACTTTGCGGACAGGCACACTCCAAAAAACGGAGCGCACCTGTCCGCAAAGTCTGGACGAGCCACCCGGAAGGAGGTTGACAGCGTGGCGATTTACCATTGCAGTATAAAGATAATCAGCCGGGGGAAAGGGAAGTCAGCGGTTGCGGCTTCTGCTTATAGGAGCGGTGAAACCCTCACCAATGATTATGACGGAATTACCCATGACTTCACGAGGAAAAGGGGGATTGTCCATACAGAAATCCTTTTGCCATCCCATGCCCCGCCGGATTTTTCAGACCGTTCCGTTTTATGGAACAGCGTGGAGAAAACCGAGAAAGCGAGGAACTCACAGCTTGCAAGGGAGGTAGAGGTTGCACTCCCGGTAGAACTGGACAGGGAACAGCAGATACAGCTTGTAAGGGATTATGTGACAGAGAATTTTGTGTCGGCTGGCATGTGCGCCGATATTGCCATCCATGATAAGGAGGATGGAAACCCACACGCACATATCATGCTTACCATGCGTCCGCTTGCAGAATCCGGCGAGTGGGGAGCAAAATCCCGGAAAGAATATATCTTAGATAAAGACGGCCAGCGTGTGAAGCTGAAAAATGGGACATTCAAAACCCG
>CAJUOE010000215.1 GCA_910587895.1 uncultured Lachnospiraceae bacterium
CCATCGGAAAATCCACACTGAAATGGAAACACCGAAAAAATACGGTGAGCCGGATTTCTATATCGGCTATCTCCGTGAGCATCTTAAAGAACATCATTTCGACGAAGCCTACCTCCAAAACTGGGAAGCGCAACTGAAAGCACAGGCTGCCGAGAAACACGGAACAAACGAAGCCGGATGCGACTCTGAAAAGAAAGCACGCGGCGAAACGGCTAACAGCCCCGAAGCCCGCATCGCAGACTTCCGCGCAAAAATAGCCGACCGCAAGGCAGAAACGGGAAAAGAGTATTTATCTTTCTATTTTATGGAAGCTAATTCGTATGAAGTGGAGTAGTAACATCCGTAAATGGAGTCGGCTCATACACCGTGACCTGTCATTTTTCTTTTCCGGAATGGTATTGATATATGCCATTTCCGGAATTGTAATGAATCACCGTGACACGATTAATCCGAACTTCTCCATCACACGGAAAGAATATAAAATAGCGGAAAAGCTACCGGACAAAGCTGGAATGAGTAAAGAGAAAGTACTAACTCTACTAGAACCGTTAGGAGAAACCGGCAACTATACCAAATATTACTTCCCGAAAACGAATGTAATGAAAGTCTTCCTGAAAGGCGGTTCCAACCTCCTGGTAAACGTGAAGACAGGAGAAGCGGTATATGAATCCGTCACCCGTCGCCCGCTTATCGGAGCAATATCCCGTTTACATTACAATCCGGGACAATGGTGGACTTACTTCGCGGATATTTTCGCTATCGCCCTTATTATCATTACTCTCTCCGGCATCATCATGCTGAAAGGGAACAAGGGCATTATCGGCAGAGGGGGAATAGAAATCATTGTCGGAATCCTGATTCCCATTCTTTTCCTTTTCTTCTTTTGAATCGAAATACCAGATAAAATCAAATGGAACAAATTATCGAATGTAACAACCTGACGCACTACTATGGCAAACGGTTGATTTACGAAAACCTTAGTTTCACAGTACCTAAAGGACGTATCCTGGGACTATTGGGAAAGAACGGTACGGGCAAAACCACCACTATCAATATCTTGAGCGGTTACCTGAAACCCCGTTCAGGGGAATGCCGCATCTTCGGACAGGAGATACAAACAATGGCACCGGCTCTGCGCCGCAATATCGGACTGCTCATCGAAGGTCATGTGCAATACCAATTCATGACCATCACCGAAATAGAAAAATTCTACGCAGCCTTCTACCCCGGCCAGTGGAAAAAAGAAGCGTACTACGAACTGATGAATAAACTGAAAGTAGCTCCCGGACAACGTATCTCACGTATGTCCTGCGGACAGCGCTCTCAAGTAGCTCTCGGACTTATCCTTGCACAAAATCCGGAACTTCTGGTACTGGACGACTTCTCACTCGGACTCGATCCCGGCTACCGCCGCCTGTTTGTCGACTATCTCCGCGACTACGCCCGCTCGGAAGGAAAAACCGTCTTTCTGACTTCACATATCATTCAGGATATGGAACGTCTCGTTGACGACTGCATTATTATGGACTACGGAAAGATACTGATTCAGAAACCAATCGCCGAATTACTGGAAAAAGGACGTCGCTACACCTTCACTATACCCGAAGGTTATGAACTTCCTGCATCGGATGATTTCTACCATCCTTCTGTCATGCGGAACCAGTTGGAGACTTTCTCCTTCCTGCAACCGGCAGAAACAGAAGCTAAACTGAAATCAATGTCAGTGCCCTACAGAGACTTGCACTGTGAACAAGTGAATTTGGAAGACGCCTTTATCGGCCTCACCGGGAAATACTGATTAAATTAAGAATAAGAATTGGCAACTCGTAACCCATAAATCATCATTCATAAATCATAAATCCTCAAGAATGTACGCTATATTTTATAAAGAATGGATAAAGACACGGTGGTATTTTCTGCTTGCCGTGGTCGCCACACTTGGTTTTACAGGCTACTGTATGCTCCGCATCAACCGGGTGGTAGAAATGAAAGGGGCTGCCCATGTATGGGAAGTCATGCTGCAACGGGATGTCATCTTCATTGATATGTTGCAATATATCCCTCTGATTGCCGGAATCCTGATGGCAATCGTGCAGTTTGTCCCTGAGATGCAACGCAAATGTTTGAAGCTGACTCTCCACCTGCCTTATCCGGAACTGAAAATGACAGGCAATATGTTACTCTCCGGACTCATATTGCTTCTTGTCTGCTTCGCTTCCAATTTCCTGTTGATGGAGATCTATCTAAACGGAATACTTGCTCATGAACTCAAAAACCATATACTGCTAACCGCTTTAACGTGGTATCTCGCCGGCATCTCCGGCTATCTGCTCGTCGCATGGATTTGCCTCGAACCGGCATGGAAACGCCGTATCCTGAATCTCATTATCGCAGTATTGTTACTCCGAATCTTCTTCCTGTCGCCTACACCGGAAGCATACAACAAGTTTCTCCCTTATTTAGTGGTCTATACTTTGTTGACAGCCTCTTTCTCGTGGCTCTCTATCGTACGGTTCAAAGCTGGAAAACAGGATTAACCAATAAAAATAAAAGATTAAATATTAAAAGATTGAGAAATGAGACGTTTCAGTACCATACTATTATATGTAACCATCGCTTTTCTGCTGCTTTGGCAGTTGCCTTGGTGTTACAATTTCTTTATCGTAAAGCCGGAAAAGACTCCCTTTACCCTGTATAGTTTCGTAATTGGCGATTTCGCCCAGATGGGACAAGAAGAAGGGAAAGGAACCGTGCGCCGTGACCTTGCAGGAAACATTTATTCGGAAGCTGCTTTCGACAGCATCCTGCCTATGTTTTATTTCCGCCAGTTGATGTCTGATGAGCGTTTTCCGGATACCATTCAAGGAATCGCAGTGACTCCCAAAATGGTGCAGACGGAAAACTTCAACTTCCGTAGTGTACCTTCGGATATAAACACGCCTTCTATCAGACTTTACCCGCTGATGGAATCTATGTCAGGACGTGTAGACCTGAAAAATGCTGTCTGATGCAGGAGGTTTGATAAAGTTTCTCCTACGTAACTCATATTTTACCTCCAAAATAATTAGTTGTTCATAGTTGCCAGTAATGCGCCTGCTTCTACTGCCTGACCTGCGCTCACGTCAATGCTAGCTACAGTTCCGTCTTCCGGAGCAACGACAGGCGTCTCCATCTTCATAACTTCCAAAACCAGAATCGTATCGCCACGTTTTACAGCGTCGCCGACCTTCTTGTCAATGCTGAATACCTTGCCGGCTGCGCCTGCCTCAATCTTCACGCTTCCTGCGCCGCCTGCTGCCGGTGCCGGTGCTGCTGCGGGTGCCGGTGCTGCCGCCGGAGCTGCTGCTCTTACCGGAGCTGCTGCGGGCGCAGCGCCTGCGCCGTTTTCTTCTACAGTAACATCATAAACGTTTCCATTAACAGTAATTGTATAGCTTTTCATTTTCGTTTCCTCCTGAATATTCTATTATTGTAACTGTTCAGTCCCTTCACAGTTACGATGAAAAATCCATAAAAATTGCTTCGCAATGGGATTTTTCATAGTTGAATCATGTTCTTACGGTCAGCGCAGCTTGTGCGCAGACCTGACTGAATAGTTGCCTGTTACCTTCTTCTAATGGAACGCACTACAAAATCACTTGTAGAAGTTCCGGTAGATGCTGCAATCGCCGCTGCAATTACGGCTGCCAGTTCCAAATCATCCTGTGCTGCCACAGGCGCTGCCGGAGCTGCCACGGGAGCCGGAGCTGCCGCTGGTGCCGGTGTTGTCTTCTTTTTCTCGAGATATGAGAAAATCTTGAAACAATAAATAATTAAACTAATCAGTATCAGAACGGCAAACACGATGCCCATGCCCATCAAAGTGTTCAATGCGGCATTCGTCATCTTCTCGCCCAATGTCTGTACTGCCTCTACGCCGATGTCCTCCAGCTCCATATTGTGGTATTTGTATACATAACTGAGGATAACCGGACGGTCTGTAAACGTAATCTCCTGCTTGCATTCCAATGTCTTGCCGGACTTGGTAATCGTGAAATCGCCTAATTCCACATATTCGCCTGCCTGTGCAACTGCGTCATCCCAACGGATCATCATATTGGCCTGCTGTATAATGCCTGCAATATCCTCTTCCGATGCAGTGGGGGCAACAGATTTGATATAATTGTTCCTCTCAACATCAGACATATCCTTCATGACAGTATATGGCTCTTTCTGCTCGTCTGTCATTTCCAGAAGTGATGTAACAGTTCCCTCACACGTACTCTTCAACTGGTCATAACTGTATCCATTATAACTCATTGTGGTAGGATCCGTTTCTCCACATGCTGCCAGCCCAAGTGCGATAAGACACATACTGATTATCAGCAATATTTTCTTTTTCATAAACTTCACCTTTCTATTTTGCTGTATGTTTTCTGACCGGCTCGCCCGAACCCTTCGTGTAGAGCATCTCAAATGCCGCTACCGCATACTTCCTGGTATCTTCCGGTGCAATAATCAAATCAACCTGTCCTCTTCTTGCTGCCGTCTGAACGGAAGACTGCAGCTGTTCGTAAGCTTTTGCCTTCTCTGAAATCACATCTGCCGGTTCGCCGTCATACATAATCTTTGCAGCCTGTCCGGCATCCATCATGCCAATCTTGCTGCCATCCCATGCATAGACAAGGTCTGCGCCGATCGATTTGCTGTTCATCATTACATATGCGCTGCCGTATGCGTTGCCGATGATGATGTTTACCTTCGGAACTGTTGCGCCTGCAAATGCAGCCGTCATGCGTGCCATTGCCTTTGCCAGGGATTTCTCGGAACACTCTGTTGCGGAAAATCCTTCCACATTCGTCAAGGACAGTACCGGAATGTCAAACGCATCACAGAAATTGATGAATTCTGCCGCCTTATTGCATCCTCTTGCCGTCAGGACAGCCTCATAGTTCTCTGTTTTCTCTCCGCCCTCGCCAAATACAGCCGTAGTATTGGCAACAACGCCAACCGTTGCTCCATTGAGCTTGATGAATCCGGTTACCATATTTCTAGCAAAATCTTTTTTCGTCTCAATAAATAAATTGCTGTCGGAGATATGTGCAAGAACCAGTCTTGCATCTTCCTTACATCCTGCAAGGTTCTCACATACACGGTTCAGATCATCCATGCACTCGTCTTCCCTGCCGCATTCCGCATTGTTGCCCGGAAGTACGCAGATTAACTGACGGATGGCAGCGAGGATTTCCTCTGTTGTTCCAACGCCGTCAATGCATCCGTTGTTGCTGCCCTGATATTCAGCGCTTGCGGTGTCGCATTTGCCGACATGGTTGCCTTCAATGGCATTCGGAGAATTTACAAACATTCTTCCGTTTTCTTTCTCTACATAGGCGAAATCGCTCAACGCCGGAACAACGGCAAGTCCGCCGCCACATGCGCCGAAAATTGCAGATACCTGCGGAATGACACCGCTTGCAGCCACCTGCTTTGCATAAATCTCGCCAAAACCGTTCAATGCATCTACAGATTCCTGTAAACGCATTCCTGCACAGTCAATCAGTCCAATGACAGGCGCTCCCATCTTCATTGCCATATCATAGATTGCGGCAATTTTCTTACTGTGCATCTCACCAATCGTTCCGTTTAACACGGATGCATCCTGGCTGTACACATACACCAGATTTCCGTCAATCAAACCGTATCCGGTGATAACGCCGTCCGACGGTGTTTCAGACTGACTCAAATCAAAATCTGTACTTCTTGCAGTTACCAGAGCGCCGATTTCCATGAAACTTTTCTCATCGAGAAGACCGGCAATTCTCTGTCTTGCTGAGTTGGTAGAATTACTCATCATTTAAACCTCCATATGTATTTTGAAATTTTTTATAAAATTTTCTTCCGATTGTAATTGTATCTCTTTTACCGCAAATTTTCAATAGCTATTTAGAGAAAATAAAAATTCTTTTCCATAAAGAAGAGTTTCAGCAGAAAATTCTGATACCAGGAGGGCTCCAGCTTGCGCACGGACTTGCCCGCGCATACCGGAATCTCCGCAATCTGCCGCTCTCCCAGATAGTATTGGATGCTCCCGACCTGCTGTCCTTTCTCCACAGGAGCGCTTAACTGCTCAGGGATATCATAAATTGTCCGCACCTCCTCGTCCGCCCGTTTGAGCACGATAAGCTCTTTTTCCTCCACCCGCAGAGGCACCGTAACATTTTGATAGAGCCTGCCGTTTTCCGGCTCCGCATCGACAGCCATGACCGGGGAAAATTCCCTGCCATATTCGTAGACGTCCGTATTTTGATACTGCTCCAGCCCATAATTCATCAAGGACGTCGTATCCGCCCACTTATAGCTTTTGTTGTTGGGCCAGCCGCAGGCAAGCAGCGCCACGACAAAGGTCCTGCCCTCCCGCTCGAGGGCGCCAACGTAACAGTAGCCCGCATTTCCGGTAAATCCGGTCTTTCCCGACAGCGCACCGTCCATCATCTGAAGAAATGCATTGTGATTGTTGCAGTTATAGGACTTCGTACCGGCGACATTCGTAAACTGGTGGTTCTGCGTACGGGTAATCTCAAGGAACTGCTCGTTTTTGATACAATAGCTCATGATTTTTGCCAGGTCCTGCGCCGTCGTCCCATGCACGCCCCCTTCGTTTTGGGCATCCAGCCCGTTGGGGGTGATAAAATAAGTATCTTCACAGCCAAGCTCGGCCGCCTTCTGATTCATCTTCTTTGCGAACTCCTCCACACTCCCCGCGATATGCTCCGCGATTGCCACCGCCGAATCATTGTGGGATTCCAGCATCAGCGAGTACAGTAAATCCCTCAGGTAAAATCTGTCATCCGTGCGCATACCAAGCCGGACTTTCGGCATGGAGGCCGCATAGCTGCTGACGCTTACCTCATCTTCCAGATTGCCAAGCTCCAGCGTGAGGATACAGGTCATGATTTTTGTCGTACTGGCATTCGGCATATGCTCATAACCGTTCTTTTCGTACAACACCCTGCCGCTCTTTGCGTCCATCAGGACTGCTGACCTGGCATACAGGGTGATATTCGGCTGTCCTTCTTCGGCTGCCTGTGCCAGGCCGGGCAGGCACAGGCTGATAAACAGACTAAAAAGCAGGACAAATGCTGCAAGTCCTGCCTTTCTTCTGTCGTCATATACATTTTTTATGCTGTGTAACATCCATCTTCTCATAACAAGGCTCTCACATCTGATTTCTCTTCATTATATTGAAAAAGCCTTCGTTTTATGTCTTACACGTCCATTTTTACGTTCATTTCCTCTTCCGCCTGCTGCCGGAACTCCTCTAACTGATCCGCATCCAGCGTCGGAAGCTCCTCAATGGACTGCACGCCAAAGCTGCGCAGAAATTCCTCCGTAGTCCCAAACAGAAGCGGCCGCCCCGGCGCGTCAAGCCTGCCAAGTTCACAGACCAGATTGTACTCCACCAGCTTGTTCACTGCATGGGCGCAGGAAACACCGCGGATTTTTTCGATTTCCAGGCGGGTAATCGGCTGCTTATACGCAATAATTGACAATGTCTCCAGAAGGACGTCCGTCAACACATGGCGTTTGGGCTGCCTGGCAATCTTAATCAGGTATTCATACAGCTCTTTTTTGGTACACATCTGAACACTGTCCTCAATCTCTATCACCTGAATACCGCGATCCTCGCATTCATACCGCTCCATCATCCGGTAAATCAGCTTTTGCACCTTATCCCTGTCCAGATCCAGCGCCGCAGCCAGCTTGGATATCTCCACGGATTCCCCCATGGTAAAAAGGATTCCTTCTATAATTGCTTCATATTGTTCTGAACTCATAGTATCTCCCTTTCTGTTACGCGGCAATCTGGGACTCAATAAAAATGTCATCAAAAATATGTTCCTGGGAAATCTGAATCTTTCCGACTTTCATCAACTCTAATATGGATAAAAACGTGACAATGACTTCCATTTTGCTGCTCTGCCTCTCCAAAAGGCCGCGGAAACTGAACCGGGGATGCGTCATGGCATACTGTTCCAGATAGCCCATGCGCTCCTCTAAGGACACTTCCTCCTTCTCTATCCTGCCAAACCTGGAGCGAATCGGGTCAATCTTGTCCTCCCTTTTGCGCATGACAGATTTAAAGATGTCATTCAGGCGTTTGAGGCTTATGTCCGCCATCAGCTCCTGCAAATCCACAGGTTCCTCATACTGGCGGACTTCCTTTGGAATTGTGGGTTCCTTAAACATTACTTTCTGCGCGTCTATCTGGCGGTCTTTCAATTCGTAGGACATGCATTTATACATCTTATACTCGAGAAGTTTCTGTACGAGCTCCGCCCTGGGGTCTTCCTCTTCTTCCTCCGTCTCCTCTTTCGGAAGCAGCATACGGGACTTGATGTCCAAAAGCGTTGCCGCCATCACAAGGAATTCACTGACGATATTCAAGTCATGGCGTTTCATTTCACTGATATATTCCATATACTGGCTGGTAATCTCCACAATCGGAATATCATAGATATTTACTTTATTCTTTTCCAACAGGTGCAGGAGCAAATCAAGCGGCCCTTCAAACACCTGTAACTTTACTTTCAAATCCATCCAATTTCCCCCAAAAATCACACTGCCTACTATTGTAACGGTAACAGGCAAATTTTTCAAGGAAATTTTTCAGATTGTCCGTTTTGAGGGTAGAAATTCGACTGCCAGAAGCTGCGCGCGGTTAAATATCCGAATATGGAACGTGTGCGTGCCAAGGCCGCGGCTGACAATCACATGGCGCCCATTTATCTCGAATTTCCCGGCATCGTATTTAGGAAACAGCGTCATCTGCGGGGAAACCAGGCTGCCAATCCCGGGAATCCGGATAAGCCCGCCATGATTATGCCCGCAGAATGTGACGTCCGCCCCCCAGGCTGCATACCGGGGGGCATACGCCGGGTTATGTGCAAGAAGGATCTGAAACAGCTGCGGCTGCTGCAGTCTCAGATGTTCCTGCATATACGTATCTTCCATCGGCACAATCCGCCCCTTCTCGTAATAGTCAAGCTCCAGTTCCAGCGCAGACAAAACAACGTGATTGCCTCCTAAGGTTATCCTGCGGCTCTCCGTCTCCATCACCGTCACACCAAAAGCTCGCGCTTTCTCCAGATATTGCAGGAAAAGGAGATGATTTATCCGCTCCGGATCCCGCAGGCGGCTCTCATGGTTCCCGTAACTGTAATACACCGGAGCAATCTTTACAAGCTGTGCCAACGTCCCAAGCGCAGTCTCATACGTATCGGCGTATTTGCTC
Organism: uncultured Lachnospiraceae bacterium; assembly: GCA_910587895.1. Classification (GTDB taxonomy): domain Bacteria; phylum Bacillota; class Clostridia; order Lachnospirales; family Lachnospiraceae; genus Petralouisia. The sequence goes on from CAJUOE010000215.1 coordinate 9,272, forward strand.
ACCAGCATATCTCCCGGAATCAGGATTGCCGCGGGGTTAATTTCCTTCACCTTTGCCAAAAGCCGTTCGTTATTCCTGCCATAAGTAAATCCATGCAGATCAGAGATCACTGCGACAGCGACGGGCTTTTGTATTTTCGCAGAACAGATTTGATAACGTGTCGTCTCAAATCTGCCAAGCTCCCATCTCTGCCATAAAATACAGACAGGTATTACAACCAAAATTATTGCCAAAATTATCATATCGTCCATGCCCTTTGCTTACACTGTAATATATTATCGTGTGCTATAATAAATATAGCAACATTTTCGGAGGTTATGCTATGCGTTGTATTTTATCATTGCTGTTATCTTTTACCATGCTGTTTTCATCCCCTTCTCCCGCCTCCTCGGATGCCGGGGAAGTATCCGTCTCCGCGCCCTCGGCAGTTCTGATGGAGGCGTCCACCGGCCAGGTCATATATGAGAAAGAACCTGACATGTCAAGGCATCCGGCAAGCATCACCAAAATCATGACCATGATTCTCATTTTTGATGCGCTGCAGGAAGGAAAAATCTCACTGGACGACACTGTAACCGTCTCAGAATACGCCGCCAGCATGGGCGGCTCGCAGGTGTTCTTAGAGGCTGGCGAGACACAGACCGTAGACACCATGCTAAAATGTATCTCCGTTGCCAGTGCCAATGACGCATGTGTGGCATAGCGAACAGGGAAACATTTTCCAGATGCGCATTTATCTGCAAGCTCAGATTAATGGTAACTTCATTTATCCGCGAACTTATAATAAATCGTAAGTTCTCCGTCTTTTCCCACCTCTATCCGCTCAATCAGTTCCGCCACCATGCGCCTGCCCGGCTTTTCCATATGAATGATATCATGGAACCCTATCCGGCTGTCCGTGCGATGCCCTTCCTCAGACAGGAGACGCATATGCTGTTCTAATGACGCAATCTGACTGTCATACTGCGCCGTGAACTGCCTGTAATCTGATTCCATTATAACATTATCCAGATATTTTTCAAAAGCCCCTTTCTTATATTTCTGCAGTTTCTGAATTCTCTCCTGCAACTTTTGCAGTTGCGCCTGCCTGTCTTCCCATTCCTGCCCTTTCACGTTAATCTGTTGCAATCTCTCGATATCCTCTGGCGTAAGCAGTTTTGCCACTTCCTGTCTGAGGGAAGAAAGAACTGCCCATTCCAGCTCTTCTTTGAGAATTTTATGGCTTTCGCAGAACCGTTTCCCCTGTTTCCGATATGTCTTGCATACATAGCCGACAACTTCCCGTTTCCCACGCCTTGCATACTGCCGGTCCATGGATTTCTTACAGTCTGCACAGAATAGTTTTCCGGAAAAAATTCCATCCGGCGTCATGTCCACACTCTTCGTCCTCTGCTTTTGCAGCTCCTGGACCAGATCAAACGTATGCTTATCAATAATCGGCTCATGCGTATTTTCCACGACAATCCACTCTTCCCGCGGCATCTGGATTTTCTCTTTGTCTTTGTAGGAAATCTTATTGTACTTATTCTGGACAAGCGTTCCTGCATAGACCGGATTTTTCAGAATGGCATGTATGGTCTGATATGACCAGGTCTTTGTCTCAGGAAGCAGTTTGCTGTTCTGATAGGAAATCCCCAGCACTTCCTGCTTATAGCGCGTGGGAATCAAAACCCCTTCATCCGACAGCATGGAAGCAATCTTTCCTTTGCCATAGCCATCGAGATACCATGCATAGATTTTTCGGACAATGGAGGCCGCATACGCGTCAATGATCAGGTGATTGTGGTTCTCAGGATCTTTGCAGTAACCGTAAGGACAGGAAGAGCCCAGAAACTGTCCGTCTTTCATTTTCGCTTTGAATACGGAACGGATATTGTCGGACAAATCCTCACAGTACCACTCATTGACCAGGCCGTTGATCTGCCTTGCCTTCTTGTTGCCCAGATTCTTTGTATCCGCATTGTCTGCCACGCCGATAAACCGTATGCCAAGCAAGGGAAAATCATGGTGCAGATACTTTTCTATATGTTCCATATTTCGTGAAAACCGGGACTGGCTCTTGGCAATCACAAGGTCAAACCGGCCGAGCCTTGCATCCTCCATCATCTGCTCAAACCCCGGGCGGTCGTCATACAATCCGCTCTCATCGTCGTCGGAATATACTTCCACAATCCGGCAGCCATGTGACAGGGCAAATTCCGTAAGCATCAGACGCTGATTGCGGATGCTTATGCTGTCGTCCCCCTCTTTTATTTTATGTAAATCTTCCTTTGAAAGCCTCAAATACAACGCCGCACGTTTGTCCTCCATTGAAATTCCCCGCTATCTGAACTTATTGTCTGCACGAATCACATGTTCCATGCATTCTGCAAGCCGGGCTTTTCCATAGACCACATTTACTTTCAGGCGGCGTGGTTTCCTGTCCCTCCTGCCGCTTACCTGTTTTCCTTCCTCCATTCCCTTATTTCCTTTCCCGGCTTTCCCTTCATTCTATGACAGCGAAGGCTCGCCTATGCCCCTTCCCCCAAGGCAAACGGCCTGAACCGTAACCTGTCTTTGGCAAATTTCTTATGTTTCCCTTGTCTTTGGCGTTAGAATTTCATATAATTAGTAAGTAAATAATTTTTATCATGCGAAGGGAAGAAAAACGATGAAGAAAACATTTTGGCTGTTATTCCTGGGGCTTGGCATCTGCTGGGCGGGGATGACGACAAATCTCTCGGCGGCTGAAATCGCCACTGAAAACGAAGAAACCATACAGGAAATATCCGTGGATCTGTCCGACGAGCTCATACAGAAGGGCGGATTCCCCTCTGAATCAAACATTGGCGGGAAACAGGCAAAGAGCCTGATGCAGGAAGGCGTTTCCACCAGGCTCTCTGACAAAGAAAAACAGGTGCAGGCTCTTTTGATGAAAGCCTGGGATTCTTTTTCCGGAACCTGTGATTTGAGCGCCTGCCAGGTTACGGCGGACGAGCTGCGCACGATTTACGCAAACACGCTTAATTCCAATCCTAAGTATTTTTATGTGGATGGCGGGTATTCCTATGGAATTTCTGGTAATAACACCGTCTCCAGTGTCAGAATTCTTTACGCGATGGACGAGGCAACGGCAAAACCAATGCGGGAAAATTATGATAGAGCCGTCGCAAATATTGTAAGCAGGGCAAACAGCTCCTGGAGCGATCTGGAAAAAGCCCTTTACCTCAACGATTATCTTGCGCGTAACTGCGAATATGACAAAAGCCTTTCCAAATATACGGCATATGATGCGTTAGTCGGGGGCACGGCTGTCTGCCAGGGCTATGCGCTGGCGTTTCTGGATTTGGCGCACGAACTGGGCTTATCCTGCGAAATGGCAAGCAGCCAGGCGCTGAACCATGCCTGGGATTTTGTGAAAATCGGAAACTCCTACTACCATGTGGACGTGACCTGGAACGACCCTGTTGCCGACCGCCTTGGCAGGGCGCGCCATGTGTATTTCTTAAAGAGCACCGGTTTCTTCCAGTCGGAAAATGGCGGGCATACCGCAGGGGACTGGGTACTGACCGGAGGAATCGCCCCGAACGCCGCATCGGAAACAAAATACGACAACTATTTCTGGAACCAGTCTGATACCGGATTTGAATACATAAACGGCTCCTGGTACGGATTTGACGGAGCGGACAGCATTGTTCAGTATGCCTGCAATGGAACGGATTTCACGGCCGTAAAACCACTCATAACCATAGATGACGTGTGGAACGTCGTTGGCAACCCCAATGGCTACTGGCCCGGAAAATATATCGGAACCGGCTCTTACGATGGAAAACTGTACTACTCCGGAAAAAATGACATCTATGAATGGAATCCTCAGACAGCCAGGAGCGTGGTTATCTTTTCGCTATCCGAGGCACAGAAACAGACGGGATATATCTACGGCATAAATATTCAGAATTCCGGAGAATTGAAGTATCTCCTGTCCCCCAGCCCGAACGACGACGGAACTGTCCATGTTGCAAAAACATTTGCACCGACGCCAATTAATATCTCGTCCTTCCAGCTCGTGCTGGAGAAGAAAAATTATGTTTACGACGGCAGAGCAAAATGTCCAAACGTGACAGTTAAAAATAACAGGGTCGTATTGTCTTCTTCTGATTATACGGTAACCTATGGCAAAAATATCCATGCCGGAACTGCGACCGTTACAGTAAGGGGAAAAGGAAATTATAGCGGAACCATAACAGGAACCTTCCAGATACAAAAAGCTGACAACCGCATTACTGCAACCGCCAGATACACGAAGACGGCAAAATCAGCGATCCAGTCCTTCCGCCTGAACGTCAGCGCGAGAGCCGGTTCCATAAAGTATCAGTCCAACAATAAAAGCGTGGCTGTCAGCTCAAATGGAACCGTAAGCATACCGAAAGATTTTGTAGGAACGGCAGTTATCACGGCTACGGCAGGAAATAACGATTACAAAAGTTCCTCCACCAAAATTACCATTACCGTCAATCCAACAGGCGTGAAACTGTCGCAGGCAAAGAACCCCTCCGGCAAAAAATTATCGCTCAAATGGAAGAAGAATGCCAAGGCCACCGGTTACCAGATTCAATATGCGACAAACCGCAAATTTAAAAGCGCAAAAATCAAAAAGGTTTCCAGCGCTGCAAAAACGAAACTGACCATCAAGGGATTAAAGAAAAAGAAGACGTATTACGTCCGCATCAGAACTTACAAGAATGTATCAGGGACGCCTTATTACAGCGAATGGTCTTCCGCTAAAAAAATTAAAATCACGAAATAAGATTCAACATTTTTCAAATGAATCCAAGAATAACTTAGACCGTCCATTTAAATATTTTTAGATGGACGGTCTTATTTTAAGGCAGTGGTATCTTTACTGTTTCCCCTAATTTATTATAGGATCTGTCTTTTTTATATTGAAGTGTTAATCCAATTTCCTTACAATCCTCCGGCAGGGCGGTATACTGGTATACCTTGTCCGAACCGCCGAAACAATTATTCCAGATCCTAATTCCGGCAATTCTGCCCCATAGAAAGATTCAAAAATAACCTCCACTTCCACTCAGATGTTCATTCTGAAAACGCAAAGTAAGAATATTTTTATTTTATCTAAGTCAACTATCAACTTGTGTCGGAAACATATCCACATCTTCCAATATCGCTGTATAAAGAACTGGATAATCTTTCACATCTCTGATTTCAAATAATGTTTCGTCCACTAAGTCTGGTGTATATACAAACTCGTAATTCATCTTAGCAAGTAATGTATCTACGACTCCAGCTTTACTTGCAAATTTTCTTCTAACAACATCCTTTAATTCTTCCACAATATACGAAGAAAGAACCAACTGATGTTCCATAAAAATGCACTCCATCATCTGGTTCATTTTCTTACTGGAAAACACCAATAACGAAATCAGCACATTTGTATCAACCATTATTCGCAATTATTTCACCGTTCTTTCCTTTCGCAGCTCCTTAACCATCGCCATAACATCTTCTTCTGTCTCCAAGCCAAGCCTCTCTGCCTCCCCTACAAAAACAGCCTGAGCCTCCCTCAGTGCTTCCATAGAGGAATTTGCCAAATATATCCGTCCTGCTTCTTCCAAAAAAAGCACCTTACTTCCCTCTTTGATCCCTAACTTTTTTCTAATTTCTATTGGTATTGTAATCTGTCCTTTTGATGTAACCTTTGCAAGTTCCATACAATGCCCTCCTTTCGACTCATTCCTTACTTTCCTTACATTTATTATATCTATTTTTATCCATATTATCAACTACATTTTTGTGGAGAGTATTCTTTCTCCATATACACAAATCTCAATTCTTCAGAGACCGGTTTCGTGACAAAACGAAAAGCGCCTATCTTAAACGCCTCCTTAAACCGTTCCGCCTTACTTGTCAGCATAACGATTTTATAGTCAATTCCACGTGCATTTAAGATACGCGCTGCCGCTATTCCATCCATTTTAGGCATATCAATATCCAGCAGCAGGAAATCTATCTCCTTCTGAAAAGACAGTAATTCCTGTGCCGAATAGATATGATGCATTTCATAGGAAATGCCCTGTTCTTTTGCATAAACGTCCAGCAAGCCCCGAACAGTATCATGTATATGCTGTTCGTCATCACAGATTGCCAGCCTTAAGCCTTTCTCCATACTCTTCCCCGTATTTTCTTACGTTGCATTCTGCTGCGCAACAAGGTGCTCTACCCCATATTTCTTACGCAATGCAGGCTTTTCCAGCTTGCCGGTCGCATTCCTGGGAACATCCGCAAAGATAATCTTTTTGGGACGTTTGTACCGGGGCAGCTCCTTACAGAACTCTTCGATTTCCTCCTCGGTACATTCCATGCCCTTCTTCACGGAAATAATCGCCCCGGTAATCTCCCCCAGACGCTCATCGGGCAGGCCGATGACCGCCACGTCCTGTACTTTCTCATACGCGCTCAAGAAATTCTCAATCTGCACCGGATAAATATTTTCACCGCCGCTGACAATCACGTCCTTCTTGCGGTCTACCAGAAAATAAAATCCATCTTCGTCCTGCTTTGCCATATCGCCCGTAAACAGCCAGCCATCCTTTAAGGTCTCTTCCGTCGCCTTCGGGTCGTTGTAATAGCAGGTCATGACGCCCGGCCCTTTCACGCAGAGTTCTCCAACCTCCCCCTGCGCAACTTCCTTTCCGGACTCGTCCACAATCTTACATTTCCAGCGATAGCCGGGAACTCCGATTGCACCTACTTTGTGGATATTCTCAATTCCCAGGTGTACGCATCCAGGGCCGGTTGATTCCGAAAGGCCATAATTCGTGTCGTACATATGCTGTGGGAAATACTCTTTCCAGTGTTTAATCAAAGACTGCGGTACCGGCTGCGCGCCGATATGCATGAGCCGCCACTGTGCAAGCTCGTAATCTTCCAGCTTTACATCTCCCCTGTCCAGCGCGCTTAAGATATCCTGCGCCCAGGGCACCAAAAGCCATACAATCGTACAGCCCTCCTTGGATACCGCGTCCAGAATAATCTCCGGCGTCGTTCCTTTCAGCAGCACAGCCTTGCTGCCTGCACAGAGGCTGCCCATCCAGTGGAACTTCGCTCCCGTATGGTAGAGGGGCGGGATGCACAAAAACACATCATCCCGGTCTGTCAGATGGTGTTTCTGCTCCATCTGCGCCGCCTGTATCAGGCTTTCATGGTTATGTAAAATCGCCTTGGGAAATCCTGTCGTCCCCGAAGAGAAATAAATTGCCGCGTCATCCTCATCCTCCAGGCGGACAAGCGGCGCCTGGCTGGAGCAATCTGCCACCAGCTCACGGTAGCCTTCCGCAAACGTCGGGCAGCCGTCTCCCACATAGATGAGCAGCCGTCCCTTGCTTAAATTATCTTCTATGGATTCAATACGTCCAATAAATTCCGGCCCGAAAAACAATACATGAACCTCCGCCAGATCCGCGCAATATTGAATCTCATCTGCGGAAAAACGGAAATTAAAGGGAACTGCAATCGCCCCGGTCTTTAAGATTCCAAAATAAATCGGCAGCCATTCGAGGCAGTTAAACATTAAAATCGCCACACGGTCTCCCTTACGGATGCCGCGGCTAATCAGCATATTGGCCACGCGGTTCGCTTTCTCGTCAAATATGCTCCAGGTTATCTCCCTGCGGTACGGCTGCGAGGAGGTCTGCTGAACCAGATTGTATTCCTTCCAGGTTGTCTTTCTGGTGTCTTTTACCAGTGGGTTCA
>CAJUOE010000216.1 GCA_910587895.1 uncultured Lachnospiraceae bacterium
TAATGTTGATTATTGGGTACAGATTTTTGGTACAGGAAACGGCGGCGGCACACGCGAAGATCTGCTTAAGATAGATGTCTCCGGCGTCATGGCCGTAGGTGTCGTTGATCACTTTCAGATTATCCGCGTCGATCATGATGACCGCGCTGCGGCCGAGCTCTTCCGACCCGCCAAACAGGGCGGACAGCCGGTTCTCCAGTCCGCGGCGGTTGTACAGGCCGGTCAGCGGATCGTAGTCGCGTTCCGCCTCGATCTTTTTTCGCTTTTCGATTTCATCCGTCACGTCGATGATGACGCCGAAAATATCGTCGCTTTCACTGATTTCTTCCAGCTTGATATAACGCTCTCTGCTGGCAAATACGCAGGTTTCATCGGCAACGGGATTTTTGCGCAGGTCGGCAATAAATTCCCGGAAAGCTTTGTAATCCGCAGAGAGGCGGTCGATTTCTTCCTCTTCCAGCGCAAGGATTTTCGGGACTTGTTCAGTGATGCGCACCCTTTTCATATGCCGGTTGTATTCATATACACCGATGTACATATTGGTTTTGCCAAGGACATAAGACATTTTGCGGTTGTTGTCCAGAATGCTTTTTTTCATTCTGTTGATGTAACTGCTCAGTTCCGCAAGCTCGACACAGCTTTGAATGTCAACGATCTCATCCAAATTTCCCTGCGCTATGCTGTGAAGTTTCACGTTTATATCGTGGATACCTTCGACTACATAGCGGTTCATGTAGCGTGTGACCACATAGGACAAAATCATTGCGATGGTAATCAGGCAGAACGCAAGCGCAGCGGTCGTGGACGGAATCCGTCGGTACAGATCATGACAGGAGAGGATGCGGCCGACGTAATTCTCACCGATTTCCATAAACACGCAGTAGGATTTTTCATTGTTCACATCCGCATGAAATCCCTTATCATGGGCGGTGACTTCGTCAAGACATAATCCGATTTCCGAGAGGTTCTTCCCGACACAGGATAAATCGGTGGAGCCAACGATGGTTTCGCTGTATTTGTGAACGGCGTAATAGTTGGCGTCCGGATTGACGCGGAACAGGGAAAAGATATAGGAGAGCTCGTTTTTCTCCGTAACCTTCATGACGTTGACGGGTTCCATGCCCACTTGGACGATAAATTTCTCGTCCTGGCTCCACAGGGCGGAATACTGCATCAGCTTTGCCTCCGCCGTGTTGGGGGTGATTTCCTGAACGAGACGCAGGGATTTGTCCGTAAGCATGGGCTTGAAAAACTGCATCTGTTCGCCGGAGTCAAAAGTAAAGTCGTAATATTCCGGATGAGTTCCCGCATAAATGCGTCCGGTGGTATCGAAAATATGAATTTCATCTACCTCCATGAGAGCGGCGATTTTCTTTAGCTCCTCCACGCTGTTTAAAACGGAAGGATTGCTCTCAATCATGTAAGCGATTGCCTCCGCGTTGTGCAGACAGGTCTGTCGGTAGGCCGCTCTGGTTTCGGTCAGTTCCTCCTGATTCGTTTCCAGAACCTGCCTGATCTGGTAGAAAGTTTCTGTGGCGGTCTCATAGGCCTGCCTGCACTCGTGGGCGATCTGAATATACAGAATCAGAGCCAAAAGGGCAATTACCAGAAAAAAAGTGACAGACCGCATATAGCGGCTGATTATATTTCTAAGAGTCTGCATGACTTCTCCTTTATCTTATTTATAAAACGGATCAAATGCGCAACATAATTTCGCGCAATATATAGTGAAATCTTACCTAAGATACTATATATAGTAGAGAGGTGTCAAGGCAAAAGAACAAATTGCAGAAAAAACGGTATAATTTGTGAAGAAAAGGAAAGGGAGGCTTGTCATTGGTCGATTGCAAGCCGAGCTTCCCGTTTTGTAACCGAGTTTCACCTTTTGCAAACGGCATTCGGAATTTGTATTGTAACTTTTGCGCCGCCCGCAACAGCAGAATTTTCTAAAATGATTTTCCCATTGTGTTTTTTGGCTATGGATGCCGCCACATACAGACCAATACCATAATGAGATTTTGAAGTCCGGCTGTCATCCTCCATAAAAAATTGTTCTGTTGCGTGTTTTAAGGCTTCGTCAGAAAATCCTTTTCCTGTATCTGTAATCAGAAAAGAAAGTTCGTTGCTATGTTCCTCTATTTCAAAAATGACCTCTCCACCCTGCGGAGTGTGTTCTACTGCATTGGATAACACATTGATAAGCATCCTTATAAGCAAATCGTGATCTGCCGTAATATATGCAGGATAATGCCCACAATCCCAATGCAGACTAATGCTGTTCACCGCACATAAACCGTCAATTTGATTCTTAAGTTCCAGCAGCAAAGAATCCATACTGACCCTTTTCATACAAGGTTTATAGCTGTCCCAAGATTTTGCGGCTGCAATCAATGCCTGCACATACTCCTGCATCTGTAAGGAGCTGTTCTCAATGTATTCCGCACACTCTCGCTGTTCTGCAGAAAGAGAAGTGTCAAAAAGCAGCTCCGTATTGCCGCGGATAATCGTAAGCGGTGTTTTCAGATCGTGTGCCAGAGCAGAAAGCTGCTCCTGTCTCATTTTATCGTCATACCACTGTCTTTCAAGGGACTGCCGCAGCGCATGCCTCATATGGTCAAGCGCATCCAGCGCCTGATCCACTTCAAACAGCCTGCTTTTTTGAATTTCAAATTCCAAATCCTGCTGCTCAATTTTGTGGACGACAGTCAGCAGTTTATCAATCTTTTTCCCAAGATATTTCCCAAATATAAAAGATATTACAACCAGAGAGAGCAGAATTTCCAACAGGATAGTGACGATCAAAAGCCAGTCGGCAGACGGAAACATACTTCTCAGGGTTGCATTTCCAAATTGGGCCGTCATGCGGTATCTCAAAATCAGGATTTCTTCTTCTCTCTCAATGACAGAATAAAGATACGCACCGTCTCTGGTCCTGCCCCCTTCCATGCAGGTATTCCATATGGCGGTGCTATACTCCCGGCCAATGGAGCCGCCTACGTACTGCCCGTCTTTTGTGAATATGACATATTCGCATGGATACGGTATATCAGATGCTTCAACCTGCCGGACAGACCGCAGATTATCTTTTTCCATTTCTATTGCGGTACTTATGCTGGTCAGCGGATATATGACCCCTATGCTCACGCAAAAAAGGTAAGCCCCCACATTAACCGCAATCACCATAAAAACCGCAAGCGCAAGGCACAATGCATACCGCATGAATACGGAACGCAGTTTTTTTACACCCATTTATAGCCCACCCCCCATACAGTCTCTATCGGAGCTAAATTGTAAGCTGTCAGTTTACCGCGGATATTTTTGATATGGGTGGAAATAACAGAACTGTCACTTTCCCCATCAAAGCCAAAAACAGCTTCATAGATTTGTTCCTTTGCAAATGTTTGCCCGTGATGAAGCGCCAGATATTCGCAGATTTCATACTCGCTTTTGGTCAGTGGAAGTTTTTCGCCCTGAAACTCCGCTTTTTTTGCGTTAATCTGAAACACGATGCCGGAGATAGAAAAGGCGTTTTTCTTTTCCCTGGTATCGCGCCGTAAGTGGGCATTTACTCTCGCCCGAAGTTCATCCGTTCCAAATGGTTTTGTAATGTAATCATCAGCGCCAAGCCCTAATCCGCGCACAATATCAGCCTCTTGTATTTTGGCCGTCAGAAATATAATGGGACAGTCTACATAGGAACGTATCTGACTGCAAAATTCAAATCCATCCAGTCCCGGCATCATAATGTCCAGCAAAATCAGATCATATTTAGAAAAGTTCATATGAAGGGCTGTTTGTGCATCCGATATCAGTCTGATCAAATGCCGGTCTTTTTCCAGCACACGCCGGATAAGCTGAAGCATTGCGGGCTCATCGTCTACTACTAAAATATGTCCCATTGTTCCGCTCCTTTAAGAATATATCATTTTTGTTCTAAACAACGACAGGATAAAATCCTCATTTCAATCAGAAGATGTTCCGCTATATCGTGAAAACCAAAATGCTGCCAAGCCTATTGTACCAAAAGTGACAACGGTACAGAAAATAATCCCTATCCGATTTTCGAATGTCCCCACAGGCTGCAGATGGAACAGATATGCCAAAGCGCTTTCCGCAAACCGCACTCCCAATCCATAAGGAATCATATACCACAATCCCGTACCCAGACCCGTCTGCAGAAGCGCTGACAGCAAACTTCCAACCACACCGATGCTTATACATAAGTTTCTCCCAAAACGGAACGCTAGGATCAGATGCAGTCCGTACAGCATAACATTGCTTCCCCAAAGTACAAGCGAAATTATGACAAAAAATCTTACCGGAAGTTTGATTCCTGTCATATAGGAAAACGGAACCCCAAATAACACAGCGCTGAGCGCAGTGGAAAACAGTCCCGCCAAAAGCAGGATGGCGAGTTTTGAAAAGATAGCTTTATCGCGGCTGGGGAGCGAGAGTATATTTTGGGAATGCCCTGCCTGTAATTCCTGCTCTGCAACAATCTGACAGACAACCGAGATTACAAACGGATATGCAATTGCAATAATCTGCGCAAAAGCTGCCAGCTTATTCAGTTCGCTGCCGGACGACAAATGGGAATAGAGCAGCATAAGAGCTGCCCCCAAAACCGGAAAGAGCAGATGAATCCCCATAAACCATGAATGCCTCAGCTTATAAATGTCACTTTTCAGATACCGGTAATATTCACTCATGTGCCCAGCCTCCCCTCGAGAACAATTTTGAACTGCCCCAAGAAACAGCTAATGCAAACATCAGACTGACAATCACTGCCGGAAGAACATACCCGACGGATAAGAGCGGAGAGCCATCTTCAAGGGGAATCCCATTCACGTGCATTTTGAAGAATGGGCATACAACACGGGCAGGGATCGCATAAGGAACAAATAAGAACCATTCCTTCTCGGCACAGACAGCAGATAACATCGTGTTCACAGCTAAAGATACAAAGACCGCTTTCCTATATCCCATGAAACATGCTAACTGCATAATAACAGGAATCTGCCACAAATAAGTCAGGAAAAGGAGCATACAGCCAATCAGCCCATCCAGAGGAGAAACCGTAACACTTGCCACCATGCCGACAACAGTTGTTGCAATCCACAGAAAAAGGTTCGTCACAAAGAGCAGAATAACCAATGCTGCCGTTTTTCCAAGCCAGATTTTATCGAATCGTATAGGCAGGAAAACTATGTTCTGCATCCCGCCTTTTTTCTCCCGGGCAATTATGCTTGCTGAACATAGTGAAACTACAAGCGGCAGAATCAGGAAATACCACCAGTTATATGTTGAAAGCTGGACATGACTGCCGCTTAACAGATACCCCAGCAACAATGTGACTAACGGAGCCCAAAATATCAGTTTTATAGAAAAAGTATGGCGCATTTTCAATAATTCGGATTGAATGATACCAAGCATAAATCAGCCCTCCCCTCTGGTGCTTCCGACAACTTCCATAAAAATGCGTTCCAAATCCGCATCTTTATGGACTTCACCTTCATAGCCCAGCTTTCCATTTGAGATAATACCGATATGGTCTGCAATCAGCTCAACCTCAGACAAAATATGGCTGGATAATATAGTAGTAATGCCTTTTGCTGAGAAAGAGCGGATCAATTCACGCAGATCCTGAATACCGATAGGGTCTAATCCGTTTGTCGGCTCATCCAAAATTAAAAGTTTAGGATGAGCCAATAATGCAAGTGCTATTCCTAATCTTTGTTTCATGCCTAAAGAAAACTGCCCCGCTTTCTTTTTTCCCGTGTTGGTTAATTGTACCGTGGTAAGGACTTTTGAAATCTGCTCATCTGATAATCCCAGCGCCAGCGAGCGTACTTTCAGATTTTCATATGCTGACAAATTATCATACAGCGGCGGATTTTCAATCAAAGCGCCAATTTCTTTCAAATCATTGCGGCTCCAATCATGTCCGTCAACCTCTATCCTGCCGGACGTTGGCTTAAAGATTCCTGCAATCATTTTCAAAATTGTTGATTTTCCAGCTCCGTTCGGCCCCAACAGACCATAAACCGAATTTCTTTCTATACTTAGAGATATACGGTTTACCGCAATCTGCCCTTTAAAACTTTTGGTTAGTTCCGTTGTTTTCAAAATGATGTCCATACTCTGTCTATCCTTTCTATTTGTTGTTGCAGAAAGAATAGCAGATAATTTTGAAGATTTCATAAAGATACGGATAAATTTATTTTCCGCAGCTTTATCCACCGGGAACTAAGACACCCGCCTCGTTCGCACCTGGATACAAACAATAGAGTACTTTTCTACAACTATGATATTCCCCATCCCCTATCTGATTTAACATCTTTGCCAATATTGAGGAAGCGGCACTCCAAGCCGATTGATATTCTTTAATATAGCAAGCCTTCATTAGAGATGTAAAACAGAATACCTGTCGTCCGAATTGCATAACTGCTTTCCATGATTGTGCCTAGACAATCGCCAAAATAAATATTGCTGCTTTCTTAAGTATATTCTTTAGCAAAAACACATTGCAACGTTTTTCTTCACCCACGATCACAAGAAGCATTTCTGCTATGTAATTGATTACCATAAAACAAACATTTTTTCCGCAGAAACCACTTACGCTATCAGGAGTGAAACTCCCGTTGACATTCCCCTCAAAAATATGTATAATTTGTTTATTATATGTTGATTAGAGAGATTACATAGAAAATCAGGGAAAAAGGAGGGAGAAGATTCGCCGGTTTTAAGGTGGATTGATCGGAGGATATGAGCGAAAATGCAACCAGACAGCAGCTGCTGATTGTGGACGACGAGGAAGTAAACAGAACGATATTAAGTCTTATGTTTGATTCTGATTACGATATCGTGGAAGCGCCCAATGGAGTGGAAGCGATAGAAGCGATTGAGAAAAATAATGATATTGCATTGATACTGCTCGACGTTATCATGCCGGTTATGGACGGCTTCGGTGTGCTCGACTACATGAAAGAGAAAGATCTCTTGGCGAAGATTCCGGTCATCCTGATTACCAGCATGACACCACAGGAGAGCGAAGAGAAGGCTTACGAGTACGGTATCGCGGATGTGATGCACAAGCCTTTTGAGTCAGCGATCATCAAGAGACGTGCGAATAACATAATTGAGCTTTACCAGAGCAAGAAAAATCTGGAAATTAAACTGAAAGAGCAGGAAGTGACAATCCGCGAGCAGGAAAAGGCGATCCGTGAAAATAACGAGTTCATGATTGATGCCCTCGGTTCCGTGGTCGAGTTCAGAAGCATTGAGACGGGCGATCATGTCAAGAGAATTAAGTACCTGACGAGGATTCTGCTCAAGTATCTCGCGAAATATTTTCCGAAGTACGGACTTACGCCTGTGCAGATCGACCAGATTGCGAGAGCGTCTGCGCTTCACGATGTAGGTAAGATCGGCATACCGGATTCTATTCTGTTAAAGCCCGGAAAGCTGACGACGGAAGAGTTTGAGGTGATGAAAACCCATACCACCATCGGCTGCGAGATTCTGGAGTCCTTCAAGCCGCAGTATCAGGATGAGTTTTACCAGTACTGCTATGAGATCTGCCGCCACCATCATGAGAGAGCCGACGGCAGAGGATATCCGGATCATCTGGCGGGAGACGAAATCCCGATTAGCGCGCAGATCGTATCCATCGCCGATGTGTACGAGGCGTTGGTGAGCGAGAGGGTATATAAAAGTGCATACAGCAATGATGAGGCATATCAGATGATCTTAAATGGGGAATGCGGACAGTTTTCGGAAGATGTGGTAGAGTGCTTTAAGCTTGCTAAGGAGGATTTCTTCAACCTTGTTGAAGTGATCAATATGTTTAATTTTACGTAAGATAGACCAGGCGACGGAGACTGTAAAACATATGCGGAATGTTTTGCAGTCTCTTTGTCATTGTCATAATTATAACTTCGGAACAGAAAGGAAAGAGTGCTATGGACGACAAATTCAGAAAACGGCTGGAGGAGTGCGGGGCGGATGTGGAGACCACCCTGAAACGATTTATGGGGAATGACGCGATTTACCAGAAGTTCCTCGGGAAATTTCCGGGTGACCCGAA
>CAJUOE010000217.1 GCA_910587895.1 uncultured Lachnospiraceae bacterium
GAGGCGGGACTTGCCGTAGGCAATGTGGTTGGATCTAATATTTTTAACCTGCTGTTTATCCTGGGAATCTCTTCCGCCATCCACCCAATCGCGGTCAATGTTGCGTCTGTCTATGATATGATGATCCTGATTGTCGCCAGCATACTCACCTGCGCATTTTCCATGAAGGGCAAATCTATCCGGCGCACGGAAGGAATTTTTATGGTTTTGATCTACCTTGCGGATATGGTGTTTGCCGTTATGCGGTAAGTGTTTCCTGCATTATGGTGGAACGCCTGCAAATGCCTGCTAATAATGGTATTTTTTCTGTTTTGCAATTAGAAACCATGCGGTTACCACGGTTGCCATTACCTCCGCCACGACGACGGCGCTCCAGATGCCATCCAATCCCCAGATCAGGGGCAGCGTCAGGACTGCCGCGCATTGGAATACCATCGTGCGCAAAAAGGCAATCAGTGCGGAGGTAAGCCCGTCACCCAGTGCGGTAAAAAATGACGAGCCCAAAATAGGAAATCCGGATATTAAAAAGGAAAAAGAAAAAATGGTAAAAGCGTGTACCGTCATTTCCATAAGCTGCGCATCGTAACCGACAAAAATCAGCGAAAGCGGATAGGAAAGCATCTGTCCGGCGGCAAGCATCAGAACGGAAAAGATGCTGATTAAAAGGATGCTCTTTTTGCGCAGGCTTTTCAGTTCCTCATGGTTTTGTGCGCCATAGTGGTAACTTATGATCGGGGCCGTACCGACAGAGTAGCCGATAAAGACGGCCTGGAATATCATATTTACATACATCAGCACGCCGTATGCAGCGATGCCGTTTTCACCCACGTATTTCATGAGCTGCACGTTGAACAGCATGGATACGACAGACATGGAAATATTGTTCATCAGCTCGGAAGAGCCGTTGGCACAGGACTTTGCCAGCGCCCATCGGTCGATTTCGCATTTCCCAAGCCGCAGCGGGCTGTCATTTTTTCGCCCGAAATAAAGAATGGGAACGATGCCTCCGGTAAACTGGCTGAGAGCCGTTGCCGCTGCTGCGCCAGCCAGCCCCCAGTGCAATACGGCAACGAAAAGGGCGTCTAAAACCATGTTAATGACGCCGGCAGCAACGGTAACGTAAAGTCCCAGCCGCGGCTTTTCTGCAACTGCAAACAGGCATTGGAATTCATACTGCAAGATGTAAAACGGCAGCGCAAGCAGGTTAATCCGTCCGTAAACGACGCAGTTTTCCAAAAGTTCTCCGTCTGCGCCCATAAATGAGGCTATCGGGCGCAGGAAGAGAATGCCGAATAATGCCAGGATGACGCCGCAGGCTCCCGCTGTGTAGACGATCAGAGAGAACAGCTCATTTGCCTTTTTCATGTCTTTAACACCCATGGTCTTTGCAATCAGCGCGCCGCCTCCGGTTCCGAACATGAACCCCGCGCCTCCCAGAATTATTAAAAGAGGCATGATAAAATTGACAGCGGCAAAGGGTGTTTTTCCCGTAAAATTCGAAACAAAGAATCCGTCTACCACACTGTAGACAGAGGTAAAAATCAGCATCAGTATGGATGGCAGGGTATAGCGCAAAAGGCGCCGATAGTTAAAGTGGTCTGACAATTGAATCATTTTCTTGGCCATAGTATTCTCCTGTTCTACAAATTTCTGGTTTTTTCCTTTAAGGCTAACAGATAGGTTTCTGTCAGCTCTAAATATTTATCTGCATCTTCCTGCGACCAGGAAGCAAAGATTTCATTCTCCGCCTCAAGAACCCGTCCGGCAGTTTTTTCGGCTATGATTTTCCCTTTTTCCGTCAGACAGACGGTCTTATTCTTAGAGCCTGCCATTTCCAGATACAGTATGCCTTCCGTTTCCAGTTTACGGAGTGCGGAATTGATGGTCTGCTTGCTAAGACCGGTATAATGGCGGACTTCCTGCAGCGGGCGTTTCCCACCATTTTCCAAAACTGCGTAAAGGATGGTGATGGCGCTGTCCGACATCCCCAGCTTTAAATACATTTCGTGGTATGCCGCCATCGTCTCGCCAAATAAGTAGTTGTATCGCCTCAATTCCTGGGAAATATTCTTTTTCATTGCAAACCCTCCTGATGGTATGATTTCGTACCATTGAATTATAGTACGAAATCGTACAAATGTCAAATGTTTTTTTAATTTGCAAATTTATGAAAAGAATTATAATATAGTTTATCTGAACTGAAACTTTTTCCGTGTCTGCCACGTCTAACATATAGAAAGCAGAAAGGAGAACATAATATGAATTCACCAAAGAAACAACAACTGGTGGAGCAGGAATTGCTATCATCCTACGAGTCTTTGTACCGGCTGGCATTTACCTATGTGAAAAATGAGCCGGACGCTATGGACGTCGTGCAGGAGAGTGCGTACAAAGCAATGAAAAATGCAGGCTCATTAAAGCGCGGGGATTTCGTCAGAACCTGGCTGTGCCGGATTGTCATTAACACTTCGCTGGAGCTGTTGAAACAGAAACAACGCGAATTTTCCCGGGAAACCATAGCGGATGATGGGAGGGAGGACAGGTACTGTGATTTTGATACCATCGACGCCCTGGAAATATTAAATGAAAAAGAACGCGCCGCCATTGTCCTGCGCTATTTTGAGGACAGAAAACTCCAGGAGGTTGCAGATGCCCTGGAAGAAAATCTAAGCACCACCAAGAGCATACTATACCGCAGCCTGAAAAAACTGAAAGTAAAATTGACGGAAGGAGAAGTTTGTTATGAATCATAATTTAGAGCAGATCAAACAGGATTACCAGAATATAAAAGTTCCCGATTCCTTAAAACAGAAAATGGAGGATTCCATCAAACAGGCAAAGAGCGATATGGAGAGAGAAAAGATCCCTGCAAGGCCTGGCAGGAGAAGAAACGCCCTGTTTCAGTCGTGGGTTGCCAGAGGATGCGCTGGTGTTGCCGTCGCCGCGCTGCTGCTTACGATTCTTGTCAATGCCAGTGCCCCAATTGCTTATGCCATGGAGCAGATTCCGGTGTTGGGAGCAGTTGTGAAAGTTGTAAATTTCCGCGAATACAAACAACAGAACGGACAGATGGAGGCGAATATCAAAGTTCCGCAGGTCAGAGTCGGGGATGAAAATGGAGAAGTAATGGAACATGCATCCCGGGCTTTGAATGGCAGAATTCAGGACTATACAGATGAATTAATTGCCGCTTATGAGGCAGACGTAAAAGCGTCTGGCGGCGAGGGTACGCAGGCGGTAGATCTGGATTATGAAGTGGTTACAGATAATGAGAGGCTGTTTTCCCTGCAGTTTCACCAGACGGTGACGATGGCTGGAGCCAGCCAGTCTGAAAAAATATACCACATAGACAAACAGACCGGGAACATGGTTACACTGAAGGATTTGTTTGAGGAAGGCACAGATTACCAGGCTTTGATATCAGAAAATATCAAACAGCAAATGAAGGAGCAGATGGAGCAGGATGATTCCAAATCCTATTATCTTGAGATGGATACGGAGGAGTGGAATTTCCAGGAAATAGCGCAAGACGTAGATTTCTATGTAAATGATTCTGGCAGGCTTGTAATTGTGTTTGATGAGTATGAGGTTGCCCCCGGGTATATGGGAGTGGTGTCCTTTGAGATTCCGACAGAGGTGGTGGAGCCTGTTGTGAAGGAGGGGTATCTGGGGGATTAGTGGGAATACGTAAGAATTCACAATCATGTAACAGGTGGATTAAGGCATATGCGGCAGTGCATATGCCTTTTTGCAAAATCTGCTTGTGAACAGTAAGTATTTCCAGGTGGTTCTGAATAGTTGCAAATTGCTTTAAATTGTTGAGAAAATTAGTGATTCGGGGATGGATTTGTGGTAGTATAATTCATATATGGAAAATGAAACTGTGAGTGTAATGGAGTATAATGTATCGTTTATAAAAACACTGGATTTGGGCAGCTATGAAATAATTTGATATATCTTCAAAATAGTGTTAGAATACCAATATAAAGGATAGTGCCGATAGACGGCTAGTCCACATTATATTGGAAAAAATAACCGCTATGTTTGCAGACAGGGGCGGTTATTTTCCTATAGTAAGGTGAGGAGAAAAGAAGTTCAATGGCATAGAAAGGAAATGACAAGATGAATGATAATGTGTTTACACTAAAAGACATTGTGAGCATGGTAAAACCTATTGCTCAAAAATATGGAGTAAAAGAAATATATTTGTTTGGATCTTATGCCAGAGGAGAGGCTGATGGAGACAGCGATTTGGATTTTTTGGTATTTGGTGGAGAAAATTTCAAACTTACAATGATTTTTGCCCTTGCGGAAGAATTGCGTGAGGTATTGAAAAAAGATGTAGACGTCTTTGAAATTAACGAGATCAATAAAGATAGTAATTTTTATAGTACGATTATGAGAGAGAGGTTGTTTGTGGCATGAAGTATTCGGATCAGCAGCGTATTCAGAAGATATATAAATTAAGGAAACAAACAATGAAATTCAGTGGGCGATGATAGCGGGACTCAGGCATCGTTTGATTCATGATTATGAAGGTACAAATTGGAATATTATTGCTGATGTTGTCTTTGAAGAATTACCAGATTTAATAAAGCAATTAGAGGAATTGATATAGATAAAATGTGTATTAAATAGTTTCATCAGTTTGTTGAATTTTAAGTTTCCCCATTTTTAGAATACAAAATGAGAAATCCCCCTTGAAGTATTTCTGTTTCTATGATATATTTAGGATAACAAGTGAAAATGCACAGAATGGAGGAAATGAATCAAATGAATCAAATGATGAAGAACAAAATCAAGCAGACAATCCTCATTTTTGCAGTTGCCATAGCTGTCTTGGCAGATCCGACAACGGCAATGGCACATGGGCACGGACACGGAGGAGGTCACCACAACACCACACAGAACACCAATTGCAATACTACACAGACGACGAATTCCCCCTGTACGAAAGCAGGCTGCAATCACACAGGAGAACATCAGCACGGCAGGAAGAATTATAATGGACATTCCGGTTCCTGTGTA
>CAJUOE010000218.1 GCA_910587895.1 uncultured Lachnospiraceae bacterium
CTTTCGCTGTTTGATTTTTGAGAGGTTCGGTATGGGGGAAGTTCTGCGGGTTTAAATGAGTTGATAACTGGTGGGTAGTAATTTTTTGTTTGGGGGTTGATGCGGACTTGTCCGCTTTGTTCCTTATTTTACGATACATTATGTAGGAGGAAGTTTCATGGAGGAAAGCATAAAGGTAGCAGTAGATGCCATGGGCGGAGATCATGCTCCCGGAGAGATTGTAAAAGGGGCGATTGACGCTGTCACGCTGCGCCCGGATATCAAAGTATATCTGATTGGCAGGCAGGAAATTGTGGAACAGGAACTCGCAAAGCATTCTTACCAGGGTTCCCGGATTGAGGTGGTACATGCCCCGGAGGTTATTGAAACCGCAGAGCCCCCGGTGTTGGCGGTTCGCAGGAAGAAACAGTCATCCATTGTGATGGGAATGAATATGGTAAAGGAGAAAAAGGCAGACGCGTTCGTATCTGCGGGCAGCTCCGGCGCTATACTGGTAGGAGGACAAGTCATTGTCGGCAGGATTAAGGGCGTGGAGCGTCCGCCGCTGGCGCCGCTGATTCCCACCCAAAAGGGTGTATCCCTGCTTGTTGACTGCGGAGCAAACGTAGACGCCCGTTCGTCCCATCTGGTGCAGTTTGCAAAGATGGGCTCCATTTATATGGAAAATGTGCTGGGCGTCCAGAATCCGAGGGTTGCCATTGTAAATATCGGCGCGGAGGAGGAAAAGGGAAATGCATTGGTAAAAGAGACGTTTCCACTTCTGAAAAACTGTCCCGATATCAATTTTACAGGCAGCATCGAAGCGCGGGACATTCCTCACGGAGAGGCAGACGTCATTGTCTGTGAGGCATTTGTCGGAAACGTCATCCTCAAACTGTATGAGGGTGTGGGCGCGACTCTGGTCGGCATGGTGAAAGCGGGTATGATGGAAACGCTGCGAAGCAAAATCGGAGCGTTTTTGGTGAAACCGGCGTTAAAAAAGACTTTAAAGTCTTTTGACGCCAGCGAATATGGCGGAGCGCCCTTGCTTGGGCTGAACGGCCTGGTCGTTAAGACCCACGGGAGTTCCAAGGCAAAGGAAGTAACCAATTCCATCATTCAATGTGTAACTTTCAAAGAACAGGAAATCAATGAAAAAATCAAAAAGAATATTGGAGGAAGTCATGGAATTTGAGAAACTTAAAAAAATCATTTCAGAAGTATTGAATGTTGATGAACAGGAAATCACAATGGATACTACTTTCGTAGATGATCTGGGAGCAGATTCTTTGGATATTTTTCAGATTATCATGGGGCTGGAAGAAGAATTTGACATTGAGATTGCCAACGAGGAAGCAGAGAAGATTGCAACGGTAGGCGATGCAGTGGAACAGATCAAGAATGCATTGAATTAGTGGAATCCCGCATCGGATAAGGGATAGAGGTGCCTGGAAGAAATTACATGAAATTTCTTCCGGGCTATCCTTTTTGAAAGGAATAATTTATGGAATTACAGAAAGAATTTGAAAATAGAATCGGTTATCAGTTTCAAAATAAAAAACTGCTGAAACAGGCATTGATCCACAGCTCTTATGCCAACGAGCGGCATCTGGGCAAAAATGCCGACAATGAACGGCTGGAATTTCTGGGGGATGCGGTGCTGGAAGTGGTTACCAGCGACTTTTTATTTCACAGGTATCCAAAACGTCCGGAAGGGGAACTCACGACGCTGCGCGCCAGCATGGTCTGTGAACCGACACTGTCGTTTTGCACGAGGGAGCTGGAACTGGGAAAATACCTTCTGCTTGGGAAGGGGGAGGAGCAAACGGGAGGCAGGAAGAGGGCGTCCATTCTGTCTGATGCCTTAGAGGCAGTGATCGGAGCAATTTATCTGGACGGTGGTCTTGCTAATGCAAAAGAGTTCATTCATCGTTTTATATTGAATGACATTGAGCATAAGCGTCTCTTTTTTGATAGCAAGACGATCTTGCAGGAAGTGGTGCAGGGCAGTTACAGCGAGGAATTGCACTATGTGCTGATTCATGAGGAGGGACCCGACCATAATAAGAAATTTGTCATGGAGGCAAGAATCGGTGATAAGGCCTATGGACAGGGAGAGGGAAGAAGCAAGAAGGCCGCGGAGCAGGAGGCTGCCTACCATACATTATTGCAGCTGAAACAGCAGGGCGACGGAGGAAATGCATGTATTTAAAGAGTATAGAAGTCCACGGGTTCAAATCTTTTGCCAATAAGATTTTATTTGAATTTCATAACGGAATTACCGGCATTGTCGGGCCGAATGGAAGCGGAAAGAGCAACGTTGCGGATGCCGTGCGCTGGGTGCTGGGAGAACAGCGCGTCAAACAGCTTCGGGGCGCCAGTATGCAGGATGTTATTTTTTCCGGCACGGAGAACCGGAAACCGCTCAGTTATGCCTATGTGGCAATTACGCTGGATAACAGCGACAGGCAGTTGAATGTGGATTACAATGAGGTGACGGTGGCGCGCAGGGTTTACCGCTCCGGAGAGAGCGAATACCTGATTAATGGAACGGCATGCCGCTTAAAGGACGTCAATGAGCTGTTTTACGATACCGGCATTGGAAAAGAAGGCTACTCCATCATCGGGCAGGGGCAGATTGAACGGATTTTAAACGGCAAGCCGGAGGAACGCCGGGAGCTGTTCGACGAGGCGGCAGGCATTGTCAAATATAAGCGCAGGAAGGCGACGGCACAGAAGAAACTGGAAGCCGAACAGCAGAACCTTGTGCGCGTCAACGATATTCTCGCGGAACTGGAAAAACAGGTGGGGCCGCTGGAGAAACAGGCGGAAAAGGCGAAGACATACCTTAAGAAGAGAGAAGAGCTAAAGACCTATGATGTGAATATGTTCCTGATGGATATGGAGCGCATGGAGCAGCAGACAAAGGATCTGGAAGAAAAGATCAGGATTGCCGGACAGAATCTGCAGGAGGTAAGCAGCGCTTATGACAATATCAAGTCGGAGTATGAGCAGACAGAGCGCGATATGGAGAAAGCAGATGCGCAGCTTGCATCACTGCGGGAAGAGCTTAATAATACCACAGTGCTGAAAGGAAGGCTTGAGGGTGAAATCAATGTGCTGCGCGAGCAGATTCATGCGGCACAGCAGAGCGAAGAGCATTTCAGGGTACGCCAGGAAGAAATTGACCGTGACAAGGCGCTGCGCATGGAGCAGAAAGCGGGATTTGTCCGTGAGATGGAGCAGTTTCAGCGAGAACTGAGTTCCGTGGAAGAACAGAAAATACAGGTCATGGCGCAGTATCAGGAGATACAGGAGGAGATTGCGCGCTGCAGCCGCGGCATTGAGAATGGCAAGAATGAAATGATTGAGCTTCTGAACAACAAGGCCTCCACAAAGGCAAAGCAGCAGCGTTATGACACGATGAAGGAGCAGGTCAATATCCGCAGGGCCCAGTTAAGCAAACAGCTGTTAGAGCAGAAAAGCGAGGAAGAGGACCTTGCCTTCATGGTTCAGGAGTGCGAACGCAGGTATGAGGACGCAAGGAGCCATTATCTGGGACTGCTGAAACAGGAGCAGGACTTAGAGCAGAAAAACAAAGGGTGGCAGCAAAAGCAGGCGCAGACGACGAAGGATCTGGAACAGGACACGGCGCGTTACCACAGGGAGCAGTCCAGGCTGGAGTCTCTGGTCAATATAGCCGAGCGTTATGATGGCTATGGAAATTCCATCCGACGCGTGATGGAAAAAAAGGAAAAAGAATCCGGCTTGCTTGGAGTTGTGGCAGACTTAATTCAGGTCGATAAACAATATGAGATTGCCATTGAGACGGCGTTGGGAGGCAGTATTCAAAATATTGTCACCAGCGATGAGTCAACGGCGAAAAAAATGATTGAATACCTGAAGAAGAACCGTTACGGACGCGCAACCTTCCTTCCGCTGACAAGCGTGGGGAAAAGAGCGGTGCAGGTTAATAAGGAAGCGCTGGCGGAACCCGGGGTGATCGGGATCGGCAGCAGCCTCGTGCGGGCAGATGAGCGGTTTGCAGAGCTTAAGACCTACCTTTTGGGGAGGACGTATGTCGTTGATACCATCGACCATGCCATTGCCCTTGCACGCAAATACAGGTACAGCTTAAGGATTGTAACGCTGGAAGGCGAGTCGTTGAATCCGGGCGGATCCATGACAGGAGGCGCGTTTAAGAATACCAGCAATCTTCTGGGCAGGAAACGCGAAATCGAGGATTTGCAGAAAGAGACAGAGGCCTTAAAAGAGAGCCTATCAAAACACAAAAACCGCCTCGAAGAGATTCAGACGGCACGTGAGCTGTTAAAAGAAGATCTGCTCCAGATTCGTGAAGACCTCAAAGAGGCAATGCTGGATCAGAATACGGAGAAAATGAATCTCGAGCGCGCCAGGGAGCAGAAGGAAGAAAACGACAATCAGTTTCACGATTTACAGACAGAGAACCGCCAGTTGGAAAACCAGCTTGGGGAAATCAGTGAAAGCCGCAGCATGATTGAGCAGGAAATTCAGGCGGCAAATATCCGCGAGAAGGAGATTGAGGAGGAGAACAGGAACCTGCAGCAAATCCTGGACAGGCAGAATCAGCTTGCGGAAGAGAGCCAGAGCGCCGTTTCCAGGGTGCAGCTTGAGGAAGCGAACCTCATGCAGAAACTCAGTTTCCTCAAAGAAAATATTTCCCGAATTGAAGGAGAAACAGACAAACTGGAGGCGGATCTTCAGGCTGCAAGGCAGGAGAAGGACGATTCGCAGGCAGACATTGAGAAGAGGCAGGCGGATATCGCAAAAATCCAGGATACAATTGCGGCGTCTGATACGGCGCATACGGAATTGGAACAAAAACTGGAGGACGGACAGAAGAAGCGGGAAGAGATGTCCCGGTCCTATCGTGGCTTTTTCCAGAAACAGGAAGAGCTGTCCGGTCAAATCAATGATCTGGACAAGGAGCTGTACCGTCTGAATAGCCAGAAGGAGAAACTACAGGAATCTGCGGAGAACCAGAGCAATTATATGTGGGAGGAATATGAGCTGACCCTTCACAACGCAATGGAACTGCGCAATGAGGAATATAACAATCCTGCTGAGTTAAAGAAACGGATTGCGGAAATAAAAGACGAAATCCGGGGGCTGGGAGATGTCAATGTCAATGCCATTGAAGACTACCGCAGTATCTCGGAACGGTACATATTTTTAAAGACTCAGCACGACGACCTCATAGAGGCGGAAAAGACGCTGCTGGGGATTATTGAGGAACTGGACGCAGGGATGCGCAAGCAGTTCATGGAGAAATTTGCGCAGATCCAGACGGAGTTCAACAAAGTTTTTAAGGAATTGTTCGGCGGCGGCAAAGGTACGCTTGAGCTTGTGGAGGATGAGGACATTCTGGAATGCGGCATCCGCATCAGCGCGCAGCCGCCCGGAAAGAAACTCCAGAATATGATGCAGATGTCCGGAGGAGAGAAGGCTCTGACGGCAATTTCCCTGCTGTTTGCCATTCAGAACTTAAAACCATCCCCATTCTGTCTTCTGGATGAGATAGAGGCGGCGCTTGACGATTCCAATGTGGGGCGTTTTGCCAAATATTTACATAAACTGACAAGAAACACCCAGTTTATTGTGATTACCCATCGGAGAGGAACCATGGCGGCAGCGGACAGGCTTTATGGCATTACCATGCAGGAGAAAGGCGTATCAACGCTTGTTTCGGTGAACCTGATCGAAGAAGATCTGGATGCGTAGGCTAAATTATGAAACATTTCGCAGGTATCTAACGGTTGAAATTAATAAATAATAGAAAGGGACGCGAATATGGCAGAGGAAAAAAAAGGCTTTTTCAAACGATTGGTAGAGGGTCTTTCGAAGACCAGGGATAATATCGTCTCGGGAATTGATTCGATATTCAGCGGGTTTTCCAGCATCGATGAAGATTTTTATGAGGAGATAGAGGAAATACTGATTATGGGTGACCTTGGCGTGCAGGCGACGACGTCAATCATAGAAAATTTAAAACAAAAAGTAAAAGAAGAGCACATCAAAGAGCCAGAGCAGTGCAAGGAGCTGTTGATTGCCAGCATCAAGGAACAGATGGACGTGGGCGAGACAGCGTATCGGTTTGAACAGGAGAAGTCCGTGGTGCTTGTGATTGGCGTCAACGGTGTGGGAAAGACAACTTCCGTAGGCAAGCTTGCCGGAAAACTGAAAGGGCAGGGGAAAAAAGTTGTCCTTGCGGCGGCAGACACGTTCCGGGCGGCAGCGGGGGAACAGCTCAGTGAGTGGGCAAACCGCGCCGGAGTGGAGATGATAGGGGGACAGGAGGGGGCAGACCCGGCGTCTGTCGTATACGATGCGGTAGCCGCAGCGAAGGCGCGCAGTGCAGATGTATTGCTCTGCGACACGGCGGGACGTCTCCATAACAAGAAGAACCTTATGGAAGAATTGAAAAAGATTCATCGCATTCTGGAAAAAGAATACAGTGATGCATTCCGTGAGACGCTGGTCGTGCTGGACGGGACAACCGGACAGAATGCGCTGGCGCAGGCAAAGCAGTTTTCGGAGGTCGCGGATATTACCGGAATCATCCTCACGAAGATGGATGGAACCGCCAAGGGAGGAATTGCAGTGGCAATTCAGTCGGAACTGGGCATTCCGGTCAAATATATCGGCGTGGGCGAGAGCATCGACGATTTACAGAAATTTGAATCGGAACAGTTTGTGAACGCGCTGTTTTCCAGGGATGGAGAGACAGGGCAGGGAGAATAAGAAGATTTACACAGGAAAGAACAGGAGGGCGCAAGATGCTGACACTGGACAAGTTTGAAGAGGCGAGCAGGATTGTAAGGGAGGTGACGCTGGAGACAAAGCTGGTATACAGTGATTACCTGAGTGAGCAAACCGGGAATAAAGTATACCTGAAACCGGAGAACATGCAGTTTACCGGGGCATACAAGGTGCGCGGCGCGTATTACAAAATCAGCACGCTGACAGAAGAGGAGCGGCAGAGGGGGTTGATAACCGCATCTGCGGGAAACCACGCGCAGGGCGTAGCTTACGCTGCCAAATGTTTTGGCGCGAAAGCCGTCATTGTGATGCCTACTACAACGCCGCTGATTAAGGTCAACCGCACGAAAGGCTACGGCGCGGAAGTTGTGTTGTATGGGGATGTGTACGATGAGGCCTGCAATAAGGCTTATGAGCTGGCAGAAGAGAACGGTTATACATTCATCCATCCGTTTGACGACCTTGCAGTGGCAACTGGACAGGGAACGATCGCCATGGAAATCTTTAAAGAGCTGCCGTTGGTGGAATATATTCTGGTTCCCATTGGAGGCGGCGGCCTTGCCACCGGCGTATCCACGCTTGCCAAAATGCTCAATCCCAAGATTAAGGTGATTGGCGTGGAGCCTGCGGGCGCAAGCTGTATGCAGGCGTCGATTGAGGCGGGAAAGGTCGTTACCCTTCCCAATGTCAATACGATTGCAGATGGAACAGCGGTAAAGACGCCGGGGGAAAATATCTTCCCCTATGTCAGTGAGAACCTTGACCAGATCATTACCGTCGAAGATGACGAGCTGATCGTGGCGTTTCTTGATATGGTGGAAAACCATAAGATGGTTGTAGAGAATTCGGGATTGTTGACCGTTGCGGCCCTGCGTCACCTCGATGTGAGAGGCAAACGCGTGGTGTCGATTCTGAGCGGCGGAAATATGGACGTGATTACGATGTCATCCGTGGTGCAGCAGGGACTTATTTTCCGTGACCGCATCTTTACGGTATCGGTGCTGCTGCCGGATAAGCCGGGAGAACTGAGCAAGGTTGCAGAGACAATGGCAAAAGAACAGGGAAATGTCATCAAACTGGAGCACAACCAGTTTGTCAGCACCAACCGCAATGCGGCGGTAGAGCTGCGGATTACGCTGGAAGCATTCGGAACAGAGCACAAACAGCAGATTATGCAGGCTTTGGAAAGGGAGGGATACAAGCCCAAGCTTGTGAGGACAAATCTGTAGCGTCAAAGGGATTTTCAAAAAGGGATAACGTAAGAAGGGACAACGTAAGAAGGGATATAGTAAGAAGGGAAAGTGGTCAACGATTTGTAACGAAGGGATAGATTGCAAACGAAAGAGTGAATGGAGGAACCATGAAGAAAGTAATATGTATCATATGTGTCCTGGTATTGAGCGCTTTGGGAAGCATGGAGGCGTATGCATCGTACAATACAGGGATTTATGATCAGAACGAAGGGATTTATGGGGAGAGCAAGGCAGACGAGAATGAGGGAAACGAAACCGGGAAAGAGAAAGACAGCGAACCCGGGAAAGTGCGGGAGAACCAGCCGGGTTCTGTGGCGACGCCGGATGATGGAAAGAAGGAAGATGCAAAATATGTCCTGCTTGTGGGAAACAGTTTTACCAGAGAAACCCGTAATGGGATTACCTGGACAATAGAGCAGCCCCTGGAGGAACTGGCAGCGGGGGAGGGACATAACCTGGAGGTTACGACGCTGGCGCATGGCTCGGCAAGGCTGGCATATTATGCAGGATTAGGAGATAAGAAGGTTTCTTATTACGGAGAGCTGCTGAATCTTTTGACAAATCATAAATGGGATTATATCATATTTCAGGAACAGACAACAAATGCAATTACGAGCCTGGAAACTGAGATGATTCCGGCAGTGCAGCAGCTGCGCAAGATGGTGACAGCGCTCCAGCCCCAGGCGAAGATGCTGCTTTACATGAATGCAGGATACAGCAATGGCGTGGCAGTGAAAGTAGACGGGGTCAGCAGGCTGCTGACGACACCGGAGATGTCCTTGCGTCTCGCTGCCGGATTTAAAGAGATAGAAAGGCGGCTGGGCGTCGAGGTGGTTATGGTGGGTATGCATTCGAGGCGGATTGAAACGCTGTATCCATGGATAAATCTTACGCAGTCGGATAATAAGCATCCGAACTACGCAGGCTATTTTCTGGCAGCCAGTTGTTTTTATTATAAAATTTATGGGAAGACGGCGAATCCGTGGAATGCATCTTTGACGCACTGTAACGTTCCGGTGGCAGATCTCGCTTTGCTGTGTGCCCTGCCCAAGGACTACCTGATGATCAACCGGAATATAGTTTCGCTCAGAGTGGGAAAGACGGCGACGGTACAGGCAGTGGCATCCAGCCGGCTGTGGCAGTCTTATGATATCACATATAAGAGCCTCAATCCCAATGTGGCGACAGTGAACGCGCAGACAGGCCTGATTACGGCAAAGGCAGCGGGAGATACCGTTGTCTATGCGGAGGCGGCGGATGGATTGCTGGCATTTTGCAGCGTCGAGGTCAGGACCCCGCTGAAATTTTCCAGGGCACATTACCTGGCGGGCAAGGGCGATAAGATCATGATAAAGCCGCAGGGAAATAAAGACAATTTGAAGTGGCACAGCGGCAATAAGAAGGTGGCAACCGTCGATAACACGGGGCTGGTTACCGTAAAAGAATCCGGAAAGGTGACAATCGTGGCTACCAATAAGGATAATACGGACGACAAGGCTTCCTATGTCCTCTACGTGGAACTGGACAAGCCCGAGAACGTAGCTGCTAAATCAATGGGTAAGGTTTCGGCAAAAAAGAAAACAGGAAAGATTAAGGTTTCCTGGCGTGCAGTTTCCGGTGCAAAGAAGTATTATGTTTATCGTTCCACGAAGAAGAATGGAAGTTATAAGCTGGTTGGAACCAGTAAAAAGAGAACTTTTGTGGACAAAACCGCGGAAGTAAACAAGAATTATTATTACAAGGTAGAGGCGGCAAATTCTTATAAATATTGTACCAGCCCACTGAGCAAAAGGACAACGGCTGCAAAGGTAAAACGATTAAAACGGAAATAGGGCATCGCAGTATGGTGTGTTGGGCGGAATGTACAAAAAGTAGATAAGTTTTAGAATGAAATTCGACAAGAGGTATTAAAGCCTCTGCCGAATTTCTTTTTTATTGAAATAGCAGAGAAAAAGAAGAGCGTGCAGAGCGTAAAAACTCTGACACGCTTATTTTTTTACAACGAAAGAGAGGTAAACAGTATGAAATTGAACAAAGAGAGATTTTTAAGGACAGAGTTAGGCAGCACATTAAAGGATTGTATAACAAGCTGGGATATAGCGTTGAACGCTTGCAGACAGCACGCATACTACACAGACGAATATAAAAGGGAGAGAAAAGTAGCGGATTGGTGTCAAGCGCAGTGGGAAGTTTACAAAATGGCAATAAAGCAGTTTTACGGGGTAGAGTATTGCTTTACCAGAACTGATACATATTATGGGCTGGTTACGGAAGATGAAACAGACTGGCTTTTTAAGGTTGAAAGAAAGGAGAGTAAGGACAATGGCAAGGAGATACAAGAGATTGCGCTATGAGGACAGACGGACAATAGAAAAGATGCTTAAGGCGGGCGACAGCATAGTAGAGATTGCGGCAGCAGTAGGAACACACAGAGATACGATTTACAAAGAGATTGAGCGCAGCGGCACGGATAAGCTGACATATACAGCAGACATAGCGCAGGCGACACTTTAAGACCAGAGAGGCGACGAAAGAGAGGCAAACACAATGGCACGCACAAAGGTAGTACCGACAGAGGGATTATTAAGCGATTTGGAGTATACCAGCGTAATAGTAAGCTACTCAAACGGGATAGACAGCACGGGGGCGCTGTACTGGGCGGTTAAGAACTTTCCTAAAGAAAAGATATATCTGCTTTATTGTGATACTGGGTGTGAGTACCCAGAAAACGTATCACTGTTTTACAAGGTGGCGGCGTTCATGGGAGTTAAGCCCGTTCTGCTATCGGATACCAGAGGATTTTTAGGGCTGCTGCTGAATGAGCGGCTTAAGTTTCCAGATATGAAAAATAGATGGTGTACGGCTTATCTGAAAACGGCGGTAACTGACAAATGGATACGGCAGCATAGGCAGCAGTTAGGCGCAAAGTGCTTATTTGTATCTGGGGAGCGCAGGGACGAAAGCACGGGGCGGGCAAAGTTGCCAGAGCTGGAATATCACAGCACAACACTTAAGACAAAGCGGGTAGCAGATTTTACATGCCATTGGTACAGACCTTGCCTAGATTACGAAAAAGGCAAAATGTTTGAGCAGGGCAGGGAGCTTAAGCTAGAGCCGCACCCGTGCTATGAATACATAGGTAGGTGTAGCTGTATGTTCTGTATGTTCATGCCAGAGCGCCACGCAGCAGAGAACATGAAGAGATACCCAGAAATGGCGGCAGAGTATGTACGGGCAGAAATGAAGATACAGCACACATGGAAAAAGGCAAAGAGCCTGCAAAGTGTTTTCAATGAATGTATGGATATAGACGACATAGACGAGGACATAAAGCAGGAAAATAGGCAGTTAAGCGTATTTGACGAACAGAAAGGAAAAGGAGATTTGAAAGGAGAGGTATACAGTGGGATTGACAGTGTTAAGCCTATTTGACGGTATAAGCTGCGGCATGGTGGCTTTGCAGCGGGCAGGCATAGAGATAGACAAGTACATAGCATATGAGATAGAGCATAATGCTATTGAAATCAGCAGAAAGAATTACCCAGACATAATAAGGGGTGGGGACGTCACAAAGGAAGATTTTACAAAGTATAAGGGCAAGATAGATTTACTGATAGGCGGTAGCCCATGCCAAAACCTTTGCAGCTGCGGGGATAAGAAAGGGCTGGACGGTGCGGAAAGCAAGTTGTTCTTTGATTATGTGAGGGCTTTATACGAAACAGAGGCTAAATGGTTTTTGCTGGAAAACAATGCAACCATGACAAAGGAGAACCAAGACATAATAACAGAAATTATGGGGGTAGAGCCTATATACATTAACTCTAATCTGCTGAC
>CAJUOE010000219.1 GCA_910587895.1 uncultured Lachnospiraceae bacterium
CATGGAATATGAGGAGAAGACCGTGTTCAAATATGTCAACAATCTGCTAAGTGTCTTCCTATAAGATAAAAAACAATTATGCGCACTCGTGCGATAAGAAGATGTCGCTAAAGCGACCGCACTCGGCGCGTCAAAGTGTGCAATCCCCTCAAGATTGAGGGGCAGGGGAGTTGAAGTGGGATTGCCCACTTTGTTCAATTTGTCCGAAATTCTGTTGACAGCCGCGAGATTATACCCTAGAATGAATTGACAGCATAAGTAAATGGAAGCAGGGAAAACTGATAAGAAAATGGGACAAGAAGATTGTATCAATACGAAAAGTGTGATAGAATATATTTAATTATCAGATAATAGAAGGAGGACTATCTGTGGGAAAAATTGCAGTAGTATCAGACAGTAACAGCGGAATCACGCAGGAACAGGCAAAGGCGTATGGGATATATGTGCTGCCCATGCCCTTTTTTATAAATGAAGAGACATATTATGAAGACATATCCCTTACCCAGGAACAATTTTATGAGAAATTGGAAGGCAATGCAGATATTTCTACTTCCATGCCCGCCGTGGCATCTGTGACGGAGTTATGGGATGAGTTGTTACAGGAATATGATGAGATTGTGCATATCCCTATGTCGAGCGGACTGAGCAGTTCCTGCGAGACAGCCATCATGCTGGCGCAGGATTATGACGATAAGGTACAGGTTGTCAATAACCAACGCATTTCCGTAACCCAGAGGCAGACTGTCCTGGACGCCGTGGAGCTGGCAAAAAGGGGCAGGAGTGCAAAGGAAATCAAAGAATATCTGGAAGAGACGAAGTATGATTCCAGCATTTATATTATGGTGGACACGCTGTATTATCTCAAGAAAGGCGGACGCCTTACTCCGGCGGCGGCAGCGCTTGGTACCCTGCTGAAACTCAAGCCGGTATTGCAGATCCAGGGAGAAAAGCTGGACAGCTATGCAAAGGCACGTACGGTAAAACAGGCAAGAACGATTATGATTGATGCGATCAGGAATGATCTCGTGAAAAGATTCAAGGACGAAAATGGAGAAAATATGCATATCTTTGTGGCATATACGAAAGATAAGGAACTTGCGCTCGATTTTAAGGCGCAGATAGAGGCGGCAATCCCGGGACAGCAAATTGAATTTGTAGACCCACTGTCATTAAGTGTGGCCTGTCATATCGGACCGGGTGCTCTGGCGGTAGCTTGTTCCAAGAAATTACCTCCGGCCTAGGAGGTCTTTCCGGGAATCCACATGCAGATTGCGAAGGAGGAGAAGAATGAAAAAACGTATTGGGACAAAAATAATGGTATTGCTGGGGATTTTATCACTGTTCTTTTTGGGATTCAGTCTGGCAAATGTTATGGCGCTTTCTGAAATCAACAGCAGGAACAGTGAGATTGCGGACGTATACCTGCAATTGCAGAAGATAGAAGGGCAGATGTCGGTGCAGGCACAGGAATTCCGGGGACTTATGGAATCCGGCAAACTTAAGGCGCAGGGCGTTAAGAAGATAGAGGAAAAGGCGGCCAGCCTTCAGAGTTACCTGGACAATATGGATGCGTTGTGCAACCAGACCACAGATGCAACGTTGAATGACAGTTTTACGGCTTATAAGGAGCAGTTTGAAGAGTTTATGGAACTGGGCATTCAGGCGGCCAAGGTGGTGGAACAGGGAGATAATATTACGACGCTGGAAGTGTTGCGCCAATGCAAGAAAAAGAGAGATGTCCTTGACGGCAGCAAGGTAACCTACACGGAGGCGATGGAGAACCGCATCAATTACGTGGCGGACAGGATTGATACAAAAATCGCAGGTACATACATCTTTAATGTGGTGATGATTATCCTTTTTACCCTGATGGCGGGGGCGGTGATTCTCATTGTCATGTGTACGATTGCACGGCCGGCGAAGAAAGCCAGCGGGCATCTGAATCAGATTGTGGAAAAGATTCAGAAGGAAGAGGGCGATTTGACGGAGCGTATCGTAGTAAAGACCGAGGATGAAGTGG
Organism: uncultured Lachnospiraceae bacterium; assembly: GCA_910587895.1. GTDB lineage: Bacteria > Bacillota > Clostridia > Lachnospirales > Lachnospiraceae > Petralouisia. The sequence continues at coordinate 2,021 of CAJUOE010000219.1, forward strand.
GACAGCTTGTCAGCGGCGTCAACGGATTTATCGAGCAGCTTCAGTCGCTGATGCGCAAGTTAAAAGGCGATTCCGCACGTATGCTGGAATCTGCGGATACAATTACAGACCGGGTGAATATTTCCAATGAGAATGTGAACAGTGTGTCTGCTGCCATGGAACAGCTGGCAGCCAGCATGGAAGAAGTATCGGTCAGCCTGGAACAGATGACAATCGGAAGTAACGACATCTACAAAAGAGTAGAAAACATGGCGGTCAGGGCAGGGAATGGAGCGGATCTGGTGGAACAGATTAAGGTCAGGGCGCAGTCTGTCCGAAAGGATGCGGTAAATAGCAAGTCAGCAGCTGCCGAGATGATCGCGGAGATTCGCGTGATGTTGGAGCAGGCGGTAAAAGAAAGCAAGAGTGTCAAGCACATCAATGAGCTGACCGCCGACATTCTCGATATCAGCAGCCAGACGAATCTGCTTGCCTTGAATGCATCCATAGAAGCGGCGAGAGCCGGAGATGCAGGCAAGGGCTTTGCGGTGGTGGCAGATGAGATTCGCATACTGGCAGATAACAGCAAGGATACCGCCAACAATATTCAGAATATCAGCAATATGGTGACGGCTGCAGTAGAAAAACTTGCGTTAAATGCAGAGAATATGTTACAGTATATTGACGAAAACGTCATGAAAGATTATGATGGTTTTGTGGATGTCGCGAATAATTATCAGCATGATGCAGAAGATGTTGATGTGATACTGACAGAATTTGCAAGCGGGACGTCTGAGATGCAGTCAATTATGCAGCGTATCAATGTGGGAATCAACGATATTTCTGTTACCGTGGATGAGAGCGCGAAAGGCGTCACGAATGTTGCGGAGAATACGGGAAATCTTGTGGAGGCGATGGCTGGAATTCAGAAGGAGACACAGAACAGCCAGAGTATTTCCAGGGAGCTGTGTGATGAAGTAGAGCGGTTTAAGAAGGTATAATCTCAGCGCGGCCGTATACAGGTAACAGAATCATGCATGTGAATCAGTGCGGCCAAACTGTTGTGGAAATTTAGAATATGGTAAAGGATGGTATGGACATGTCGTTATTAGAAGAATGGAGAAGCGTCGCCTATAATCAGGAGGCGAACAAGGGAGAAATTCAGCGTTTCTGGCAGAGGTATTTCCTGTTGGAGAAAGGCGTCTACGAGAAGTTGCTGGCCAACCCGGACGAGGTCGTTGAAGGAACAGTAAAAGAGCTTGCAGAGAAGTATGAAATAACTGTTATGGAGATGGTTGGATTCCTGGATGGAATCAATGAGAGTCTGATTGAGGCCAATCCGATTGAGGAGATGGACGAGGATACGAAGGTCAGTCTTGCGTTTGACAAGGAGAAACTTTACAAGAATATGGTGGATGCCAAGGCAGACTGGCTCTATGAGCTTCCCCAGTGGGAGAGCATCTTTGATGAGGATACCCGCCATAAGCTCTATCTGGAACAGAAGAAATCCGGTACAATCATAAAGGAGCAGAAGGTATATCCCAATGACCCATGCCCCTGCGGAAGTGGTAAGAAATATAAGAAATGCTGTGGAAGGAATTAGGAGATTGCTATGAAAGTTACATTAAAAGACGGCTCCTTCAAGGAGTACAGTGAGGCAAAGAGTATTTATGATATCGCGTTGGATATCAGTGAAGGATTGGCCAGGGCAGCCTGTGCCGGCGAGGTGAACGGTGAGGTCGCAGACCTGCGGACGGTTGTGGACAGTGACTGTGAGCTGAATATCCTGACGCAGAAGGACGATGAGGGAATCCGTGTTGTCCGCCATACGTGCTCTCATGTACTGGCAGAGGCAGTAAAACATCTGTTTCCGAACGCGAAGCTTGCCATCGGGCCGTCGATAGACGAAGGTTTTTATTATGATTTTGAGGCAGAGCCTTTTTCCAGGGAAGATTTGGACAACCTGGAGAAAGAAATGAAAAAGATTATCAAAGCAGGATGCCGCCTGGAGAAGTTTACGCTCCCGAGAGCGGAGGCCATCTCATTCATGCAGGAGAGAGAGGAGCCGTATAAGGTGGAGCTGATTGAGGATCTGCCGGAGGACGCGGAGATTTCTTTCTATAAACAGGGAGAGGGATTTACGGATCTGTGTGCAGGTCCGCACCTGATGAGCACCAAACCCATCAAGGCATTTAAGCTGATTTCCTCCTCCATGGCATATTGGAGAGGTGATTCCGACAAGGCGCAGCTGCAGAGAATTTATGGTACGGCATTTGCCACGAAAGATGAGCTGAATGCGTATCTTGAGCATCTGGAAGATATCAAAAAACGTGACCACAATCGGCTGGGCCGCGAGATGAAACTGTTTACCACGGTGGATGTGATTGGGCAGGGACTGCCTTTGCTGATGCCGAAGGGCGCTAAAATGGTACAGACCATGCAGCGGTGGATTGAAGACCTGGAAGACAACGAATGGGGTTACATCCGCACGAAGACGCCATTGATGGCGAAATCTGATTTGTATAAGATTTCCGGCCACTGGGATCACTATACGGACGGCATGTTTGTGCTGGGCGATGAAGAGAAGGACAAGGAAGTGTTTGCGCTGCGTCCCATGACCTGCCCGTTCCAGTATTACGTATATAAAGCGGAACAGCATTCCTACCGTGACCTTCCCTTGCGTTACGGCGAGACTTCTACATTATTCCGTAACGAGGATTCGGGAGAGATGCACGGACTTACGAGAGTGCGCCAGTTTACGATTTCCGAGGGACATCTGATTGTCCGTCCGGATCAGATGGTGGAGGAGTTCAAGCGCTGCCTTGCATTGGCGAAACACTGCCTGGTGACCCTGGGTGTTGAGGAGGATGTCACCTACCATCTTTCCAAATGGGATCCGGAAAATCGTGAGAAATATATTGGAGAGCCTGAGGTCTGGGAGGAAACCCAGCAGCATATGCGCGACATTATGCTAGAGCTGGAAATCCCATTTACCGAGGAAGTGGGCGAAGCCGCATTTTACGGTCCCAAGATAGATATCAATACCAAAAATGTCTATGGCAAGGAAGATACGATGATTACCATTCAGTGGGACGCCCTGCTTGCCGAGCAGTTTGATATGTACTATATTGACCAGAACGGCGACAAGGTACGTCCTTACATCATTCACAGAACTTCCATGGGCTGTTATGAGCGTACATTGGCATGGCTGATTGAGAAATATGCGGGCAAATTCCCGACATGGCTGTGCCCGGAACAGGTGAGGGTATTGCCGATTTCGGATAAATACGAGGAGTATGCCGCAGAAGTTGAGAAACAGTTAAAAGCCAATGGAATCCTCTGCTCTGTGGATAACCGTTCGGAGAAGATTGGCTATAAGATTCGCGAGGCGCGCCTCGACAAACTTCCCTATATGCTGGTTGTGGGACAGAAAGAGGAGGAAGAGCACACGGTATCCGTGAGAAGCCGTTTTGCGGGAGATGAAGGCGCCAAATCGCTGGACGCATTTATTGCGCAGATTTGTGAGGAAATCCGTACAAAGGAAATACGCAAAGAAGAGAATCAGGAAGAAAATAAAAAATAAATATAATTTTTGTGTTGGCGTGGCAGTTCTTGCCATGCATAAATGACATGAAATCCCCTGATACTAATAAAGCGGACAGAACCATAAAAGGTCTGTCCGCTTTAAAATCGCCGGAAAAGGTGCAAGAAAGGAGATTTCAAAATGACACGATTAAAATGTTCTGTAAGAAATTGTGCTTACAATGACGACAACCTCTGCGCTAAGAGGGATATTATGGTGGGAGGACAGGAGGCGGACAAGCCAAATGAAACCTGCTGCGAGAGTTTTCGTGAGCGTAGCGAAAGCATGACCAATTCCGTGCAGCAGGGAACTGCGGAGACAAGCGTGGGATGCCAGGCAGAAAACTGCCGTTTTAACGAAGGATGTAAATGCCAGGCAGATGAAATCGGCATAGCAGGCAGCAATGCATGTTGCTGTGCGGAGACAAAATGCGCAAGCTTTGACTGTGATTGCAGATAGTAAATTTTCACAAAAAATCAAAAAACACTTGTAAAATGACAAGACTCGAAGTAAAATAGGACTGGAATATCGAGTGGAAAGCATAGGAGGATGTCATGCGTAAGAAGTCTCATATATCGTTGGCGAAGTATATTGTAGGAAGTTTGGACGAACAGGATCTTGTCAAACACAAGAAGGCGTTTTATCTTGGAAGTATCCTGCCGGACTGTAAACCCTCTTTTTTGACAGTGAAACATGAGATGGAAGGGACGTTTCCAAAAGTTCAGCGTGAGTTGAAGAGGTTAGTGGAACTGCAGCAGTCTTCTAAGATTAATATGCGGGTCTTCTACCGTAATCTGGGCGAAATGATCCATTATATTGCGGATTACTTCACATTTCCTCATAATGCTAAGTTTTCCGGGAACCTGAAAGAACACTGTATTTACGAGAAGCATCTTAAGAATACCCTGAAAGAATATATTCAGAGCGGCGAGGCGAGAAAGAATCAGCCCCAGATTCTGAAATCCGTGCAGAATCTCAACAGCACGGAGGCAATTTGTAATTTCATCAGGAAAAAACACGATGCATATATTAAATTGAAGAATAATGTCGAAGATGATTGCCGACAGATTGTATCGCTCTGCCATCAGGTGGTGGCGGCGGTTTTACAGCTGGTTCACAGGAATTCATCCCGAATGCCGATAATTGCAGCCAATTAAGGAATTGTCGAATAAAAGCATTCCCTGTCGAAATCTCGTGTAAAAAAATAGCGAAATTCGTTTGATTTTTACGCAAAAAGAGACTACAATAAGGATGCATAAGACAAGGAGCTGCAAGATGAACAAAATAGGAGAACTACGACAGGAAATTGAGACTGTACGAAGGGAATTAGATGTAGTTGCAGCGGAAGATGTCAGTACGGAGGAATGTTACCGCATCAGCCTCCGCCTGGATCGTCTCATGGAAGACTACATGCAATATACAAAGGAAAAGCACCTTCAGAACTGTGGGTGAGAATGACAATAGAATATAGTAATGGAAGAGGATCCTGAGAAATCAGGGTCCTTTTTTTGTTACAGGGACTTTATAAAAATATTAAAATTCTGTTGCTTTTTCTTCTCTAATGGTCTAAAATGGAATGTGAGTGGAGGAAAGTGGTAGATAATGGATTGAAGTGGTGGATAAGTGGATAACATTGTGGATAACACATAAAAGCCATACCCCGATGTCAGAAGGTGATGCAGATGTTCATGGGAGAATACAATCACACAGTAGATGCAAAGGGCAGACTGATAGTTCCTTCCAAATTCAGGGACCAATTGGGTGATGAATTTGTGGTGACAAAGGGACTGGATGGATGTTTATTCGTGTATTCTTCGGAAGAATGGAAGCTGATCGAGACGAAATTCCGTGAAGTATCACAATTCTCCAAGGAAGCCCGCAAATTTGCGCGATTCTTCTTTGCAGGCGCAACCGTCTGTGAAGTGGACAAGCAGGGGCGCGTTCTTCTCCCGGCAGTCCTGCGGGAATTTGCAGGGATTGAGAAGGAAATCATATCCGCAGGCGTGGTAAACCACATTGAAATCTGGAGCAAAGACAGATGGCAGGAGACCAGCGAATATGATGACGTGGAGGAAATCGCAGAACATATGGCAAGCCTCGGATTAACAATATAAGAAAGGAAATCGCATGGAATTCAAGCATAAGTCCGTTCTTTTAAGAGAGACAATCGAATACCTGAACGTCAGGCCGGATGGGGTCTATGTGGACGGAACGCTGGGTGGCGGCGGACATGCTTATGAGGTGTGTAAGCGATTATCGGGAAGAGGAAAGTTTATTGGAATTGACCAGGATGAGGATGCCATTAAAGCGGCGACCAGAAGGTTGTCGGAGTTTGAAGACAAAATACAGATTATCAGAAACAATTACTGTGACATGCGAAAGGTATTGGCGGATATCAATGTTGCGAAGGTGGATGGCATTGTGCTGGATTTGGGCGTATCGTCCTATCAGCTGGATGACCCGACCCGGGGGTTCACCTATCGGGTGGAGGATGCACCGCTGGATATGAGGATGGATAAGCGCCAGAAATTGACGGCAGGGGAAATCGTAAATACCTACAGTGAACAGGAATTGTATCGAATCATCCGTGATTACGGAGAAGATAAATTTGCAAAAAACATTGCCAAACATATCGTTTTGGCAAGACAGGAAAAAGAGATAGAGACGACAGGTGAATTGACGGAGATTATCAAGGCAGCAATCCCGGCAAAGATACGCATGAATGGGGGGCATCCTTCCAAACGCACGTTTCAGGCAATCCGAATTGAACTGAACCGGGAATTGGAACTGTTGCAGGAATCGCTGGAAGATATGATTCATCTGCTGAACCCGGGAGGGCGAATTTGCATTATTACCTTCCATTCGCTGGAAGACAGGATTGTGAAGAACATATATAAAAAGAGTGAGAATCCATGCACATGCCCCAGTGATTTTCCGGTATGTGTGTGCGGCAGGAAACCGTTGGGCAGGGTGGTGACAAGAAAGCCAGTCGTGCCGTCCGAGGATGAAATTGAGTATAATTCGCGCTCCAAGAGCGCAAAACTCAGAGTGTTTGAGAGAATAGAGACGGAATAGGAATAAAGGCAGATTAGGAGACAGAATTATGAGACAGCAGCAGGAATTGCAATACTGGGAAAGCAACACTACATACATAGATGGAAATGCAGCAAGAGAGTTACAAAGAGAGACCAGGCAGCGCAGGGAACAGGTACATCAGGAGTTTGTGCGGCGGCAGGAAGAAGAGCGGGAACTTAAAAAACGTCAGAGACAGACCAGGGTTGCCGTCCAGAGGAACCGCGCGCGCTCCCTTCAGATCAGCCCGGCTTATGTGTTGTTCTTGACGGCAACGGTGGCAGTGATGGCGATGGTTTTTGCCTGCTACCTGCATTTGCAGTCTGTACTGAATCAGAATGTGCAGAATGTTGCCAGCCTGGAAACGGAAGTTTTGAACCTGAAAAATGATAATGACGCGGTGCAGAAGAAGATCAGCAATTCGGTAAATATCGACAATATCAGACAGCGCGCCATGGACGAGCTTGGCATGGCATATCCACAGGAAGATCAGATTGAGTATTTTGAAGTGGATAACGACGATTATATGAATCAGTACGAAGAGATACCGGAAAGGTGAAAAGCCAGTGGGTAATCGAAGACAGGGAAACAGAAAAAAGAGAACAGCGAAATTTTCTCCGACGATGAAAAAGAAACTTCTGATAGTATTTTCCGCAATCATCGCCTTATCTGTCGGACTGGTGGCAAGGCTCATCTATATTGACCAGGTAAAAGGGGAAGAATATGAGAAACAGGTGCTCGGGCAGCAGAGTTACGGGAGCGAGACGATTCCCTACCAGCGAGGGGAAATCCTTGACACGAAGGGAACCGTCCTGGCGACCAATGTGGACGTATACAATATCGTCCTGGACTGCAAGCTTATCAATGATGACGCAGACAAATACATGGAGCCTACGATAAAGGCACTACTTACGTGCTTTCCGGATATTACAGAAGAGGAAATACGTGCGGCGCTTGCCGAACAGGCGGACAGCCGCTATTTTGTATTGCGCAAGAAAGTGCCCGCTGAAACGATCGAGCCGTTTCAGGAATTGCAGGCGAAAGAAGACAGTAAGGGCAAGAAGGTAAATCCCAATGTGCAGGGCGTATGGTTTGAAAAAGAGTATAAAAGGCAGTATCCTTACGGGAAACTTGCCAGCAAGGTACTGGGTTTCACGACCTCCGGAAACGAGGGAATCGGCGGTCTGGAAGATTATTACAATGATTCCCTGAATGGAATTGACGGCAGGCAGTATGGTTATCTTAATACAGATAATAATCTGGAGAAGACAACGAAGGAGCCTGTCAACGGCAACAGCCTGATTACAACGATTGACGCCAATATCCAGAAAATCATTGAAGATAATATTGCGCAGTTTCAGGAAGAACACAGAGATGAGGAAGTGACGGGCGCGGGCAGCCGGCATACGGGTGTTCTCGTCATGAATCCACAGAATGGGGAAATTATTGGAATGTCCGATAATTTTACTTATGACTTGAATAATCCGTGGGATTTGACGCAGTATTATCCACAGGACAAAGTAGACAAGTTCAGTGAAAAGCAGAGGCTGAAACGGCTCAATGCCATCTGGCAGAATTTCTGCATCACCTATACGTATGAACCGGGGTCCACGGCAAAACCGTTTACCGTGGCTACGGGGCTTGAGACGGGGAAACTGAAGGAAACGTATGAGTGTGACGGTGTGGAGAAATATGGAGGATTTGAGATTAAATGCGTCAACCGTTCCGGACACGGGACGGAAACGATTGAGGGGGCTCTGATGGACTCCTGTAACGATGCGCTGATGCAGATGGCGGTAGATATCGGGAAAGAAGACTACTATAAGTATCAGAATATCTTTAATTTTGGCCTGAAGACGAATATTGACCTGCCGGGAGAGACAAGGACCGACGGATTGATTTATACCGTTGAGAATACGAATATGACGTCGCTTGTCACGAACTCGTTCGGGCAGAATTTTAATGTGACGATGGTGCAGTTGGCAAGTGCATTTGCCTCCTTAATCAATGGGGGCTACTATTACCAGCCGCACCTGGTAAAAAAAATTGTCGATGAGCATGGAAACATCGTGCAGAGTGCGGAGACTTCTCCCCTGAAACAGACAGTTTCCAGGCAGACGAGCGATACGATAAAGGGATACCTGTACAAGACTGTGTCCGAGGGAACCGGAAAGAGCGCCAAAGTGCCGGGGTATTCCATGGGCGGAAAGACGGGAACGGCGCAGAAGGGAAAGCGTGAGGATAAGAAATATGTCGTTTCCTTTATCGGATTTGCACCGGTGGAAAATCCGCAGGTTCTGGTCTATGTCGTGATTGACGAGGCGAATGTTGCCGAGGATGACCAGAGCAGCGCGCTTGCCACAGCTCTGGCAAAGAAGATTTTTACAGAACTTCTTCCTTATATGAATATCTTTGAGGATGAACAGAAAGTAACGGCGGACGACGGCACGCCGCAGGGAGAAGTGCAGCAGGGCGAAGGGACAGCGCAGGAAGAGGCGCAGCAAGGCGAAGGGACGCCGCAGGGAGAGCCTGAGGCTGTTCCGGAGGGCGTACCGAACGCCATGCCGGACGGCGGAGACGGTGTGGGCGGACAGCCGGAAGATATGCTGGATGGGATAACGCCGGAAGAGTATCCGTAATACAGTTTTCGCATAAAAAGTACATAACCTCATAAATAAGGTAATAGATTATAGTAATAGTTTTTATGAGGTTTTTGGATGGTTCGCAATAAAACATTTAATCGCAGGAAGATACTGATCATTTTTGTGGCGGTATCGCTGGTACTTGTGATGCTTGCCGGAAGGCTGGTCTATCTGATGGTGTTCTGTTCCGAGTATTACGGAAAGAAAGCGGAGGATTTGCATGAGCGGGAGCGGGATATCAAGGCGGCGCGCGGCAAGATTATTGACGCCACCGGAACGGTGCTCGCGACCAACCGTACGGTCTGTACGATTTCCGTGATTCACAGCCAGCTTGAGGATCCCGAGAAGGTAATTGAGGTGTTGAGCCGTGAGCTTGATATGGAAGAGGGCGCGGTTCGAAAGCGCGTGGAAAAAGTAAGTTCCATTGAGCGCGTGAAGTCCAATGTGGACAAAGAATCCGGAGACAGAATCCGGGATTACGGGCTGGCGGGGGTAAAGGTAGATGAGGATTATAAGCGTTATTACCCGTACGATACGCTGGCGTCCAAAGTTTTGGGCTTTACAGGAGGCGATAATCAGGGTATTATTGGACTGGAAGTGAAGTATGAAGACTATTTAAAGGGCACAAATGGGAAAATTCTCACACTGACAGACGCCCGCGGTGTGGAGATTGAAAATGCCGGGGAACGCAGGCAGGAGCCGGTGGACGGCAACAATCTTCACATCAGCCTGAATTACAATATCCAGCTGTACTGTGAGCAGGCGGCAAAGAAGGCGATGGAGGCAAAGTCGGCGGACAGCGTGTCCATTATCGTCATCAATCCGCAAAACGGAGAGATTATGGCGATGGTAAATGTGCCGGAGTTTCACCTGAATGAACCGTTTACGCTGGTGTCGCCAAATGACGGCAAAGTGACAGAGGTAAAAGACGCCACGCAGGAGCAATTGAATGGCATGTGGCGCAACCAGTGCATCAGCGATACTTACGAGCCTGGCTCGGTATTTAAGATAATCACGACTTCCGCCGCCTTTGAGGAGGGCGTGGTATCGCTGAACGATAATTTTTTCTGCCCGGGCTACAAGCTGGTGGAGGATCGCAGAATCCACTGCCATAAGCGCATAGGGCACGGGGCGGAGACGTTTACCGAGGGAATCAAGAATTCCTGTAATCCGGTATTCATCGAGTTGGGAATGCGTCTGGGAACAGACAATTTCTATAAATATTTTAAACAATTTGGGTTGTTGGAGCGCACAGATATCGACCTTCCGGGTGAGGCGGCAACCATCATGCACGACAAGAAGAATGTCGGGCCGGTGGAGCTTGCCACGATTTCTTTTGGACAGTCCTTTCAGGTGACGCCGATTCAGCTTGTGACGACGGTATCCTCGCTTGTAAATGGGGGAAACAGGATTACGCCGCATTTTGGGGTTTCGGTTAAGAATGACCAGGGAGAGCTGGTGAAGAAACTGCATTATGATGTGAGAGAAGGCGTTGTGAGCAGTGAGACCTCGCAAGTGCTGCGAGACGTACTGGAAAAAGTGGTATCGGAGGGAAGCGGAAAAAACGCCAAGATTGAAGGTTTTTCCATTGGAGGCAAGACCGCGACTTCCCAGACGCTGCCGCGGAGCGCCAACAAATATATCTCGTCCTTCCTGGGTTTTGCACCTGCGGATAACCCACAGGTACTGGCTTTATGTATTATCAACGACCCACAGGGAATCTATTACGGCGGAACGATTGCGGCTCCGGTCGTAAAAGAGATTTTCGCGAATATTCTGCCCTATCTTGGCATTGAAAAGCAGGCGGTGGCAGAAGAAGATGACAAAGAGCAAGAGAACTGACAGGCACGGCGCATGAGCGCCGTAGAGACAAAGAGGAGTAAAGAAAATGGCACAGACAGTGATAATTCCGGTATTGATTTCATTCGCAATTACGGCAGTTTTAGGCCCGGTGGTAATTCCGGTCTTAAGGAAACTGAAAATCGGACAGACGGAGCGTGAGGAGCTGAAATCCCATCAGAGCAAGCAGGGAACGCCTACTATGGGCGGATTGATGATACTTGCGGGCATCGTTTTGACAGCCGTCATTTACATGAAGGATTATCCGCGGATTATGCCTGTGTTATTTGTGACAGTCGGATTTGGAATTATCGGCTTTCTGGATGACTATTTAAAAGTTGTCCTGCGCCGTTCGGATGGCCTTTTGCCCTGGCAGAAGATGCTTGGGCAGATTCTTGTCACAGGCGTGTTCAGTTTTTATATGTATTTTTATACGGAAGGCGCGGACAAAGCGCTGATTCCATTTACCGGAGGATTTGAAAATGGATATTTCCTGAATCTCGGCTGGCTGGCAATTCCGGTCATGTTTCTGGCAATTCTTGGAACGGTAAACGGCGCTAATTTTACGGATGGACTGGATGGCCTTGCATCCAGCGTTACCGTGTTGATAGCAACGTTTTTCTCTGTCGTTGCCATCGGCACAAACAGCGGCATTGAGCCGATTACCTGTGCAGTTGTGGGTGCGCTTTTGGGATTTTTGCTGTTCAATGTGCATCCGGCAAGCGTGTTCATGGGAGACACCGGTTCGCTGGCGCTCGGCGGTTTTGTGGCAGCTACGGCATATGTATTGCAGATGCCGATTTTTATATTGATTGTGGCAATGATTTACTGGATCGAGCTGTTATCCGTTATGATTCAGGTGACTTACTTTAAAAAGACCGGGGGCAAGCGCATTTTCCGCATGGCTCCTATTCACCATCATTTTGAGCTGGGCGGCTGGTCTGAGACGAAGGTAGTGGCGGTATTTTCCATTATTACGGCGATTTTATGCTTGATCGGGCTGCTGGGCTTATAGAAAACAGGAGAATATATAAATGAAAAAGACAGTACAGTTAGAAGGGAAAAATTTCCTCGTGTATGGGGCGGGAATCAGCGGAATAGCAGCCGCCGGACTCCTGGTACGACAGGGATTTTCAGTCGTCCTTGCCGATGGGAATGAGAATCAGACACAAGAGGATATCCGTGCAAAAAGCAAGGAGTTGAAGCAGGTTAGAATCGTCCTCGGGAACCTGCCAGAGGAAGTGATAAAGGATTGTGATATCGCAGTCTTAAGCCCGGGCGTCCCCACGGACATTGAAGTGGTAGAGAAGATGCGCGGCGCGGGACTGGAAATCTGGGGTGAGATTGAGCTTGCAAGCGTATTTGAACAGGGAAATGTCCTGGCAGTGACAGGCACGAACGGCAAGACGACGACGACTTCCCTGCTGGGAGCCATTATGGAGCATGTGTTCCCGAAGGTGAAAGTTGTGGGCAATATCGGGATTCCCTATACCGGCGTCGTGGAAGATACGGATGAATCCTCCGTGACAGTGGCGGAAATCAGCAGTTTCCAGCTGGAGACGGTACATACCTTCCGTCCGCGGATTTCGGCGATTTTGAATATCACGCCTGACCATCTCAACCGCCATCATACGATGGAGAATTACCAGCAGGCGAAAATGCGCATTGCCATGAACCAGGGCAGGGAGGAGACCTGTGTCCTGAACTACGAAGATCCGGTTCTGCGTGCGTTTGCCGGGCAGACGGAGGCACGGGTTGTATTTTTCAGCAGTGAACAGAGGCTGGAAGAAGGCATGTACCTCAAAGGGGATGAGATTGTCTGGGCCTGGGATGGAGTGGAGACAGTCGTGTGCAGCACGACAGAGCTACAGCTGATCGGAAGGCACAATTACGAGAATGTGATGGCAGCCGCAGCTATGGCAATCTGTTACGGCGTTCCCATGGAAAAGATTAGGGAAGTTCTGGTTCGCTTTACAGCGGTTGCGCACAGGATTGAATATGTGGTCACGAAACGGGGCGTGCGTTTTTACAATGATTCCAAGGGAACCAACCCGGATGCGGCGATACAGGCGATTCGTGCGATGAAATGGCCGACGCTGCTGATCGGGGGCGGTTACGACAAGGATTCCGAATATGAGGAATGGATTGAGGCTTTTGAGGGAAAGGTAAAGAAATTTGTTCTTCTGGGAGCCACGAGGGAAAAAATACGCGATACGGCAATTCGACTGGGATATCCCAGCGAAGATATCATTTTGGCAGACAGCCTGAAGGAGGCTGTGGATATCTGCTATGAAAATGCGGTGAGCGGAGATGCAGTGCTGCTTTCCCCGGCCTGTGCGAGCTGGGGAATGTTTGAAAATTATGAGCAGCGTGGAGATATGTTTAAAGAAATGGCGAGGGAATTAAAAGAATCATAATTAATGCAGGGGTGCTGGTATGGACAGAGTGCAGAAGACCGACCAAAGACAAAGGAGTATGCGGTACTTTGACTACAGCCTGTTACTGATTGTCTGTATTTTAGTCTGTTTCGGGCTGATCATGCTTTACAGTACGAGTTCCTGGAACGGGCAGGTCAAATTTGCAGATGGCGCTTACTATTTGAAAAAGCAGTTGCTTGCAGATGTACTCGGGATTGTCGTCATGGCAATGATTGCGAAGATTGACTATCGCGTCTGGAAAAGGTTCTGGTTCTTAGCGTATGCGGCGGCATTTGGACTGTGCGTGCTGGTATTGTTTGTGGGACAGGAGTTAAACGGCGCAAAACGCTGGCTGAAAATAGGCCCTTTGAGCTTTCAGCCTTCGGAAATGGCGAAGGTGGCGATCATTATATTTCTGGCGACTGTCATCAGCCGGATGCCGAAACAGATGGGCAAGTTTACCGCGCTGATCAAGGTCATGCTCCTTGTCATGCCGATGGTTGTGGTTGTGGCATCGGAGAACTTGAGCACGGCGATTATTATATTGGGAATCGCCATCTGCCTTGTATTTGTGGCAAGTCCCAAATATATGCAGTTTGTGGTGATGGGAGGCGTGGTAGTCGCTTTTGGCGCGGCATTCATCATGCTTGAGTCCTACCGTGCCGAACGCCTGAAAATCTGGCTGGAGCCGGAGAAGTATGAAAAAGGATACCAGACGTTGCAGGGTCTGTATGCGATTGGCTCCGGAAGCCTGTTTGGAAAAGGCATGGGCTCTGTATGCGATATTCGGAATCGGATTGTTCGGCTATCTGTGCTATCGC
>CAJUOE010000220.1 GCA_910587895.1 uncultured Lachnospiraceae bacterium
GATACCAACCATTGTCGCGATGTGTAGTCGAGCACGCATAGAGTGTCAGCGATGTGATTGCGAGTGCAATCAGGTTCTTAACTTTTCCTTCCTTAATCGCATCCAGGATGGCCTCTTCGTCTACCAGAAGATCCCTTGCAAAATTAAGGATGACCACACCGTCTTTCATCATTGCAAATGCTTCTTTGTTCAGCATCTTCTTCGTATCGTCCAGAAGCGGAACATGGATGGTAATATAGTCGCATTCACGGTAGATTTCTTCCAGGTTATTGATATGTTTGACATATCTTGATAAGCTCCACGCTGCATTGACGGAAATAAACGGGTCATAGCCATACACATCCATGCCAAGCTTGGTTGCAGCATTTGCTACTTTGACGCCGATGGCGCCAAGGCCAATCACGCCTAATTTCTTGCCGCAGATCTCACAGCCCGCAAACGCTTTCTTCGCTTTCTCCGCGTCTTTTCCAACGTTTTCATTATCCTTGTTCTCCAGCACCCAGTTGACGCCGCCGATAATATCGCGGGAAGCCAGCAGCATTCCTGCAAACACCAGCTCCTTCACACCGTTGGCATTGGCACCCGGTGTATTAAATACAATAATTCCCTGCTCCGCACATTTGTCAAGCGGAATATTGTTGACTCCGGCTCCGGCCCTTGCAATCGCGTCAAGCCCCTGCGGGAGCTCCAGATCATGCATGGCTGCGCTTCGGACTAACACGGCCTGCGCGTCTTTCATTTCATCTGTCTTTTTATAATTTTCGCCAAACAAATCTAACCCTACATTGGCGATGGGGTTTAAGCAATGATACTGAAACATATTAATTCTCCTCTTCAAACTTTTTCATAAATGCAACTAATTTTTCTACGCCCTCTTTTGGCATCGCATTGTAAATGCTGGCACGCATACCGCCTACCGTACGATGGCCTTTGAGGTTCACAAACCCGGCAGCCTCTGCCTCTTTGACAAACTTGGCGTCGAGTTCCTTATCTCCGGTGATGAACGGTACGTTCATCAGGGAACGATCCTCTTTTCTTACCGTTCCCTTGAACATCTTGCTCTGGTCAAGGAAATCGTATAAAATTTTCGCCTTCTCCTCATTGTGCTGTTTCATTGCACCAAGGCCGCCCATCTTCTTGAGCCACTTAAACACCTTGCCGCAGATGTAAATGCCATATGCAGGCGGTGTATTGTAGAGGGAATCTGCGTCCGCATGCGTCTTATATTTCAACATAGTAGGCGTTCCCGGTAAGGTATCTTCTGTAATCAGATCCTCACGGATAATCACAATCACCACGCCTGCGGGTCCGATATTCTTCTGCACGCCGCCGTAGATAACGCCGTATTTCGATACGTCTACCGGCTCAGACAGGAAACAGGAAGATACGTCCGCCACCAGCGTATGTCCCTTTGTATTCGGAAGCGTCTTATATTTTGTTCCATAAATTGTATTGTTTTCACAGATATATACGTAATCTGCATCCTCCGGAATATCCAGGTCCGAGCAATCCGGAATATAGGAGAAAGTCTCATCCTCCGAAGAAGCCACCTTTACTGCCTCTCCGTAATTTCCTGCCTCCTGGAATGCTTTCTTTGCCCACTGTCCGGTTACAATGTAAGCTGCCTTTTTGTTTTTCATCAGGTTCATGGGAATCATCGCAAACTGCTGTGAAGCCCCGCCCTGTAAAAACAGAACCTTATAGTTATCCGGGATATTCATCAATTCCCTTAAGTCTGCCTCCGCCTCTTTGATGATTCCATCATACGTTTTGGAGCGGTGGCTCATCTCCATAACAGACATGCCGCTTCCCTTATAATCCAACATCTCCTCTGCTGCCTCGCGCAAAACCTCTTCTGGCAGGACGGCTGGTCCTGCGGAAAAATTGTAAACTCTGCTCATACTATATTTCCTCCTTTTTTAGATCAGCACGCGTTACTTTGCAACACATGCCATGTCATCTTCATCAAACGCCTCACTGATGGCATTTCCAGGCGCCACCATCGGCCATACTTTATCATCGCTGTCAATGATGCAGTCAATCAGTACCGGCATATCGCTCTCCATCGCCTTTGCGAACGCCGCCGCAAATTCTTCCTGTGACGTGGCGCGGTAGCCTGTCGCCCCCATCGCCTCCGCCAGTTTCACAAAATCAACGCTGTCATTTAACACCGTAGCGGAATAATGCTGCTCATAGAACAGGGTCTGCCACTGACGCACCATTCCAAGCACGTGGTTATTAATCACCACCTGAATTAAGGGAAGTTTCTGGCGCACGGCTGTTGCAATCTCATTCATGTTCATGCGGAAACAGCCGTCTCCGGCAATATTGACAACCTGCTTATCCGGCATTGCCATCTGTGCCCCAATCGCCGCGCCAAGGCCATATCCCATCGTTCCCAAGCCGCCGGATGAGATTAAGGTACGCGGCTGTTTATATTTGTAAAACTGTGCCGCCCACATCTGATGCTGGCCGACCTCCGTCACCATAATGGCATCTCCTTTGGTCTGTTTGTAGATTTCTTCTATAATATAGGGACCGCTCAACCCAGACTGCGGGTATTTTAACGGATATTTCTCCTTATATTCCATAATCCGCCCGATCCATTCCTGATGCTCCTGCTGCTCCAGCTCCTGGAGTTTGACCGTGTCAATAATGAACAGCGTGAGGTGATTTATAAAGAACGCCGTATGGTATTGGATGGCGAAAGCATGCGCGATACAATTTATAAGATGATTACAGATGTTGTAGAGCATGTCGTGGATGCCATTATCAATGCAGATGCACCCGCAGAAGAATGGGATATAAAGGAATTAAACCATGTAATCCGCCCAATTATCCCTATGAAAAAAGTTGTCCTGACAGAGGAACAGCTTAAGCATATGAAGAAGGATGAACTGCTGCAGCAGTTAAAAGAAGAAGCAGTTA
>CAJUOE010000221.1 GCA_910587895.1 uncultured Lachnospiraceae bacterium
GATATTTATTGTACCAAAAGGTCTTGCTGCCAAAGGCAGCAGAGACACCTTGCACAAAAAGCGTTTGGAAAACTAGTTTTCCATAGCGCTTTTATGTGCAAAGTGTTTACATCACAATATGATGTAAACCTTTTGGTACAATGAAAAATAAAAAGGAAAAACTCAAAGAAAATAATCCTTGAAAAATATGCCAGATTATGATATGATAAACAAGTTATGAGCAGGATTTAAAGCAGGAGGTACGATAGAAGTGGAAATTTTAAAGACGATATGCATGGTAGTATTTATCATAATCAGTATTATTTTGACAGTGGTCGTTCTGATGCAGGAAGGTAAATCAGCAGGACTCGGAGCAATCAGCGGAGCAGCGGATACATACTGGGGCAAGAACAAGGGACGTTCCATGGAGGGAAGACTTGTGATGGCTACCAGAATTATGGTGATCATGTTCCTGGTGCTTGCGGGTGTGTTGAATATCGGAAGTTTTTAGGAACCAGAAGACTGTCGGAGACCGGCAGTCTTTTTTATCTTATAGGAAAGATCTTTTCGCGCTAAAGCAGATAGCCCTAAGGCATCCCCCAGGCAAGCCTGGTATTCCTTAGGACAAATGCGCAGCAAAACAGGAGAAATTTATGGAAAAAGAATTGTTAAACAGAAGGAAAAAAATGATTTATGAATTCATGTGCAGTGACCTTTACGTGCCCATGAAGATAAAGGAGCTCGCAATCCTTCTGGATGTACCGCGCGAAGAACGCGCGGCGCTGGAGGAAGTGCTGCATGAGCTTATGATGGAAGGCAGGATTGAGGTCTCCAAACGAGGGAAATATGCAAAGACAGAAGAGAAATTCCTCACAGGCACGTTTATTGGAAACGCGCGTGGGTTCGGCTTTGTGGAAGTGGAAGGAGAGGAGAAAGACATTTTCATACCGGAGTCCCAGATTGGCGGCGCCATGCACGGGGATCTGGTACAGATATCCCTGCTGTCTGAAAAAGCGGCAGAGGGCAAGCGCCGGGAAGGCGCCGTGGTGAAAATTTTGCAGAGAGGCACTACACAGGCTGTAGGAACCTTCCAAAAGAGCAAGAATTTTGGTTTCGTTGTTCCGGACAACCTGAAACTCGGACAGGATATTTTTGTGCCGCTGGAACATTCCAAAGGAGCGGTAGACGGCCATAAAGTAGTGGTGGAAATCACCGATTACGGGAATGAGCGTAAGAAACCGGAAGGAAAAGTGACAGAGATTATCGGCCATGTCAATGATCCGGGAGTCGATATCATGTCCATTGTAAAAGGATATGAGTTGCCGACAGAATTTCCGCAGAAAGTATTAAAACAGGCGGAGAATGTGGGAAAACCGGTCAGCGGCGCGGACATGGCGGGAAGGAAAGATGTGCGTGACTGGCAGATGGTAACGATAGACGGCGAGGATGCCAAGGATTTGGACGACGCCATTACGCTGGCGAAAGAAGGGGAGAATTACCGTCTCGGCGTGCATATTGCAGATGTGACAAATTATGTACAGGAACACAGCGCACTGGATGTAGAGGCATTGGAGCGAGGAACCAGCGTTTATCTGGTAGACCGGGTGATACCCATGCTGCCGCATGTATTGTCCAATGGTATCTGTTCTTTAAATGCCGGAGAAGACCGGCTGGCCTTGAGCTGTATTATGTTGATCAATCCGAAGGGGGTTGTGGTAGAACATGAGATTGCACAGACCGTTGTCCGGGTTGACCGCAGGATGAGTTATACCAGTGTGCGCAAGATTTTGAAGGACAGGGATGAAAAGGAACGCGAGGAATACAGGGAGCTGGTTCCCATGTTTGAGCTGATGGAGGAACTGGCGGCGATTTTACGGGAAAAACGTAAGAAACGCGGCTCCATTGATTTTGATTTCCCGGAAACGAAAATTATCCTTGACAAGCAGGGCAGGCCGCTGGAAATCAAGCCGTATGAACGCAATGTGGCGACGCGCATCATCGAAGATTTCATGCTGATTGCCAATGAGACGGTAGCGCAGGATTATTTCTGGCAGGAAGTTCCGTTTGTGTACCGGACGCATGATACGCCGGATTCCGAGAAGATCCGCAAGCTGGGGACGTTTGTCAATAATTTCGGATATTCGATTCGGATCGGACAGGATGAGATTCATCCCAAAGAATTGCAGAAACTGCTGGAGAAGGTGGAAGATACGCCGGAAGAGCCTTTGATCAGCCGTCTGACGCTGCGTTCCATGAAACAGGCAAAATACACGGTGCAGAATAGCGGGCATTTTGGCCTGGCGGCTCCGTATTACTGTCATTTTACCTCTCCGATTCGCCGTTATCCGGATTTGCAGATTCACCGTATCATTAAGGAGACGCTGCGCGGGAAAATGAACGAGAAACGGATGGCGCATTACGATAAAATTCTGCCGGAGGTGGCAGCCCAGTCCAGCGCAAGGGAGCGCCGGGCAGAGGAGGCGGAACGCGAGACGGACAAGCTTAAGAAAGTGGAGTACATGTCAGAGCGTATCGGACAGACTTTCACAGGCGTGATTTCCAGTGTGACAGCGTGGGGGATGTATGTGGAACTTCCCAATACGGTGGAAGGAATGATACATGTTGACAACATGACCGATGACTATTATCATTTTAATGAGGAGACTTATCAATTGACGGGTGAGCGGACAAACAAAGTCTATAAACTCGGCCAGACGGTTTCCGTTGTAGTTGCAGACGCCGATAAATTTATGAGAACGATTGATTTTGTTCTGTCAGAACAGGCAGGGGAATTCGGCCTGGACGTACCGGCGGAGGACATTGG
The DNA here is from genome assembly GCA_910587895.1 of uncultured Lachnospiraceae bacterium. GTDB lineage: Bacteria > Bacillota > Clostridia > Lachnospirales > Lachnospiraceae > Petralouisia. The sequence goes on from CAJUOE010000221.1 coordinate 2,804, forward strand.
CAGATACCGGGCTGAATAGAGAAATAATAAAGAAGAGGAATGAAGATGGGGAAAGAAAGTAAAAAACTCATTGCAAACAATAAGAAAGCTTTCCATGATTACTTTATAGAGGATAAATTTGAGGCTGGAATCAGCCTTGCAGGGACAGAAGTGAAATCATTGCGGATGGGGAAATGTTCTATCAAGGAATCGTTCATCCGCATTGAAAAGGGAGAGGTCATCGTCTATGGGATGCATATCAGCCCTTACGAGAAGGGCAATATCTTTAACAAGGATCCGCTGCGTCCCAGAAAGCTTTTGCTGCACAAATACGAAATCAATAAGATAGAGGGCAAAATGACGACGAAAGGATATACCATCGTGCCCTTGCAGGTTTATTTCAAGGGGAGCCTGGTGAAAGTCGAAATTGCCCTCGCACGAGGCAAAAAACTTTATGACAAGAGGCAGGACATTGCCAAAAAGGACATGCGCCGGGAGTCCGAGCGGGAATTTAAAGTCAAAAATTTATATTAAATCCTTGACAGGGATAGAATAACATGTTAATATGAACTACTGCTGAACAACAGCATTAAAACCAGGGGTTGTACTGGTTTCGACGGGGGTTGTGCAGCTATGGAAGCCATTGGCGGCTCCTGACCGCCTAAAAACGGGAACAATAAATATAAACGCTGAAGACAATTTAGCATACGCTGCCTAGTTGCAGCAGTCGGCCTTGAACCACCCACAGTTTGAGAATCCGGCTTCGACGATGTGGGAAACGACATACGCAAAGCTTTGCGCGTGTGGGCGTATTATGAAGCTACTGAAACCATCAGCCTGTCATTAGGCGGCTGGCAGAGGGAATGTTAAAATAATGACTGTAATGGGAGATGCCATAGTGAATTGACTTTCGGACAGGGGTTCGATTCCCCTCAGCTCCACTAAATGTGGCAAGGCAGGGTCCGCGAAATGGAAGGATGCCATTGCCGCCTCGTGCATATATAGTATGCAGAATGATGGTAATAACTGGATATTGTGGCAAAAATCGGAAAGAGGTAGAAGAAAACACAAATTTCTTTTACCTTTTTTGTGAAAAAAATGCAAAAAATGTTGACATCTGACATGATTTCATAGAGAATAAAATAAGGAGATTTTATGTCCATTCAACAAAATTTATATTTTGGAAACTAAGTAACAATACATAATATGAAACGAGGATATTGAGTATGGGAATTGGAATGACAAAGAATAAGCTTGTAAAATCAGTTTCAGAATTGAGGGAGTGTAATTATTCAGCAAGCCCGGAGTTAAATGCGATATATCAGAGACTGCTGGATGGAAGGAAACAGTTTGCAGAGATACTTGAGAAAGATATCAGAGCGGTCATGCAGATTAGTTCTCTCGATTTAACGCTGCAGCATGAAACCGATAAGATTCTTGACATATCCCGCAATGTGGCAAGGGCCACGGAAGTAATTTTTGGAACGAACGGAGTAAGTGCGGCGGAGGGAAAGAATTCCCTTGAGGAACTTACGAATACAATTATTAAGATTTCCGGGGATACGGATGAGGTATACCGTAAAATAGAGACCGGTCAGGAAGAACTGACCGCAATCCGCGAGCTTTCGGGGCAGGCAATGGAAGTTTCCACGGAGATGCGCACAGATATGGAGGATCTTTTTGAAGTCATCAACCGCATGAATGATGTGATTGGGGAAATCGAATCCATTTCGCGCCAGACCAACCTGCTTGCATTGAATGCTGCCATCGAGGCGGCGCGGGCAGGAGAGGCCGGAAGAGGGTTCGCCGTAGTTGCAGATGAGATTCGCTCGCTTGCGGAGGAGACCCAGAGGATGACCGGGAACATGGGGCAGTTTGTAGAGGGAATCCGCGCCGCATCCCAGAAAAGCTCAGGCAGCACCACCAATACGATAGAGGCGCTTGACAGCATGTCGGACAGGATTGAGAATGCCTGGAAAATCAATGATGAGAACCAGAAACACGTTTCAGATGTCAATGAGGCGGTTACATCTCTGGCAGCGGTCAGTGAGGAACTCAGCAGTACGATGTCGGAGATGGAAAACCAGCTGCGCAGCAGCACGGACTTCATGCGTGAAATCGGGAATGAACTGTCGGAGGCTGCAAAACCGGTGGTAGAGATTGAGCGGACATTGGATGAAATGGCCAAAAAGATGGGAATGATGGCGAAAGACCCGTTTTTCCATCTTAAGAACGAAGAATTTGCCACCTATGTGAAAAATGCGATTTCCGCGCATCAGACATGGATTGGCAATTTGGAAAAAATGGTAGCGGAACATGTGATTACTCCGCTGCAGCTTGATTCCTCCAAATGTGGGTTTGGACATTTTTATTATGCAATGGTGCCTGATGTGGAGGAAGTGCGCCCCATCTGGGATGCGCTTGGGGAGAAACATCAGAGATTCCACAAGTTTGGCTCAGATGCCATTCAGGCGTTGTTTGATGAGGATTATGCGAAAGCAGAACAGATTTGCCAGGAGGCAAGAGATTTTTCAAGAGAGCTTATTTCGGATATGGAACAGATTATTCGCATTATGAGCAGATAAGTTTCCAGTGGCAAAGCGTATGGCGCGTTGCGGGAGAAAGAGATGGATGGATTTAAGATGGTTGTGGACGGATTTGTGTTCACAGATGAGAAAACGGCCAGGAAAGCGTGTCAGGAAGAGGACAGCATACAGTACGTAAAAGACAGGCTGGATATGGGAAACCCAAGGATGGTTCTGGAGATGTACCACAAGCTGGTGGCGGAGCAGGTTTTTGAGACACCCATAGGCTTGATGTATCTCAAAGACCTGCAGAATTACCTTTTGATGACGCCGGAACTGGCAGATGAAGATATAACGGCGATTTCTGTTCCGGAGGCAGCCGGAGCGCGTGTATCGCGGGACGCGGCCGCACAGCAGAAGGTTCAGGAAGATACCGCCGGGCAGCAGAAGGCACAGACGCCGCAGGCGGCAGCGAGGAAACAGGAGACGCTGGAGTGGTATGTTGAGAAACTGGAGGAATCCCGACAGCAGGAACGGCTTTCGGAGTATCGCAGGAGACGGGCGGAGGAACGTGCCGAAGACAGCAGGAAGCGCCTGCGTTTGAGTTTGCTGTTTTGCCTGTTCTTAATCCTGGTGACAATTGGCGTAGGTGCAATTACTTTGACGGATCATCATCCGAACATTATCAATTATGAGAATAAGCTGATAGAGAAGTATCAGAATTGGGAGAACGATTTGGAAAATCGGGAACAGGCGCTCAAGGAGAGAGAATCCGGGACAAATCCCTGACAGCGATTTTCACAGAAACAACATAAATGTGTGTTATCGTGTAGGAAAAGGACAGCTTTATATTGTTTCAATCATTGGGAAAGACTATGTAATGATATGAAATCCTTATGAAAGGTGTGAAAATATGGACAAACTGAAAATACTTGTCGTGGATGATGAGAGCCGTATGCGTAAGCTGGTAAGGGATTTTCTGGTAAAGCAGGAATTTGAGGTTGTTGAGGCAGAGGATGGCGAGGATGCCCTGAATAAATTTTATGAGCAGAAGGATATTGCGCTCATTATTTTAGACGTGATGATGCCGAAGATTAATGGCTGGGATGTGTGCAGGGAAATCCGGGAGACATCCAAGGTCCCCATTATCATGTTGACGGCTAAAGGTGAGGAAAGCGACGAGCTCCAGGGATTTGGCATCGGCGCGGATGAATATATCTCCAAGCCGTTCAGCCCAAGGATTCTGGTAGCAAGAGTAGAGGCAATCCTGCGGCGTACCGGCAGGAATGAGGAAGAAGTCATAGAGATTGGCGGAATCAGCGTGGACAGGCTGGGACATCAGGTAAAGGTGGATGGAAAAGAACTGGAATTGAGCTATAAGGAATTCGAACTGCTCACATATTTTATGGAGAACCGGGGAATCGCCCTGTCCAGGGAAAAGATTTTGAATCATGTCTGGAATTATGATTATTTTGGGGATGCCAGAACGATTGATACGCACGTGAAGAAACTGCGCAGCAAGATGGGTGATAAGGGGGAATATATCAAGACGATTTGGGGAATGGGCTACAAATTTGAGGTAGAATCATGAGACATTCCATCACAAGGAAGATTACGACCATTATGATTAGCATAGTAGCGGGAACCGTGCTGCTATGCTGGTTTATTAATACGACGCTTTTGGAATCCTATTATGTGGAACATAAGCAGAAGACGCTTCTCGATACGTTTGATATGGTGTACCGGGAAAGTGAAAATGGCAGGACAGACGGAGATGAATTTGTAATCGGGCTGGATACAAAGTGCAGCAACAGTGATATTTCCTACATGATTATCAGTTCAGACCGCACAATTATACAGTCCAACGTAGGGGATGATGAGCGGCTTTTGTTCCAGTTTCTGAAATTGATTTTCCATGCGGACAACAATGAGGCGGAAGTTCTTAAGAATACGACGGAATATGTGGTTGAGAAGACGGAGGACAGCAGGCTTAAAACGGACTATCTGGTGCTGTTGGGTACCTTGCAGAATGGGAATATGATATTGATGCGGACGGCGGTTGAGAGCATCAAGGAAAGCGTGGACATTGCGAACAGCTTTCTTGCCTACGTGGGAATTACCATGGTTATCCTCTGTGCGGTGATTATCTATGTGGTGACAAAGAGAATTACAAATCCCATTTTGCAGCTGGCAGATATTTCCAGGCGCATGACGAACCTGGATTTTGACGCCAAATTTCAGTGCAGGGGAGAAAATGAAATCAATTTATTAGGCGAGCACATGAACCAGCTTTCAGAAACGCTGGAGAAGACGATCTCTGAACTGAAGAGCGCCAATAATGAGTTGAAGATAGACATTGAGAAAAAGACGGAAATTGATGAGATGCGCAAGGAATTTATTTCCAGCGTGTCCCATGAATTGAAAACACCGATTGCCCTGATCCAGGGATATGCGGAAGGGCTGCAGGAATGTATCAATGACGATGCCGCAAGCCGGGAATTCTACTGTGAAGTTATTATGGATGAGGCGGACAAGATGAATACGCTTGTGAAGAACCTGCTGACGCTGAACCAATTGGAATCCAGCACGGAACAGGTGGTGTTTGAGCGTTTCAATTTGCTGGAAGTCATTCAGGGTGTGGTGAACGCCACGGCAATTTTGCGTGAGCAGAACAACATTACGCTGACTGTCCACGCGCAGGAGCCGGCGTATGTCTGGGCGGATGAGTTTAAGACGGAGCAGGTGCTGACAAATTACATCAGCAACGCTATACATTATGCTGCGGGAGAGAAGGAAATTGATATTTACGTATGCCCCAGGGAAGACACCGTGCGGGTGGAAGTGTTCAATACCGGAAATCCGATACCGGAAGAAGAAATCGCCCACATCTGGGATAAATTTTACAAGGTGGACAAGGCGAGGACCAGGGAATATGGCGGAAATGGCATTGGGTTGTCGATTGTAAAGGCGATTATGGATTCTTTTCACCAGGAATGCGGCGTCTGCAATGAGGAGAACGGTGTAAAATTCTGGTTTGAGCTGGACAGCAGGGTGGATGGCAGGAAGAAGTGAAAATATAGTTGCCCTAAAGAATAAATAATGGTAGAATACTAATGTAGCGGATTGATACAGGACAACATGAGTTATAGAACATTGTTTTTCCGTTACGTGAAGCAGCCTGATGAAAAGGAGACAGACTTATGAGAAATGTCATGAAAATCGGAGCGGTACTGGTTGCGGCGGCAATGTTTCTTGCCGGATGTGGGGATCCGATGGTGTCATTGACGGAAGATGAAGAGGACATTGTGGTAAATTATTCCGCTGGAACTCTTGCAAAGCATAACAGCTATCAGCAGGAAGGAATGACAGCATTATTTCCCGAGGAGGAACCTTCAGAGGAAGAGGCTGAAGAACCGGAAGAGGTAAAAGAGCCGGACGAGAAAGAGGAACCGACCGAAGAGGAGCAAAAAGAGGACGACAAAAAGTCCCAGGAGCCAGACAAACAGCCTGAGGAGAAACCTTCAGAGGAAGAGGCCGGGCAGCTTACATTGACAGAAGCAATTTCGGTGCCTGACGTAGAATTTTCCTATCATGATTATTCCACAGCTGACAGCTACAAAGAAGGAGATTACTTTTCCATGGATGCGTCCGAAGGCAATGTCCTTCTGATGCTGAATGTAAATATGACAAATACCGGCAACAAGGCAGTGGAATGCGACCTGTTGACAAAACAGCTTAAATTCACCCTGGGCCTGAACGGGGAGGCAGGAATCCCCAATCAAACGACAATGCTGACAAACGATATGTCCACTTACAAAGGAACGCTGGACGCCGGACAGACGGAAGCGGTAATTTTACTGTTTGACGTACCGCAGCAGACGGCGGACAATATTTCCTCCATGCAGTTAAGTTTGCAGGCAAATGGCAAGACAAATGAAATTCTCTTGAAATAAATCTTGAAAAATAAAAAAATTTGTATATTTTTCAGAAAGTATGTGATATAATTAGGAAAATGGATAGAAACGGAAGTATACCGGAGAGGAGCGAATGACTATTATGGATACGAATATTCTTTTAGAGAATGGAACAAATGAGCTGGAGGTGCTGGAATTTACCCTGGCTGGCAATCATTATGGAATTAATGTGGCAAAAATCCGAGAGATATTAACCTATCAACCGATTACTCCGATTCCGAATGCCCATCCTTGTGTGGAAGGTATCTTTATGCCGCGTGATACGATGATCACAGTGATTAACCTTCGCCATTGTCTGGGGCTTCCGGATAATGAAGAAGACGGTTTGTTTATCATCACGAATTTCAATAAATTGAATATTGCATTTCATGTGGATGAGGTTTGCGGAATTCACAGACTGTCCTGGGCGGACATCATTAAGCCGGATTCTACGATCAATATCGAAGAGAGCGGCGTGTCCACCGGAGTTATCAAACTGGAAGACAGGTTGATTGTCATTTTAGACTTTGAGAAGATTGTTACAGATATCAGCCCGGAGACGGGATTGCAGGTTTCTGATCTGGAAAGCATTGGAGAACGTGACAGAAGCAATTCTCCGATTCTGATTGCAGAGGATTCGCCGTTGTTGTCCAAGCTGATTACCGACTGCCTCAAGAAGGCGGGATACACAGATCTGATTGTCAACAGTAATGGACAGGAAGCATGGGATAAGCTCTGTGAGTTCCGGAAAGAAGGCAACCTGGATGATAAGGTACATATGATTATCACCGATATCGAGATGCCGTTGATGGATGGTCATCGTCTGACCAAGCTCGTCAAGGAAGACGAAACGCTCAAGCATATTCCGGTTGTCATTTTCTCATCTCTCGTAAATGAGGAGATGCGTCATAAGGGTGAGATGCTCGGTGCAGACGCGCAGCTGACGAAACCGGAGATTGGCAAGCTGGTAGGTGCAATTGATCAGCTTATGGATGAGCGTAAAGAGAAGATGGCACAGAAACAGTAATGATATTCACGAACAAAATAGCATAACCAGAATGTAACAACCTGCCTGGGGGATCTCATAAAACAGTTCTCGCAGGCAGTTTTTATCACGAAAAGGAGGAAGTTCTTGTGAACAGATTATCGTTGGAGACAGAATTAAAAGGGAATTCATATCCCGGCAGAGGAATTGTTATCGGTAAATCCGAAGACGGCAAGTATGCGGTGACTGCTTATTTTATTATGGGAAGAAGTGAGAATAGCAGAAACCGTATTTTTGTGGAGGAAGGAGAAGGAATTCGCACGCAGGCATTTGACGAATCGAAATTGAGCGATCCCAGCCTGATTATCTATGCCCCGGTACGTGTGCTGGGGAACAAGACCATTGTGACAAATGGGGACCAGACAGATACCATATATGAGCTGATGGACAAACAGCAGACATTTGAACAATCCTTGCGCACGCGGGAGTTTGAGCCTGACGCCCCCAATTATACGCCACGCATTTCCGGGATCATGCATGTGGAACATGGAAATTATAACTATGCGATGTCCATTTTAAAGAGCAACAATGGCAATCCGGATGCCTGCAACCGCTATACGTTTGCATACGAGAATCCGGTAAACGGCGAAGGTCATTTCATCCACACTTATATGGGAGACGGTAATCCATTGCCCAGTTTTGAGGGAGAGCCGAAACTGGTGGGAATTGCCGGGGACATTGATTCGTTTACAGGAGATATCTGGAACAGCCTGAATGAAGAGAATAAAGTATCGTTGTTCGTAAGATACATAGATATTGAGAACGGCACGTGCGAGACAAGGATAGTCAATAAGAATCAGTAAGTTAAGTGAAACAGAAGAAAGCGATTACATAAGAATTCAGGAGGAGCTTATGCAGGAATTAGAATTGAAATACGGATGCAACCCCAACCAGAAACCTTCCAGAATATATATGGAGGAAGGGGAGCTGCCGATTAAGGTTTTAAATGGCAAGCCAGGTTATATCAATTTCCTGGATGCATTTAACGGATGGCAGCTTGTGAAGGAATTAAAAGAGGCGACCGGCCTTGCGGCTGCCACGTCTTTTAAGCATGTTTCCCCGGCAGGGGCTGCGGTTGGCCTGCCGTTGTCTGACGTAGAGAAGAAAATCTACTGGGTGGATGATATGGACATGGAGTTTACCCCGCTTGCCAATGCATATGCGAGGGCAAGAGGCGCGGACCGCATGTCGTCTTTTGGTGATTTTATTTCCCTGTCCGATGTCTGTGACGTAGCAACTGCGCAAATTATCAAACGCGAAGTCTCCGATGGCGTCATCGCACCGGGTTATGAGCCGGAAGCGCTTGAGATTTTAAAGGCTAAGAAAAAGGGAAATTATAATGTGATTGAAATTGATGCAAATTATGTGCCGGATCCGATTGAGCACAAGGAAGTATTCGGCATTACATTTGAGCAGGGACGCAATGAGTTAAAGATTGATGACGAATTTTTTGGAAATATTGTGACGGAGAATCAGGAAATTCCGGAATCTGCCAGAATTGATTTAGCCCTGGCAATGATTACGCTGAAATATACGCAGTCTAATTCTGTCTGCTATGCTAAGGATGGCCAGGCAATCGGCATTGGCGCCGGACAGCAGTCGAGGATTCACTGTACGAGGCTTGCTGGACAGAAAGCAGATAACTGGTTTTTGCGCCAGTCTCCGAAAGTGTTGAATCTTCAGTTTGTGGACGGGATTGGCCGTGCAGACCGTGATAATTCGATCGACCTCTATATCGGAGAGGATTATATGGACGTACTTTCCGATGGCGCGTGGGAGAAAATATTTAAGGTAAAGCCGGAAGTATTTACCAGAGAAGAAAAACGTGCGTGGCTGGATAAAATGAGCGGTGTTGCGCTGGGATCCGATGCGTTCTTCCCTTTTGGCGATAATATTGAAAGGGCGTATAAGAGCGGCGTTTCCTATGTGGCAGAGCCGGGCGGCTCCATTCGGGATGACAACGTGATTGCAACCTGCAACAAATATAAGATGGCAATGTGCTTTACCGGAATACGCCTGTTCCATCACTAAAATTTAGTATAAAATGTTCTGGAAACCTGCGTCCTGTATTAAGTTACAGAGCGCAGGTTTTTGAGATTTTACAGACATATAATCTGTTTCCGGTAGTCATTTTTCAGGGAAACATCGCCTTTGGCGGTGAGACAGAGCCGGTACAGTTCCGTGGCGCGCAAATCGAAATCCAGAAGATGTCTGTCGCCTTCGGAAAGCATCTTTCCGGCGTCTGCAGGGCTTGTGATGAGCGGAAGGCTGCTGTTTGCCTTGAGAGCTGACAGCAGCGGGGCAGCGGCCTTGCGAAAACCGAGGATGCGCAGATAAGAGGGAACAGGATATGTCCTGTAATCTTCCTGGCGGATATGCAAAAGCATATGTGCAAACAGCCGGCTGAGTCTGGTATAAGTAATATTTTTCGTTTTCATCTGCTGGCAGAAACCGCTCCAATTTGTAAAATTCGACCGCTCCGACAACATCCTGCTGGCAAGCTCGATGGAACTGTCGCCAAAGGAGGCGAGGTGCTCTGCATCATCCGTAAGAAGTTCATAGTGCAGCAAGGAGGAGAAATCATCCTCAAAAAGAAATGGATGCGGATATTGGTTTAAAATATCATAGGCTGCTTTGGGCATTGCCGTTTCCGGCAATGGGAAATCACCCTGTTTCAGGCAGGAACGGATGGCGGAAGCCGAGCAGAAGCGAAAGGTTTCCCTGTGCTCCTGTGCTATGGTTTTGTCGTGGTATCCCCTGCCCTGGCGAAGAATAGGACATGGGATAATTGCAGAGCGCGTACTTATCAAAGCCTGTAAATATTCGAGGGCAAGGATATTATTGGGAGAGGCAAGAATGCCTTCCAATGTGCAATTATCGGTTGATGTGGCAGGGCTCGTTTCTGTTTCTGGCAATTCCGAAAGGTAACGCGTTAGCGCTGTCGAGCGCGCTGCGGGAAAGGAAAGCCCTTTTTTTAATGCCATGTGCAGGTATTCCCGATAGCGTTCCGGTTCTTTCAGGAGTATGGCCGCCATCTGCATCAGGAGTTCCTTGTTGTCTGTTTCTGCCCCAAATCCAAGGTGCGTTGCAATTCCTGTGGCGTTCAACAGCGAAACGCCGCCCCGGGCAAAATATTCTGCGCTTGCGGTGGCAAATAACGCCGGAAGTTCGAAAACGAGGTCTGCGCCGCAGCAGAGAGCCATTTGTGCGCGGCTGTATTTTTCCATCAGGGCAGGTGCGCCGCGCTGGACAAAATTTCCGCTCATGGCAATGATTACATAGTCTGCGTTACAGAGTTCTCTTAATTTTTGGATTTGGTATGCGTGTCCCTGATGAAAGGGATTGTATTCGGCAATGATCCCGACAACGTTCATAGGAAACTCCTTATTTTAATATCATTTCATGTTTGGGTCAAAAGGTGTTTGGCCTCGATATCATTAGATTTTACAGGACATCTTTCGTTCTGTCAATTAATGCTTGATTAATTGCAGAATTAATGGTAGTCTAGGACAAGAAAGAAAAGAAAGAGGTGAAAGGATGATTATTTTTTCCTGCAAATAAGATCAGAATATGTGGCAGTGTTGTATATTACAGCGTAACTGCGCCCATTGCAGGAAAGATATCAGTCGTTTCTCTCAGTATATATTTGAGCCATTTTGGCGAGTGGCTCGTTGTGTGATTATGGGCGGCAGAAACTGGTTTTCTGTGGCTTTTTTATCTTATTGGAAAGACCTTGTCATGTGAAAGTGTGAAAGCGTCCTCCTGTTCTGTAAGAGAATGATCTTGTCTGCGCCGGGCTGTTTTATGTTACGGATAAAGGAGTGATGCGTATGTCAATGATTAAAGTTGAAGGTCTTACATTTTCTTATGATTCCAGTTATGATAATATTTTTGAAAATGTAAATTTCCAGATAGATACGGATTGGAAACTCGGATTTGTCGGCAGGAATGGAAGGGGAAAGACTACCTTCCTCAACCTTTTGCTGGGCAAATATGAGTACAGGGGAAACATCGTATCATCGGTGGAGTTTGATTATTTTCCCTATGTCGTTGCAGATAAAAGTCTGTGTACGGAACAGGTTTTACAGGAAGTCTGCCCCATGGCGGAAGAATGGGAATTTATGCGGGAACTGTCTTATCTTGAAATGGACGCGGAGGTGTTGTGGAGGCCATTTGAGACGCTTTCCAATGGAGAACAGACGAAAGCTTTGCTGGCGGCATTTTTCTTAAAGGAAGGGCATTTCCGGCTGATTGACGAGCCGACGAACCATTTGGACGTTGCGGCGCGGCAATTAGTGGCGTCCTACCTGAAAAAGAAAAAGGGATTTATTCTGGTATCGCATGACCGCCGTTTTCTGGACGGCTGCGTGGATCATATTTTATCCCTGAACCGGTCAGACATTGAGGTGCAGAGCGGAAACTTTTCTTCGTGGATGATGAATTTTGAGCGTCAGCAGGAATATGAGCTTGCAAGGAAGGCGCGCCTGCAAAAGGATATCAGACGATTGCAGCAGTCTGCCAGGCGCACGTCGTCCTGGTCAGACAAGGTTGAGGCGGATAAATTCGGCGTGCAGTCCTGTGGACTGAAGGCGGACAGGGGGCATGTCGGGCATAAAGCCGCCAAAATGATGAAACGTTCCAAGGTAATCGAGGCAAGGAGGCAGCAGGCGATTGAGGAGAAGTCCTCTCTGCTGAAAAATCAGGAGACGGCAGAAGATTTGAGACTGATGCCCTTGGATTATTATGCAGATACGCTGGCATCCTATTCGGATGTTGCAATTTCTTATGACGGAAATCAGGTATGTGGGCCTGTTTCCTTTGCCTTGCGCCGTGGAGAGCGCGTCGTGTTGGAGGGCAGGAACGGCAGCGGCAAGAGCAGCCTGTTGAAATTGTTGGTTGGCGAGCCAATCGAGCACACGGGCATGGTTAAGACCGGTTCCGGAGTTCGGATTTCCTATGTGCCGCAGGATACTTCACATTTGCAGGGTTCGCTCTCGGAATTTGCAGAGGAAAACTGCCTGGAGGAAAGCCTGTTTAAGGCAATTTTACGGAAACTGGATTTTGAGCGCATCCAGTTCGAGAAGGATATGCGGGATTTTTCAGGCGGGCAGAAGAAGAAGGTGCTGATTGCCAAAAGCCTCTGTGAGCAGGCGCACCTGTATGTATGGGATGAGCCGCTCAATTTCATAGATATCTATTCCCGTATGCAGATTGAGCGGCTTATCCGGGATTTTTCGCCAACGATGGTTTTGGTGGAGCATGACAGCGCTTTCCGGGATGCGGTGGCGACGAAGGTGGTTGGGATAGATTAGGCAGTCCGTTTCCACAGGCAACGCGTGATTTATGGTTGCAGGTTATGATGGGCGCTGGTCGTCCCTGTCAAAATTTTCTGTCAATGTTTCTGCTGTCTCATCCATCTGATTACGGATATGCTTTACCAGAGGCAGCAGAAACGTTGGGATATTGACTCCGATATCGGTCATATTTTCCAGGATGCTGATGAGTTCGTTGCACGTAATCCAGACGGCAACGATGCAGGCGCATAAAAAAGTAAACGGCAGGGTGATTCCCAACGTTTCAGTCGTATACTTTAATAGCTGGTCGATAATCGCGCCCACGATTACCAGAAGCCACATGGAGATTTTTTTGAAAATACCCTTCATGCTTTTATAAGAGCTGATTCCGCATTTGCGGTTGGGCGTTGCCATCAGCCCGGTTGTGTAGTCGATGATGTTGCAGGATACCATGAGCAGCACGGGTATGTAGAGTGTTCCGAGCAGGGACGAGAGTGTACTGCCGATGGTTATGATGATTGTTTTGATATGGTTTGTTTCCATGGTTTTTCCTCCTTGTATTTGATGGAATAATAATATATACTCATATATGGCAGATGCTGTTTACATTTTTACTGGTAAATATATGAAAATACACATGATAAGCATGAAAAGGAGTAACATATGTCAAAGATAAATATGTATAGGGATTTGGTGAAATGTAAGGTTTTCAATGCCGTAGATGTTGAAAATACAAAAGTTTATGAAAACGATATTGTTATTGATGACGAGAGCATAAATGTAAACAGGGAATTTAAAGTAGAAACTGACAATATGACAGATGAAGAAGTCATAATTGCTTTGCTGGCAAAGCAGAATTTTAAAAACAATCAAGAATATATTAAGCTTTTTCGTAATATTGATTATTTTTTCTGTTTTTATGATGTTCATAGCACGATTTTGAAAATCGTTTTGAAATATGAATAGTATTGGGTGGTTATCATATAAGTAGGGCAGTAGAGAAGTAATCTCCGCTACCCTGAAATGTGTATTATTATGTTTGAAAGATGCTGTTATGCCGTCCGTTTCCACATGTAACATGTGATATAGGGCGGAAGGTTGTTGTGGGCACCACCCCCATCACTATTGGAATTGGCGGTATGTGCAGGTACTGTGACGTTGTGTGTATGCGCGCCGTTATGCTCTGTAACACTATCGCCCGTCCATAACGTACCAGAACCGTTGACACGTGCCGCAGAACCTCCGACAGCAGCAGTAGACGAGTATGCGAGCCTATGTCCATGCGAACCGGCAGATGTTGAGGTGATGGTTTGAGCGGAAATAGCGTGTGTATGACCAGGTATCTCTGATTTCGTCAAAACATGGGTCTTCTCCCCGCCGGTCTTTCCAACCGTGTTAAATTCTGTCTGTGACGTATCTACGCCAACCGGAATTCGTCCATTACCCCAACGAACCCATGTGCCGCCAAACAGGGTGGCGGGGCTGGTGGAATTGACGCTCATGTAGATGGAGCCTATGGGGTATGTTTTGTTGAGGAGATCATCTTCTGTGATAAGTTTTTTCCAGGCGCCCCAACGACTTGCATATGAAACTCTCGCAAATAAATTGGTTCTGCTACCAGGATCCGATGCGCCGATAGGAATGGGTGATGCTATTTGACATACATTTTCATATGAATTTACACTAAGTTTCCCCAATACCACAAGATTCCAATAAGTGTCGGAAGAAGTTGGTGCATTGGACGAAACGGCAACACCATAAATTCCTGGAGTTGAAATATTGTTAAAGTCGCCATGCTCAATTTGCCGTCGCACAGCATAGCTGTCTTTAATTACATTCCCATCTCCATCCTGCGTGGCTTTCGTTGCAGTCGCCACAGATGTTTGCAGTGGATGCACATGGTCGCCCCTGGCAAATTTTGTGGTTTCTGATCCGACAGTAGCCGTTCCGTTTGCTTTTGGCGTTGTGGAAGATGCCATCGCGTGTCCATAGCTTGTAGCCGAGCTGGCTCCGTGGGTGGTTGTTGTGCTCGCATGGGATGTAGGTGCTGCGCCGATATTTTCAGGCGTGAGGTTCACATTTCCTGTGTGGTAAGCTGTCTCTGGTTCTGCACCTCCTTTTACCCCGGTCACAGGGGTTCCTGCCAGAATATCCCATTTGCCATCTGCCGTTTTGTACACATTTGAGCCAGCGGGAATAATAAGTTTCGAGCCCTCCTTGAAGTTTGTATTCGTGGTAAACTGGTCGGATATGTTATACATATCTCCTTTTTTTGCGCTCTCAAGAGCAGGAAGATTCGCAAACGTCACGGTTCCCATGGGACGCAAAGCTCCTGAAAAGGAGTCGGATAGTATTTTTACCTGTTCATAGTAAAATTTTGCATTATCTTTTGATTCGTTTGGTCTGGCATTACCTTTCCCTACAGCATAACTTTGCGCCTGTTTTGCATAGCCTGAGGCATCATCGGCGTAATCTGATGCTTCTATAGATTTTTCTTCTGCAATATTGGCGGAGCCTTCTGCGGCGCTCGCACAGTTACCTGCCACCTCAGAATATTGCCTTGCCCAATTCTCATGTATCTTAGTCTGATTGTAATAATGCATTGCATTATCGTTTTCTTCGTTGTCCCTTTTGCCAGTACCGCCGACGGCATAGCTCTGTGCAAGCGTTGCATAATCCTGTGCGCTGTCGATGACATCCTGTGCATTTTTCGAGAACTCCTCCATCTGAAAGATCAAGTCCGTGACAATCGACAGTTCTCCTTCGCTCAGATTATTCTCGTTGCAGGGGTTCTTGATGCACGATATCTTGAAAGGAATGGTTGACAGAACCGTTCGTTCCGGTCTCTCCGGCAGTTTGTCGGTCAGCCTAGGTTCAGCGGGATTGGCTGTAGTATCGCCCAGCTCGTACATGACAAGCTTTGCCTCAATGGTGCCGTCGTAATATAAGACGTCTTCCGGCAGTGTCACGCTTACAAGGTTGTCCTTTCGCGTGATGCATTCTTCTTCGGTCTTTGAGAAGGAGGAACCGTCGCCCCTGTGTCCGACAAAGCGGAACAATATATTGTCAGGGAATTTATACGGCTCGTTCTGGTTGTAGAGGATGAATTCAATGACGCGGGAGTTCTTGTCCCCCTGCTGTGCCTTGATTACCTCATAAGAGGTAGAAGAGTATAGGTCAATTTTTATTTGTGTTATTACGTTATTCAAGATTGTTACCTCCTGTAATTATATGTTGTGTTGTGCTTACATTTATTATAGTAATTAAAGTATATATGAATAATAGAATATGTATATACATTAATGTTATTATAGAATAATAGCATTTTAAAATGTATCGTCTATTAATTGGGAATGTTTTGTTTGACAATAAATGGGATATTTTGTAGAATGTTAGAAAGTGCTGCCTAAGTACGGTAGGACGGTTGTCTTCCACCAGAGAGTACAAGCTCTGTTGTACATAGAAACCTTTCGAGGAATCTACGAAAGGAGGACTTATTGCATATGGTAACTATAGAGACGATATATTATATTGTAGTAATCGCAAGCATTCTTTGCGGAGCCGCATATAAGATTGGATACGAACATGGTAAGAATGCAAGAAAATAACCGCCCTCGCCAAAGGAATGCGGTTATTTTCTGGTTCTTACTAGAATTTAATTAAATTTCAAGGCAAACCGTTCTGCAATGTGGGTAGTGCCTTTTCAAATAACAAATGTTGTCTTGATTTTGTGTAGAATTTCTTTCTACATCCATTATTTTAAATCAATGTCCTCAAATTGTCAAATATATTTTCCAATGCCAGCCTAAACCCTCACATACCTTGGCTCCCGGTACTGAAGCTCAATTTCAATATCACGACCGTGGTCTGTCATGATTACATTCGTTCCATTTACAAGTTTCATGAAACTCCAGTTGAAATCATTGGGCTTTGTCAGCCCTTCAACTATGCCCATATCAGAATCCATGGTGACGTCCTGTGACATATTTTCGATTTTAATGGGCTTGCTAAGAATGGAATCGCTACTTCCCCATGAAGAAAATGAATTTTCCCTGCAGTTGTCGAAGGAGAGTGGATTTGGATTGCTGGTCTTGTATTTTACTTTCATGATGGGAAGGATGTAGGTATCTATGTCACTGTGTATGTTTAATACGAGTGGTCTTAAGAATTCGATGGACGCCGTTTTGGTGATTACATCCGTGAAACCGTAGGCACAGTTTGAAGTCGCCGTCAAGTCAAAACCAATCGTCCTTCCAGCTACCTGGTGTGGCAGGGCATTGATCACTACCTTGTAAAAAATGTCCTCATAGCCTTCCTGCTCAAACTGTATCCATCGGTATCCGTCCGTCTTTGCCAGCCATTTCATGATCATGCTTTCTTCGTACTGGCTGAAATGCATGTCCCTGTCCTTGTATGGATTCTTACAGAGAGAGAAAGTCCATGTAAGTGGGGAATTGAACTGTGAGCCGTAGAATGTGAAGGTATCCGTGCCAGGCGTTTTTAGGGCATTGCATTCAATTTCCCCGCCGGAAACGGGCTGTGGGCCTCCGTCAAAGGAGCATACCATGCACCCGAAATCGCTTGCGCGCTGCCCATTAAACATAAAATCTGTTGCATACATATATTATCACCACCTATTGTTTTAAATTTGCCATGAAACTGTCCAGTTCGTTCCGGTAAGCGGCTGCAAGCTCGTCAAATTCATCTATTTTACGGATATATTTTTCTTTTATCCGTTTCAGCTCGTCAATCAGGTCTTTGTATTCGTCCCGATACCTTTGCAGCTCGTCAAGGGAACTTTGTAAACGCTGGTTGTCGCGTTTCAGGCGTTTGTTTTCATTTGAGAGTATTTTAACGGTTTCTTTGTCTGTGTTTCTGTTGAATGGCATATGATTTTTCCTTTCATTTTGGGGTGTTAGAATGGAACAGAGGGCAGCGTATGCCGCCCTCCATTCTGGTCTGGGGTAATAGTTACAGTGTCTGCGTGTTCTTTGCGAGCCTTCCCATGCCGTCCGTCCTGTTTAAGGATGTATCATTGACAAATCGGATGTAATTTCCATTATTTTGCATGTCATGGAACATTCTGTCCTTAAATTCATCGTAGTTGGTAACGTTCGGGAGGGTAATGCTGTCGATGTTTACAACGTTGCTCAGGCTATTTATGCTGGGCGTTGCTGTAAGATCTGGAACCACATCGCTGATGCTAAGGGTTTGGATCGGGGCATCCAGCATATTTCCAGAAAGAATTCTCGGTTTCCTCGTATCAGGTGCGGCATAGATATCTGAGGTGCGTTCCATGGTATTCAATATCATAACTTCCTGTTCCAGGGAAGCTTGTTTCAGGGAACCCCGCCCATGGTAATCCTCGAATAGGATATCTGGTTCAAGGTGGGAAAAGCCCAAATTCTTTAAGGTGTCTTTTTCAGTAGGAATACGTTTGAAGGAAGATCCTTCTAAAACGACTTCCTGTTTGGAAGAACCATTTTTCTTGGAATTGGAGGACTTTTTCTTGGAACTGGAGGACTTCTTTTTGTTATTGTTTTTCTTGTTGGTGGAGGATTTCTTTTTGTTATTGTTCTTCTTGTCGTTATTGTTTTTTGTACCTTCGTTGTTGTCCTTCGTGCCGCTTAAGGCTGTCCTGCTATCCACGATTGCCTGGATGATATTATCCACATTTCCGCTTATGCTGGTTGAAATGCCGGCAAGCAGGCTCTTGTTTTCTTCCTTATAGTCGTTTGCAGTCGCGATGTTGCTGAGATAGCTTGAAATTATTCCGGCGTTTTCCTGTGCCATTCTATGGCCTTCTTCCACAAGTCCATGGAAGTCATCCATTTTCTTTTCCGTGAGTTCCCGGTATTGCTCATACAGTTTGTCGAGCATTGCCTGCTGGTCGGAGATGAGCCTGTTGTATTCCGTCTCGCGCAGGTCATCCTCCTTGTCGTCAAGCTCTTTCTGGAGCCTCTGGAGTTTTGCACGGCCTTCCTCTGACGTGTCGCCGGAATATGCGGCTATCTGCTTGCGGACAGTTGCGATGTCCCTGGTCTTTTGGCTGATGGTCCTTTGGTAGTCATGCAGGTCCTTCTCGGCATTCATTGCCTCTTTCCTGGCGTTGATCAGCTCCTGGAGCTTGTCAAGCTCTGCCTGGTATTTTTCCTTTACGATGTCTGCAAGTGCGGATTCAAGGCTGTGAGTCTGCTTGATGTCATCCTGCCATTTTGTGTAAGTCTCGCTCAGTTTCTTTTGCAGGTCGTCAACGGAATTGAAGGTGATGCCGAGGGTGTTGCTGTGGAGGGTTCCGGAGTCCAGCATACGCCTGAGCTCATCGACTTCTGTTTTGTCCCTGTCCGCGTTATTCTTGGACGCGTAGTAGCTCGTGGACAGTGAGCCGAGGCGGGCAAGACCTGCCTCCGTGAATTTGCCTGTTTCCGCATCGGTGCTTTTTTCGTGTGCGAACAGCCCCTGCAGGAATTCCTGCTCCGTGATGATGCGGCTGATACTGTCTGAGATGTCGTCGAACATGTCAAAATGGAGTTGGTTGATGGCATTGTTGAGCTCGTAGGTTTCCTTCACACAGTCGGAGATGGAGGCGGAGACTTGCTGTATCTGGTCTTTTGCGTCGTACCATTCATCTGTGTACTTTTTAATATGCGTGAGGCTTTTCTCCAGGTCCTTTTTTTCCGCCTCATACTGGTTGAGGTTTTTTTGGGTGCTGGTTTTCTTTGCCTTATAGTAGGATATGTTCACTTTCCTGCCTGCGGCCTCCAGCTCGGACATTTTGTTGTCCTTTGCGGACGTCCTGTATCCGGCTCGCTTTATTTTTTTGTCGTAGTGGCCTGCAATGTTATCGAATTTGAGCTTGCTTGCCTCAACTTTCCATCTATTGTAGTCCTGCTGCGCAGATTGCCTGTCGTTACCGGCTTTCTTGCGTGCCTTGAGGGCCTCATTGTATTTGACGGCGGCCTGGTATCCGGCAGAATTTTCGGTGAAACGCGAAAGGTTGACTTCCTTGTTCTTCCGTACGGATTTCTGGATCATCTTGCGTTCCCTTGCCGTAATGCCGTCATCCCCGTCCAGGTTCTGGTTCTTTAGCAATTCTTTTTTTGCTGAACTTAAAGATTTTTTGGTTTCTTTTTCTGCCTTCTTATATGCATTGAGGGTTTGTTTCTCTTTAGTAGTCTGCTTGTCTATTATTTTATTTTTTTCCGTATATTTGGTTTTATTATCAAGCTCTTTATTCAGGAGGTCGATGGCGTTGCTGAATATGTCCACCTTCTTTGCCGCCTTGTCCAGCGGGAGGTTGTAAAGCTTTTCCGCGATTTCCCGGAAGGAGTCCATGGAGTCCTGCGCCTTGTCATACCAGTCCTGGTATTCCTTTATCTTTTTCGCAAGGCCTTCATCCTCGATGGTATCAATGTCGAGCGCCCCGTTGCGGACTTTTTCGGCATATTTTTCATCCAGACCGATGGCATTTGCCTTTTCCATGTCTTTGTTATAAGCGCTGCTATAGGTAGAGAGCTGGCTTTTGGCAAGAGAGGCGGCTTTCTGATAGTATATATTGAGGAACCCGTTTGTGAGCGCGGTCTCAGCCTGCGCCAGCCATTTGTCGAAGGAGCTTTTCAGCCTTTTGATGAAACGTTCCAGCCAGTTGAAGGATTCCTTGAATTCCTTTTTTTCGGGCTGTTTGTCCGGGGATTTGGTTGAGCCGCCTGTGGTGGGGGTTTTGGGTGTGTGGGGGGAACCAAAAGACATGTTTCTTGTTTTTAAGATTATATCCTGTGCAATTTCCAACGCCTCGTCACCAACAGTATTCAGTTTGTTTCCCTTGTCATCATATCCCCCTGTTTTGTTGGCAAAGTCGATTGCAGCGTCCAGTCCGCACGTTGTTGCTATCAGAGATTCCATGGCGGTTATTTTCTCGGAAACGCCAAGATCGCTTGACTTAAATATCCTCATTGCCTCAATTGCGGCTAAAATGGAGTTTCTCACGCCATCTGTTGCGCCCTGTTCCTGCAAGAGGAGGTCTATTTGGTTGAATGTGGCATCCGTGATCCCATATTTTGTGTTTAGCAGGTCATTTTCAGCAATATTTTCTGCCTCTTCCATTAGGCGGGCCTGGTCGTATTTTCGGCATAACTCATCTTGTACGAATGCTTCAGCATTTTCCACGTCCATTGCTTCAAGCTGGCTGACATAGTAGTCTTTATTTGCCTCAGTCAAGTTTGCGAGGAAGTTGTTGCTGTTGATGTATGCAGACGCAAGCTTGTTTGTTGCCTCCCGCACTTCGTCCATGGAAGAGCCAGCATTGCCAAGCACTGACTGATATTGTTCCCATTCTGCTGTCTGTTCTTTCAGCCCGCTGTCCATGCCGGCGAGAACATCTGAACTTATTGCCTCGCCGGGATTTTCCTCTCTGTAAGATAGGTTATCGGAAAGATCGGAAATTCCATTTTTCATGGAAGAGAGCTGTTCGGAAGATGACTTGAGCTCGTTGATTTGCAATATCAGAGCCTCAATTTTCTCGTTGTCGTCCGGCTCAATGCCAAGCATGGACAGGAAGGTGCTTGAGCCTTCCGTCTCATTGAAAGTATCGCTGGTCAGTTGCCCGGTTCCTGCAAGGGTCAGGAGGTTTCCTTTCATGCTGTTCAGGGATTCGTTTTCGGTTGTGTCGAGGGAGTTCCAGGCTTGGCGGAATGGAAGGGGAGAGTTGATTTGCTCTTCTCCGTTTTTTTGGGACTTTATTTTTTCTAATGCTGCATTATAGTTGTCTATGGATAAGGCTGCGCCATTTAACTTTTCCTTCTGGGATTCCAATGCTGCTTCAAACTCTTCTGAGTTGGCAAGCAGGGTGTCTTCCTGTGACAGGGAATTAACCCAGTCTGTGAGGGTAGCAACATTTATCTGGTTCAGCGAATCCTGGAATAAGTTCCCTGCTCCTGCAGTTGAACTTTTATCAGGGAGAAGCCTGTTTAATAAATCCTCTTTAGACTGAGATGCGACCAATCCCATTTCAATCATCTTATTGATTAGTTCTTCAAGCGTAAGGTTGTATTTATCAGCAATAAGTTGAAGTTCCGTATAATCGTCAATTTGATCCCCTGTTGCATTCTTGGAATCAAAATTAAGTATTTCTTCCGAGGTATTGAAACTATTGACGGCATCTTTGACATCATTTTCAAAGTTGTCGCTGTCATCGCTTAAAGCTGTTTTAAATTTCACCTCGAATTCCCAGCTGCCGACAGATTCCCTCAGTTCAGGGTACATATTATTGAAATAATCTATAACGCTTTGGTCTTCAATCCCGGCAATAGCATTTTGTACCGTTTCTGCATAAGATTGCCTTGCATCAGCAATTGCAGATTCATCACCGCTGGCATATATGTTCTGGAATTTTTGATGCTCCCTTTTGATCTCATCGAAAGATTTCTTATAATCTTCATTGGGATAAATTTCATCGTATAGCACGCTTTGGCTGTATAGTTCGTTGTAGCCGTCAAGTTTTTCTTTTGTTTTGGCAGTTTGTTCTGACAGGTCATTTAGGAAAGTTTCATCTATCCCCATATTCTTGGCAAGGGACTGGATGTTAAGCAGCTTATCGTAAACCTCGTTTAAACTGCCAGACAGTGTAAAGTCTGTAGGGGGCTGTGCAGCTAGTCCGCCTTCAAATTGGTGGCGTTGAGAGTTGGATGAGTTTGTTTCTGCCCCGAATAGATCCTTCAACCTTTTTTTAAATTCTCCATATTTATCAAATTTTTGATCAATGAAAAAAGTAACTTTTGCATTTTCCATCTCTTTCTTCATTCTGTCAAAGTTATCCGTGCTTCCGCTCCAAAAGTTAGACCAGGAGTCGCCGGCTTTTTCTGTCCAGCTTTTTCCAGAACCTGATTTGAATGCATTTTTGGCCTCCTGCCATTCTCGCTCCGTGAGGGTATCCAGGGCGCCTGTCTGACCGTTGATGGCATCTGTGACTAATTTGGCAGCCTCAGCCTCGCTTCCAAATTTCGCAATCATCTCGTCCTGCAAAGACAGGAGCTCCTGCCGTGCATTATAAGTTTCTTCGTAAGAAGAGGAATTGTCATTGATGATTTTATACAAATTATCAATTTCAGCCTTATAACCGTTGATATCTGACTTGGTAGAAGAGAACTGGCTGCCTAATTCACTTGCGTCTTCCAGCAACCTGTCAGATGCAGTTGCACAGCTATAGATTAAATTGATTGCCTCACCGATTGCCCATGAGGCAAGCATGTTTCCAGCAGTTGCCAGGGCGCTGAATGCCACGCTGCCTGCCCTGGCTGAAAGCGTCTGTGCCTTGAGGGATTCATTCTGGGCGATGGCGGAGGTTCGGGCTTCTATGTTAGCTTTTTTTACATCATCGACGGAAGATGCTAATACGTCATTTTGTTTTGCATAGTTTAAAAGATATTCTTGACCATTTTTGAAGAGATTTTCATGATCATCCCACGAACCCATAGTTGCGTTTATTTCAGTCTGTATATCTTGAAGTTTTTTTAACTTTTTTCTTGCTGATTTGGTATCAAGTTTAGGGATATAGGAATCAATATTTTCTTTTGAAACGATATCTCCGGAGTTGTTTTTTAACAAACCAATACCTTCTTTAGATTGGGCGCTAAACATGGCGTACAAGGTATTTTTAAACTTATCGCCCAAACCTTCCGATTCTTTAAAAACTCTTGATACTTCTCCTCCCCACTCTGCAAAGTTTCTTTTGCTGAATCCTAATTGATGAGTAATACCATCTAAATCTGTTTTGTATGTTTTGAATATCGTACTATATAGAGCCTGTGATATGTGAAATATTACATTATATGGTCTGTGGAGAACCATAAAAGCATTGTGGCGATGCTTGTTATATTAGAAAATTTATGGTATTATAAAAACAAAAAGGAATGGTGTTAAATGTATAAATATTGTAGAAAATGTGGTGATATCATTTATGGTTATGATGCTGAAACAGAGGAGAAATGTGCGTATTGTGGCAGCATTGTATTTCCTATGCCTGAAAAATACATTCAGGAAGATGAGATACTTACGGATGAAGAATTTCATGAGCGGGAGCCTGTAATAAGAGAAGAATTTATAAAAAATTTGCCGGAATTTGATCCACTCCTCTTTGAAGACAGAGAATATAAAGAGGAAAAATATGCAGAGTCATATGAGAGTTTCAAGGCAAAAATGGATCATGGCAGAGCGGTATTGGAAGAACGCTCTCGCCGCCCTAAATGCCCAAGTTGCGGAAGCAGCAATATTTCTAAGGTTGGGCTGATAAGCAGGGCAATATCATTTGAGTTGGTTGGTTTTGCCAGCAGTAAAATTGGGAAGACGCATAAATGCAATAATTGTGGAACCATGTGGTAGGAATTAAAATCATGCATTAGCTATTTAGCGGTAGTGATGGGGATTGGGAAGAACAAGATATATGATTTTAGTTCTTGCATCTGTCTTTTTATTTTATAAAAATGTTTCTCCGTTTCTTCCACATACGGCTAGGAGAACTCCTTGTCTGGTTTGGCCGCCAGACAGGCGGCTAGTACCGAGCGCATATTATAAATGACAGCGTTTCATCTGCCACTTACCGCCTGTTGTCGCTACAGTGAGGGCTTTTCTCAGGGAGAACTGTCCCTACGGATGGTGGGAGCGTCACGTTGTTACGATCCAGACCATGTCGCCATGGAAGGAGTGTAGTGATGCGTTGCCGTTACGCAACCGTTGTACCCATTTTCCCGTATATTGAGGCTTCGTTTATGTCCGTGTATCTCACGGACAATGGCATGAAAACTCCGGTATCCCGGAGAACACATGTCATTTTCGGCATATTTCAACAATAAAAAGGCCAGACATTTTAGGCCTACCGAAGTTTTTCATGGAGGCGAACAGCCCGGCCCCAAGCCCGATTGAGCCAAAGGAACCAAGCTTGTCCGTGACCATGTTCACAACTGAGAGGAGGCTGTTCAGTCCATTGATGGCGGCAATTATGGCATCGGAATTGGCAAAGTTGCCGACGGTGTCCGTCCAGGTATTGGACAGGCGGTTCATGGAACCTTCCCATGAGCCGGCAATCTTTTCATTCCCTTCTGCGATGGAGCCGCTGCCGTTTGCGTAATCCTGGAGCATTTCCTCATACAGGCTGTAGTTCTCAAGGATTGCCTGGAAGGCGTCCGCTTCGGGGCCTCCGCCCACGGAGTCCAATAAGTTGGCTTTCCTGGCGTCGCCGGAATCCAGCCTGGAATATTCCGCTGCAAGGTCGTGGAGGATTGCCATCGGGTCGCGCAGGGAGGTGACCCCGTCCTTGGTTTCCCTCAGGGATACGTTCAGGGCGTTGCAGGCATCTTCCTCCGGTCAGTACCGCACCTTCCCAGCTGGTATGTCTCGGAAGAAATACAAACTCCTCCTTCTTTATCTTATCCTTAAACAGATC
>CAJUOE010000222.1 GCA_910587895.1 uncultured Lachnospiraceae bacterium
CGTTATAAGCAGCATCGGAGACGTGTCCATGGTGGTGTCAAAGACTACGCACTACTGTCGTTTCATCAGAGAGCGCGGAGATGTGAAGATGGCGCCGTTCTAACGTGCGAGAAGAACTTCTAGCCGCTCACAGCAGAGGCTGATTTTGCCAAGGCAGCATAGCTGCCTTGGAAGATATAAGTCTCGCACAGGAGAATGCCTGAAATGCGGCATTCTCCGCGTGAAGGGAAGACAGAAGGGGGAGTAGATTGAAAAATCACGCTGATGCGCTGATTTTTCAATCGCGACTTTGCAATGCTCCTTTGCAAAGTCTGTGATGGCAGACGCAAATTGGTGATTTGCGGCTTTGCGTCAGCAAAGCAGTGCCCCCATGACGCAGGAATGCTCCGGAAAGAGGTAGCTATGGCGATAGGCTTTGTGGAGATGCAGGGACAAATCACGAGGGCGCAGGATTTTACCACTGTCAAGCACAATGAGGACACGAAGGGGCTGGTGGATCAGACTAATTTCGGTCAGCAGATGACAAAACAGGTGGAAAAGCAGACGCAGAGGGTCAACGAAAAAAACAGGCCGGAAAACCGTCAGAAAAAATTCGACGCCAAGGAAAAGGGGAGTAATGAATATCACGGTGACGGAGGCCGGAGCAGGAAAAAGGCGAAAAAGGATCCTGACGGCAAAGTGCTGTTAAAGGGCGTGAGTACCTTTGACATTCAGGGGTAGCGTCTGGAAGCGGAAAGCCGGACTACGAAAGGGAGAAGCATGAGCGTAATTGAGATCGTTCTGATTATCATCGGGGCAGGGATATTCCTTTTGGGATATTTTCTGCCGGCAGGAAAGAAGGACGCGGATGAGGAAGTACAGTTAATCAGCGAGGCCGAGATCAGGAAACTGGTGGAAGGGGAGACGGAAACAGTCAGAGAAAAGGTTTCCGATATTGTGGACGAGACCATCGGCTATTCCATAGAGAAGACGGAGCGCGCTATGGAGCGCGTGGCCAATGAAAAAATTATGGCTGTCAACGAGTATTCGGACACCGTATTGGAGGAAATCAATAAAAACCATAAAGAAGTGACCTTCCTCTACGATATGCTTAACGATAAGCACGAGACGCTGCTTGCGGATATCGGGCAGGCGAATCAGGTTACGGAGGAGATCAGGCAGACGGTGCGCGATGCGGAAATCACAGCCGGAGAGACCGCGAAGAAGGCAAAGGCGGCTGAGGAGGCGGCGGAAGGCGCGCTTGCGCGGATCCGCCACGCGGAAAGCGCAGCCAGAGAAGCGCAGGAGGCAGTGCAGGAAGCGGTACAGTCCGTGATGGGCGCGGTGGAGGATACCCGCACGGATCTGTGGTCAATCCACAGTGCGGGGACTTATTCGCCGGAGATAGTGGAGGAAGTGCAGGCAGCCCGGGTATTCCCGGCTGCGGAGGAGATACAGACAGGCGGAGGACTGCCCGCCGTGGAAGAAAAGCAGGACATGCGGGCATTTCCGGCCGTGGAGGAGGAAGAAACGTTCTATGGGCAGGAGACGGGGGATATGTCAGCCGTTGAGGAGTCGGAGGAGCCCGTTGCGGAGAAGGACGATTTTCAACCGATCAGACCCAGGCGCGTGGAAATCATCCATGAGCCCGAAGCGGATTATGTGGCCGAGCCGGAGCTTTCCGCCAGCGCGGCCTTTGCGGAGATGGGGATTTTCGGAAATAAGGAGCCGACGGGCAGAAGAGATTTCAGCGGCAGAGAGCTTGGCGGCAGGGAGACAGGGGCTGCGTCCGTGCCGGAGGAACCGCACGGCGTGGATATCCGCTTTGCACAAGGGAAAGATAACGGGCGTAATAGTAATGAGAGAATTTTGGAGCTTCACAAGGCGGGCAAGTCTAATATGGCGATAGCCAAGGAGCTTGGCCTCGGTCTTGGCGAGGTGAAATTGGTAATAGATCTGTTTGAGGGCATGTAGCATGGAGAAAAAATACTATTTCCGCGGACTCGGCCTGGGAATTATCGTAACGGCTGTTATTATGGGGATTGCCTTGTCAGGCGGCGGGAAAAAAGAAAAAATGACGGACGACGAGATTATTGCCCGCGCGAAACAGCTCGGCATGATTGAGGATTCCACGTTGTTGGAGGCTTCCGGCGAAGAGAACACGGAGGACGGACAGGCGGGGAATGAGGCGCCTGTGCAGAAAGAAAACGCCGTGAAGAAGGATGATCCCGTAAAAAAGGATGTGGCGGTGGCGGCGCAGAAGGAAGAAGAGAAGAAGCCGGTACCGGTGCCGGATGCGGAGACGCCTGTGGCGGGTACGCCGGAGTCTCTGCAGGAGAAGGAGGACAGGGCGACTGCGGCGGAGTCAGGGGAGCCTGACGCGGCGGAGAATGCAGGCCGGAAGCCGACGGAAAAGAAGCCTTCCGCAGACACCAACGAGATGACAAAGCAGGATGAGGACGTCCCGGGGACGAGTACGAAGCCGGCGGGCGGGACAAAAACAGTGACCATTGCAAGCGGCGACGGTTCCTATACGGTGGCGAGAAAGTTGGCGGAGGCAGGCGTTGTGGACTCTGCGGACGCTTACGACAGTTTTTTATGCGCGAACGGTTATGACAAAAAACTCAGACCCGGAATATTTACCATTCCGTCGGATGCCGGTGACGAGCAGATTGCGAGAATTGTGACGGGACAGCAATAACGTGAGAAGAACTTCCGGCGCGCAGCGGCAGAGACTGCATCGCAAAGTCAGCAAAGCTGACTTGGAAGTTCTAAGTCTCACGTAAGAGAATGCCTGAAAAGAGGCATTTTCCGTAGATGAGTCAGACATTAGAACAAAAAGGAGAGACATTATGAGATCAATTAAGGCAAGAATTTTGGCGGCGGTGATTGTATGCACCCTTTTGACATCCCTCATTTGCGGCGGGGTCAGTATCATAAATTCCAGAAAAACCGTGTATCAGGATTCCCAGAAGGAAATGCAGTATGCATGTACCAATCAGGCAGAGCTGCTCAACGCGCAGATGAGCAGGGTAGAGCAGTCTGTCAACACGGCATATAATGTTGCGCTGCAGCAGCTTACGGATGTGCAGGCGTTTAAGACCGATAAGGCTTATGTGGATGCCTTCAATGTCATCATGGATCAGATGCTTTATGAGATCGGCGGCAATACGGAGGGTGCGCTGACGGCATATATCCGCTATAATCCGGAGTTTACGGAGCCGGACAGCGGCGTGTTTTGGAGCCGGAGCAGCGACGCAGAAAATTTTGAAGCGCTTGTCCCCACGGATTTCTCCATGTATTCTCCTGATGATCTGGAGCATGTGGGCTGGTATTACATACCCGTAAAGAACGGGAAGCCGACCTGGATGGATCCTTATTTAAATTCCAACATCAACGTCTATATGGTGTCCTATGTCATCCCCATTGTCATTGACGGGGAATCCATCGGCATTATCGGTATGGACATTGCCTTTGATAAGTTTACGTCCACCGTGGAGAATGCGACGGTGTTTGAGACAGGCTCCGCTTTTCTGGCTGATGCCAATGGCAATATCGCTTACCATAAAACAATCGAGGCCGGAACCGCGGTTTCACAGGTTGACGAGTCCGGTGTGATGGCCGGTGCGCTGGCGGATCCGTCGAAGGAGGGACTGCCGGTTAATTACACCTACCAGGGTGAATTAAAAGACATGTGTTATAGAACACTCACCAACGGCATGAAGTATGTGTTGACGGCGCCGGAGTCTGAGATGAAGAGCGCGGCAAGCCGCATCACCATGTTGATCGTGGTGGGTATGCTGATCGCGGTGGCGATCTCAGTAGTGATCGGCGTGCTTATGGGGCTGGTGATTACCAGGCCGATCACCCAGATCAACGATATCGTATCTAAGACGGCGCAGTTTGATTTCGCGAAGAACGAGAACAGCGACAAGCTCTGCAAGCGGCAGGATGAGAGCGGCAGCATGGCAAATTCCCTCAGGGAAATGCGGGCAAGCCTTCGCGCCATGGTGCTGGATATCAAGACAACCTACTCGGATCTGGATGACACGCTGGAGAAGCTTTCCGACACCACGGAGCGGGTGAAGGGCATGAGCGGAGAGAACACGGAGACGACGCAGGGCCTTGCGGCGGCTATGCAGGAGACGGCGGCGGCTATGGAGACCGTGAACAATACCGTGAGCCAGATCAGAGAACGCGCGCAGGTGATCAGGGACAATTCCAGAGAGGGTGAGCGGGCGTCCTTAGAGAGCAAGCAGCGCGCCGGCGATCTGAAAAATACGACGGGAGAGGCGCAGAATAAGACAACGCAGATGTACCGGGGCGTGCAGGAGAAGAGTGCGGCGGCTATGGAGCAGGCGCGGGCAGTGGAGAAGATTAACCAGCTCACCCAGTCCATTCTGGATATTTCCGGGCAGACGAACCTGCTTGCATTGAATGCGTCTATCGAGGCGGCGAGAGCGGGTGAGGCCGGAAGAGGTTTTGCTGTGGTTGCAGATGAGATCGGCGGGCTGGCATCCCAGACGTCCTCCACGGTGAGCAATATCAACGGCATCACCACGGAGGTGAATCAGGCGGTTGAGAATATGGAGTCCTGCCTGCAAGAGATTCTTTCCTTCCTGGAGGGGACAGTGCTTAAGGATTACAGCGACTTTATGGGCGTTGCGGAGAAATATACGCAGGATGCCTCCGATTTCGAGGAAAATATGAAGGCCATCGGCGTTGAGGTGGAAACCCTGCTTTCGGCGATCGTGGAGATCGCGGATTCGGTCAACAACATCACCTTGACAGTGAGTGATGCTGCCAACAATATTAGCAATATAGCGCAGAAGACGCTGGACGTATCCCAGCTTGTGGAGGGCAATGCGGAGCTGATGGAGACCAACTCGGAGAATGTGGTGAAGCTGAAGAATATCGTGGATATGTTCCACAATTAAGCGGATAAATACGGGTAACAGTTCAGCTCAGGACTTTGCATATGCGGCCAAGTGTGTGCGAATACGTAAAGATTGAATGGTTACATATATGGTAAAATTTTCGGGAATCCCCCTTGTAAGGGGGATTCTTTTGTGTTATAGTATCTAAGTGTGCGCGAAACGCACGAAATCCAATTAATCACATATACCCAGCCCATGCCGGTGCCCTTTTTATGTGCAGGCCCGCATATGGAAGTTTGCTGTTTCACAGCATACGGGCCGCGCGGCGAGCAGAACTCGATTGTGGTGGCAGGGAGGCGCAAGGTATATGGCAGACAACCAAACGGAGGTAGAAGAACTATGAGCGTTATTTCAATGAAGCAGTTACTGGAAGCGGGTGTTCATTTCGGACATCAGACGAGAAGATGGAATCCTAAGATGGCTCCCTATATCTTCACGGAGAGAAACGGTATCCACATCATCGACCTGCAGAAGTCTGTGGGCAAGGTTGACGAGGCTTACAGAGCGGTATTTGACGTGGTGGCGCAGGGCGGCACGATCCTTTTCGTAGGAACGAAGAAGCAGGCGCAGGATGCGGTGAAGACGGAAGCTGAGCGCTGCGGTATGTACTATGTAAATGAGAGATGGCTTGGCGGTATGCTCACCAACTTCAAGACAATCCAGTCCAGAGTAGAGAGATTAAAAGCGATCGAGAGAATGTCCGAGGACGGCACCTTTGAGGTACTGCCGAAGAAGGAAGTCATCAAGATCAAGAAAGAGTGGGAGAAGCTGGAGAAGAATCTGGGCGGCATCAAGGAGATGACCAGAATACCCGACTGTATCTTTGTGGTAGATCCCAAGAAGGAGAGAATCTGCGTGCAGGAGGCTCATACGCTGGGCATTACGCTGATCGGTATCGGCGATACCAACTGTGATCCCGAGGAGCTTGACTATATCATTCCCGGCAACGACGATGCGATCCGTGCGGTGAAGCTGATCGTATCCAAGATGGCTGACGCGGTCGTTGAGGCGAACCAGGGCGCGGAAGCGGACAGTTATGCGGCAGAAGCTGAGGCGGAAAAGGTAGGGGAAGCCGACGAGGCGTAATCCGGAAGATGCGGTTTTGCGAAGACGCGGGCCGAAGGGTAAAGTTATAGATGATAATTCAGGAGGGAAAATAGATGGCTATTACAGCGGCAATGGTAAAAGAGTTGAGAGAGATGACCGGCGCGGGCATGATGGACTGCAAGAAGGCTCTGAACGAGACCGACGGCAACATGGATGCGGCGGTAGAATATTTGAGAAAGAACGGACAGGCGAAGGCGGAGAAGAAGGCTGGCAGAATCGCAGCCGAGGGTCTTTGTCGTGTGGCGGTGAAGGATGAGAAGACGGCGGCGGTTGTGGAGGTAAACTCCGAGACCGATTTCGTAGCGAAGAACGCAGACTTCCAGGCGTATGTGGAGGCTGTCGCAAAGCAGGCGGTTGAGTCTGACGCGGCTGACATGGACGCTTTCTTAAGTGAGAAATGGCATCTGGATGAGTCCAAGACCGTGAAGGATGCGCTGGTGGACAAGGTTGCAGTGATCGGCGAGAACTTAAGCATCAGAAGATTTGAGAAGGTGGTTGCGGCGGACGGCTGCGCGGTGACCTATGTGCACGGCGGCGGTAGAATCGGCGTTATCGTCGAGGCGGCTACGGATGTAGTGAACGACGCAGTGAAAGAAGCCCTCACGAACATCGCGATGCAGGTGGCGGCTCTCTATCCGAAGTATGTGTCCACCGACGAGGTTTCCGAGGAGTTCAAGGCGCACGAGAAGGAGATCATCGCGGAGCAGATCAAGAACGATCCCAAGATGGAAGGCAAACCCGAGAAGGTAATCGAGGGTGCGGTAAACGGTCGTCTGAACAAGGAACTGAAAGAGGTATGCCTCTTAGAGCAGATCTATGTGAAGGCTGAGGATGGCAAGCAGAGCGTTGCGAAGTATCTGGAGCAGGTGGCGAAGGAGAACGGCGCGAACCTTTCCGTTAAGAGATTCGTCCGTTTCGAGACCGGAGAGGGTCTGGAGAAGAAGGAGGAGAACTTCGCGGAGGAAGTGGCGAAGCAGATGAATGGAAACTAAGAAGAAAAGTTTCCAATCAAAATTCCTTGAAAACATGGGAAAATTGGGTATTACAGCGTGTTTTGTGAATGTTAAAAGGGTATCATAAACTATCGTAAGTTATCACAAAATATCACGGCAATTTTGGTAGATATTTGGTACGGATTTTGGTAAGAAATTTTACCAAATTCATTCATGAAAAGTTTGCTTGTTTATTCACTTGTTTGG
Organism: uncultured Lachnospiraceae bacterium; assembly: GCA_910587895.1. Classification (GTDB taxonomy): domain Bacteria; phylum Bacillota; class Clostridia; order Lachnospirales; family Lachnospiraceae; genus Petralouisia. The sequence goes on from CAJUOE010000222.1 coordinate 7,223, forward strand.
AAGGAATGAAGTGTTAAAAGAATATTTGAATGTTTGCATAGGCGTACATCCTTATAGAAATATGAGTATGTGCGTCTATTTTTATGTTCAAATATAATCAGAAAGGATAAGGCATAATGGCAATACACGTAAAAAACATGAAAGAACTTAACAAAGCATTACAGCCAGTAATGAAGGGTATGGTAGACAAAATGGCAGAGAGGGTATATGAAACGCTGAATTATTTCCTGTTAGACTACTATGCAGGATATGAGCCGTCAAGCTACCAGAGGACAAAAGATTTCCTCTTTTCAGCAGTGAAAATAGATGCACAGCCATATAAAGGCGGTGTCCGGGCAAGTGTGTATATTGATTATGATTCTCTGAACAGCTATCGAGAGGTATCTGGCTATCAGGTAGCAAAGTGGAGCAATGAAGGTCTCCATGGCGGCATAGAAGTAGACCATAAGCCGCATGTGTGGGATGACACTATGCGTGAGACGATAGATAATGGGGAACTTTTAAGATTAGCATTAGAATATCTAAAGAGTAAAGGTTTTTCAGTAAGGATGTAGAAAGAGGTGGAATCAATGGGAAGAAAACCGAAAGCAGATAAATCAAATAGTGAATTAAATGATTATGGCAGGCGTGGCACTTCACAGGAAAAAAGTGTTCTTATGTCATTAAAAGATATGGTAAAGACTGACGGGAAAGTCTATTACATATTGTGGAAGTATGCGCCTGACCTGTTGCCAAAGAACACATTGGAGAACCCGATTAAAACATTTGAGGATTTGACAGCGGCATATGAGTGTATCAAGCCGGATCAGCGTATCTGTGAGAATTATCTCATGGAAGAGAATGTACAAAAGGCGGTCAAGTGGCTAAGAAGCCGACAACACGCGCAAAAGATGTTTGATTTATACGATGAGTTTTGTAAAAAGGCGGCTACGGGTGACGTACAGGCATTTAAAGCCGTGTTAGAGTTTGGAGATAAATATTTATCCGATACAAAAGAAGCAGAATTGTTGAAAGTTCTCCACAATGTAAATCTGAATAGTGATGATGAAGAGGAAGATGATTTCTCTTTTGAGGAATAAACGTGCCAGATTGGCACCTTTTTATTTTCAGTTAGAAGGAAGGTGAAGTATGACAGACAAAGAAAAACTGGAAATAATCGCAAAAGACCCTATCTTATGGATGGAAACATTTGTTTCTGTTCCTGATAAGACTGGTAGGGTTGTAAAAATGAAACTGACTCCAGAACAAAGATGGTTAATAAAACATAAACAAAAATACAATATTGTGTTAAAAAGCAGACAGCTTGGGATTTCAACGGTAGCAAACTGTTACTCCTTATGGCTTGCGCTTACAAGACCAAATATAACATGTTTGATGATGTCATATTGTGATGATAGTTGTAGGGAAGTCTTTGGTAAGTTAAGAGGGATTTATGATAATCTCCCTGATTTTGTAAAGCTAAAAGAAACAGCGAATAATAGGACATCATTAGCTTTTGAAAATGGTTCAAAAATTGTTGTCGCTATTTGCGGTACCCGTGACAAGGCAAGAGGATCAACGCTTGCATTTTGCCATATGTCAGAAGTAGGTTTGATGAATGAACATCTTGAATCACAGCTTATAGCGATCGAACAGGCTTTAGCTCCTGGGGGATGTATCATCCAGGAATCTACAGCGAAAGGACTGAATTTTTTCCATGATGAATGGCAAGCGGCAGTAGCAAAAGAAAATGTCTATAAACCATTCTTTTTCCCTTGGTATAAAGACCGTAGAATGTTTACTGATGAATATAAAGAATTTTCAGAAATGTATATTGCGAGAAATGGAAAATATCTGACAGAAGAAGAACTAGACGAAGAAGAACAATGGTTATATGAAAAAGGTACGACATTACAAATGCTTATGTGGCGTAGGATAAAGATTTTACTTAGAGGTAAAGAGGCATTTATGCAGGAGTTCCCGTCAACACCTACAGAAGCATTCCTCAATTCTGATGGTGCTAATATCTTTGATATCAAGTGTATTCATGAAAGGCTTATCAATATTGATAAGTATGCAAAAGTCTTACAGATTCCTAAAAACATATCCCCTATATTAAAACAGAATAAGCAGTATTTGAAAATATGGAAATATCCTGTCGGCGGAGAACGTTACTATATCGGTTGTGACGGCGCGGAGGGCTTGGCAGGAGATCACGATTATTCCGTGATTGAAGTATTGGATTCGGACGGGTTCCAATGCGCGGAATTTAGGACTAACCGCATAAAGCCGTACATCTTCTCTGAAATCTTACATGAAATGGCATTGTACTATAATAATGCGCTCCTATGTATTGAACGTGCAAGCGCAGGAATCACCATTATTGAGAAGATAAGGGACACTTACAAATATGTGAACATGATGCGTTATAAATCTTTTGATGCAAAGGGTAAGACGGTCAGGAAGTGGGGATGGGAAACCTCACAGAGCAGTAAACCTAAGATGATAAACAGTTTCGTTGAATTATTTGAAACAGGCGGTATGTGCGTCAATTCCAAAGAACTGTTAAAAGAAATGAAATTATTCCAGTCGGTAGACGGTAAGATGTGTGCTATCTCAGGGCATGACGATTGTGTTATGGCTATGGCACTTGCGATTGTCGCTATGATCAACCGTGTACATTATGGCAGACCATTGAAGAAAGGATAAACAAATTATGTGGTATGAAGTTGAATTAATTAGAATGGTAAATATTGAGACAGACAGTGAGTTTAAGGCTCCGGCAATACAGAAATTATGTCGAATGGAATCTTTTGAGTTCGATAAGGATTGTGAGGGTACTATTCGGAAATTCTTACAGGACAATTTTATGCAGGACGGATATTATCTTGTAGTCGGAGAGAGTGACGGTGGATTCCCGGAAGTCAGGGCAGTATGTAATTATTCGCATGGTTCAACACACTTTTATTTTCCGGGTGATGAATGGCAGGAGAAATACAAAGCTGCCGTTAATCCTGTAGAACTGCCTATCAGATGTTTTACAGGAGTAAATAAAAAGGCAAGATTAGATAATTATGTAGAAAAGGATTTAGAAGAAGATGCAGTATGAAGAATATAGAAACATAATCATGTCTGGAATGGTGGAGTACGTCAACAATGGCGGCTCCACTTTTCATATCGGAAATGCGGTAAAAGAATACTTCTTTGAGTATGACAATGAACTTTTACCCCATGACGATAAAGAATTTCTGACAAATAAAGCTGTACAGGCGATTGATAAGCATAAACCCCTTCCAGACGGGATAAGGCTTGTACGGTGCGTTTGGCATGGAAGGAGAGTACAATGAAGAACCCCTTTTCAAGATTATTTCATAGAGACAGACGAAAGGAATATAAGATAATGCAGAATAGATCAGATTTAACTTGGTATCAGGATGAAATCCGTAAAACAGAACATATGCAGAGAATCAATATGGTATCGGATATTGACAGTTATTTGCTACGGGAACATAAAGTGTTGCAAAGACCAAATTTCAATTTTAAAGATAAAGAATTTCAGACTGCCAAAATCATCTTGCAGACTGTAAAAACCATTATAAATTTTCATACCAGTTATACAGTCGGGAACCCCATTTCCTTTACGGGCGATAAGGGATTGGTAGAACTTATTGAACGTGTATACCGCAAAGGGCAGTTCACAAAGCAGGATTATGAAATCACGACTCAGCTTTTAAAATATGGTAATGCGTGGGAATACATATATTTACAGGATGATAAGATTAAATCCAAAGTATTTATCAATGATGAATGTTACCCCTGTTATGATGATAAGGGAAATTATTATGCGTTCATTGAATATTGGAGAGATAAAGACAGTGGTGCAGAATACCATACGATTTATTATCCTGATAAGGTGGAAACGTATGTTGATAATGAATTAGTTGATACACATAAAAATCTTACAGGCTTACCCATTCATTACAAATCTATGGTTCCGTCTGCATATACACAGTTTGGGGAACCTTTTATTAATGACCTTATCCCCATAATCGATCAAGTAGAGAATTTATTATCAAAACTTGATGATGCGGTTTCAAATCTCTCAATGAACCCCATCGGTGTTCTGACTGGATTATCAACAGTAGATGAAATGATTGATAGTAATATGGTGGGTGCGTGTGTCCAGTTAGCGGAGGGTGATTTTAAGTATGCAACTGTCACTATGGATCATGCTAATATCAAACAGGAACTTGATTCACTCCTTATGCAGTTCTATGGTATTGCCTGTGTCCCGGCTTCAGTGCTTGGTCAGTCAAATGTGGCGAACGTATCAGAAGTTTCACTTTCCATGCTGTTTAACTCTACTGACAATGTAGCAAGACAGAATATGTTTGCACTGAAAGAAGGATTTGCGGTCAGATGGGAATATATGAGAAAGTTATTGGCATTACAGGGAACCCCTATAAAGGATGAGTTGTTTGATACTTTGGATTGCAGTTTTAATGTGAACAGACCAGTAGATACAGAATCCGCTATGAAGGAAATGTTATGGCAGCGTAATATGGGTGCTATCTCTAAGCAGACGATTATTGAGAATAGCAAGCATACCCCTAATACCGCATTGGAATTGGAACGGATTAAGGCTGAAGAAGATGAAGAAATGGAACAGGTGAAAAATGCGGATGAATTACAAGGGAATGGTAGCGGAGATAATATCCCCTCTGGTGATGGTGGGGAATCGAAAGAAAATGTTGACGTAAAAACCCCATCGGTGTAAGATTGGATTATAAAAAATAGGGATGTCGAAACATCCCCATTTCCTAAACTGCCACTTGAAAACCAACAGTGGATAGTTTATAATCAGTATAGAAGGTAACGGAGATTTTGGAACGTCCCCATTACCCCAGACGGAAACTTGTTGCGAAACAATAAGTAACACAATGTAAGCTATCCCCTATGGCGAGTAGAGGATAGCTTTTTTCTGTCTATTTACGGTTGTTGTGATTATCTATGTAAGCTAAAGCGGCGAATACCACTAATAGCAGTGTCAAAACTTCTAACGTGTCCATAGAACCCCCTTTCCGTTTCCGAAAAGGGCAACCGAGGAACTATCCCCATACTGTCTATACTGACTAAGGATATTTTATCATATTGTGTCGGATATTGCTATATAATTATCCCCATTTTCGTATTTTCGTATATCAAAAATAGGAATGATTGCTGATTTTAGAATGGGGTGTTTTCGATAGAAAAACAGAAGTTTGCGCTTGACGGACACTTGGAAATGATTGAATTTGTGTGGGATTTTACCCCATTTGGGATAGGTGGGAGTTGGGATTGTTGGAGGGTGGGGAGGGGTGTAAACTTTGTGGAAATAGTTAGTATAGACTAATCAAAATTTATCCCCATTTTTGACATTTAGAAATTGGATGAAAAATTGTGTAAAAATTCAAGTGTTCAATCTGGACACTTGAAAAATACCCTATTGATTTATCGGAAAATCCCCCATATCTACCAAATCCCCATAATGGACAACAGGCAACTGGAAAGTGTTCGTAAATTATCCCCTTTGCAGAGCATACAAAAAAAGACACCCATATTTCTATGAGTGCCTTAATCTGTTTATGGTAATATGGTCTATGCTTCTTTTAGTTCACGTTTGTATTTGTAGTAGGTATTTCTTGCGGTAGAGGGGAGATATTCTCTCATGATTTTAGCATCTGAAAATTTACCATCAAAATCTTTAGATTGTTCGCGGATAATCTTTTTTATATGATCCGCTTTATCGGTCTTTATATTACAACTTCCTTCTGGTCTACCTTGTGGCTTTTCACTTTTGGCTTTTCCTTCAGTTACACGATTTATAAGGAATTGTCTTTCGTGTTCCGCTTGTGCAAATGCAAGTCGGATATTGTCCTTTAGGTTTTCACGCTCAAAATCTGCCACTAAATCAAGAATACCATTTATCAGATTATCCATTTTTTCATTACTGGATGATACCCTTGCTATATGGTTTTGTGTCCTGCGCTTGTATTCGTCTGTGTCAATGTGACGTTCTTTCAGGAATACAAGCGTTATATCTTTTTCCATAAGTTCCATATAAAGGTTATAACCTTCTTCAGCATTACGACTCATTCTTGAAACTTCATCAAATATAATTGTATCGCCTGATTTCACTTTGTCCAGTAGCTTTCTAAAAACCGCACGATTTTCTATATCTTTGCCGGATTGCTTTTCTTCATAAATAATAGCATCTGAATCAAAAGATTTAATATTATCAACTTGCCTTTGTGTCTTTTGTTGTTTGGTGCTAACACGTACATAACCATATTTACACATAAGATCATACCATCCTTTCTAAATAGTAGCAAAAATATTTATAAATAGAATTGATACTATAATACTATCAAATCAGTGGTGAAAAGTCAATGATTTTAGTATTATTTAATATGGAATATTTTTAATACTATTCTGTGCAAAAGAAAAAGCTAGTCCGTACTGGACTAACTTTCTTGATCTGTTTCGTTCTCATCTGGTACATATTCCATTATATCGCCGGGCTGACAATCTAAATATTTACATAGGGTTTCTATGGTTCTAGTGTCTATATGCCCGTTTTCGTGAATCTTTTTCCATGTAGCCTGTCCTATAATCTTATCTTTTTTTGTAATTGTGTATGATGTAACGCCTTTTTGATCGAATAGCTTTAATAATTTGTTATAACTGATTGACATTGTAAAGACCTCCTTTGTATTGGTGGATAGATTATATCATAAGAATGTCGCAAATAATAGCGACAATATGTACAAAAAAATATCGCTAATTTTGGCGATATTGCCTATTGGATGTCGCTAGAATTAGCGATATAATAAGACCATAAGATAAAGCAAGGCGCAAGCGATCAACTTTCGACCTTGCTCTATCACAACCAAACAACAATCGGCGGTTGCTTCTATATTATAGCAGAACCGCCACCAAAAAGAAAGGTGGTAAACATTATGTTAAGAATCTATTTAACAAACTTAGGTAAGTACACACCACTTTACAACTTTTTAAAAGAAATGCCGTATGAGACACTTTAAGTGTATAATAAGTTTGCACACCAAAATACACGAAAGAAGTGATCTCATACGACAACCTTATTATACAATGA
>CAJUOE010000223.1 GCA_910587895.1 uncultured Lachnospiraceae bacterium
AGCAGCGGGAGAGATTGATGAACTACCGCATTGCATACCAAGGTGAAACAATGGTGAACTGGTGTCCGGAAGTGCGCGGTGCAAGAGCTGCGACCTGTGCAGACGTGGGGTACACCGGGGATACCTACTGCAAAGCCTGTGGGGCTAAGGTAGAAACTGGTCAGGAAATCCCAGCGACAGGGAATCATGACTGGGATAACGGAAAAGTCATAAAATCTCCGAGTTGCACGCAAATGGGGCAGAAGGAATATAGCTGCAATGTCTGCGGTGCGGTGAAACAGGAGACGTTCGGGAAAGCCGCCCATGACTACAAAACTTTCCTCACGAAGGCGACGGGATTCACTGATGGGAACCGCATGGAGCAATGCGTCGCCTGCGGCGATATGAGGTCCAACAAAGCGATATTCCATGTAGGCGCGGTAATTTTAAGCCATACTTCCTACACATATAATGGGAAACCGAAGAAACCGTCCATTACGTTAAAGGACACGGACGGGAAGGTCATAGACAAATGCAATTACACAGTCACTTATGAGGGCAACACGCAGGTCGGGAACGCCCGAGCCACCATCCTGCTGAAGGAAGATTACGCAGGAGTAATCTTTCGGACGTTTGAAATCTGCCCGGAGGGGACTTCTATATCAGGAAAAGTCAAAGCGCAAAGCGAAGGTTTCCAGGTGAAATGGAAGAAACGGAGCCGAAACGTCACGGGCTACGAGGTGCAGTATTCCACAAATAAAAAATTTGCCAGAAAGGCAACCGTGACGAAAACCATAAAGAAGAAATCAGCAGGGAAACTTACGGTGCGTAATTTAAAGCCTGGGAAGAAGTATTATGTCCGGGTGCGGACGTACAAGACCGTGAAGAAAAAGAATTTCTGCTCTGCATGGTCGAAGAGCCGGAGCGTAACGACCGGAAGGTAAGGGAACCAGTACGCAGGGCAGCATTCCATATGGGAGCTGCCCTGGTATGTAATGTGTCATTTTTCTTCTCCGGCTGCTTTTTCCAGCGCTGATTCAATGGCGTTCAGCAGCACCATGGAGGTGTACTGGTTGTCGTTTTCATAGGAGATGTCTTCCACTGACTGCTTTTCATAGATTTGTTGGCTTAAATTATCCAATGCCGGCTGCATAAGCGGGTACATGGCAGCGGTAGTCTCATCCAGATTTACCAGGCTGATGGAGTTAATGTGATTATCATCTACCACAACTTCGACGTCAATGGCATTGTCATTGAGCTGTATCGAGGAAGTATATACCCCGGCCGTATAGGAGACGGTTTCTTTGGTGTCCTTATCTTTGCTATCCGGCAGGAACATAAAGATCAGCAGTATAATCAGAAGAATTCCCAGTGTGGCGAAGATTGCCGTATAGACCAGTTCTTTCAGGTGCAGAACCACGATTTTTGTTTTTGAACTCACAGGACTCCTCCTCAATTTCTATTTAGTCTACTATATGAGATAGAAGGGAAGAATATGAGAGAGAATTTTTTCTTGACAAGGAAATTATCTTGTAGTATAATTCTATTTGTGTTCAACGGAACACATCATATGCGATAGTGGCGTAGTTGGTAACGCGCGACCTTGCCAAGGTCGAGACCGCGGGTTCGAGCCCCGTCTATCGCTTTTCTTTTTGACAGCGGAGTCTGTATGTTCCGCTGTTTTATATCCGGCGGAGACTTTATTACTGCAAAGTGTTAATGCAATACATAATTGAGGTTCATAAGATGATAGTAGATTTTCATACGCATATTTTTCCAGAGAAGATTGCGGCGAAGACGATCGCGTATCTGGAACAGAAAGCACATATCAAATCATATGGGGACGGGACGGAAGAAGGGCTTGTGAAGTCGATGGAATTATCCGGCGTGGACGTGTCGGTTGTCCTGCCAGTGGTCACGAAACCAGAACAGTTCCATACGATCAATGAGTTTGCCGCCCGGTTAAATGAGAAATACCGCAATGAGAAGAGGCGGCTGTGGTCGTTTGGCGGCATCCATCCGGATTCTGCGGATTATAAAAAGGAGCTGCGCACAATTAAGGAGCTGGGGCTTTTGGGGATAAAGCTCCATCCAGACTACCAGGACACTTTTTTTGACGATATCAGATACATGAGGATTCTGGACTATGCCTCCGAGCTTGGGCTCGTGAGCGTCGTCCATGCAGGGGTCGATGTAGGATTTCCGGACGATGTGCGCTGTACGCCAGAACGGATCTGCAAGGTTCTGGACGAAGTTGCACCAAAGAATCTGGTGCTGGCACACTATGGCAGTTTTGATATGTGGGAGGAAGTTGAGGAGAAGCTGGCAGGGCGCGACGTCTATCTGGACACTGCGTTTACAGCCGGGTATATCAAAGACGAAACTTTTCTTGGCATATTGAAAAAACATGGCGCGGACAAAATTTTGTTTGCTACGGACAGCCCGTGGAGCGGGCAGAAGGAAACCCTGGAATTTCTAAGGGGTCTTGCCATGGAAAATAAAGATTTAAAAAAAATACTTGGGCAGAATGCGGAAAGGCTGATGAAGCAGGCTTTTCAGGCGGCTGCCGGACAAGGAGGAGAAACGTGTTAGTAAAAATTATTTTTTTAGTCTTGTTTTTTGCGGTGATGATTGGAGTGGGATTGCATTCCCGGAGACATGCGACGAATGTCGATGATTTCGTGCTGGGTGGCAGGAGCGTGGGACCCTGGCTGACGGCATTTGCCTATGGAACGTCTTATTTTTCGGCGGTTGTGTTTGTCGGATACGCCGGGCAGTTTGGCTACAAATACGGCCTTGCCTCTACCTGGATCGGGATTGGCAATGCGGTGATTGGCTCTCTGCTGGCATGGGTGGTTCTGGGCAGGCGTACCAGAATCATGAGCAATTACCTGTCGGCAACGACAATGCCGGATTATTTTGGAAAACGGTATAACAGCAAGGCACTCAGAATTGCAGCCTCCGCCATTGCCTTTGTTTTCCTGATTCCGTACACGGCGTCTGTGTATAACGGATTGTCCCGTCTGTTTGGGATGGCGTTTGATATTCCTTACGAGGTCTGTGTTATCGTGATGGCGCTTTTGACCTGTGCGTACGTAATTCTTGGCGGCTATATGGCGACGGCAATTAATGATTTCATCCAGGGAATCATTATGCTGGGTGGAATTGTGGCTGTCATTGCGGCTGTCTTAAACGGACAGGGAGGATTTCTGAATGCAGTTCGCTCTTTGGCTGAGATGGAGAGCGACGTGGCGGTGACCATGGGGCAGAAGGGTGCATTTACGTCCTTCTTCGGACCCGACCCGCTGAACCTTCTGGGCGTTATTATCCTGACTTCTCTGGGAACCTGGGGACTGCCGCAGATGATACATAAATTTTATGCCATCAAGGACGAGAAATCTGTTCAGTCGGGAACGATTATCTCTACCGTTTTTGCAATCGTGGTTTCCGGCGGATGTTATTTCCTCGGTGGTTTCGGGCGTTTGTTTGATACGGCGGCGATTCACAAGGAAGATGGAAGCGTGATTTTTGATGCGATCATTCCGTCCATGCTGTCCACGTTGCCGGATATCCTTGTAGGAATCGTGGTGGTGCTGGTATTATCGGCGTCCATGTCCACGCTGTCTTCCCTGGTGCTGACTTCAAGCTCCACGCTGACGCTGGACTTTCTCAAGGATAACATTGTGAAAAATATGAGTGAGAAGAAACAGATTTTATATATGAGAATCCTCTTGGTGTTCTTTATTGTCTGCTCCGTGGTTCTGGCATTGTTCCCACCGAAATCCATTGCGCAGTTTATCGCGCAGCTGATGGGTATTTCCTGGGGCGCGCTGGCAGGCGCATTCCTGGCGCCGTTCTTATACGGACTCTACTGGAAGGGCGTAACCAAGGCGGCTGTCTGGGCAAGCTTTATCTGCGGTATCGGCATTACCGTGTCCAATATGTTTTTCTCTTACATCGCATCACCGATCAATGCCGGTGCAATCGCCATGATTGCCGGACTGGTTGTCGTACCGGTTGTGAGCCTGGTTACGCCTAAGATGGCTAAGAAGGATGTGGATGAAATCTTTGCCTGCCTGGACGAACAGGTTATGGTGGAGAAAAAGGTGGCGCTGCCAAAGAGGAAATAGTGGCAGGGATTTAAAAATGGTTGCTGATTTCAAATATCCGGGGGAAGGAATTTCCTTCCCCTGATGTCAAAAATACTTTCTTTTCTTTCATTGCCGTTTTCCCAGAAGATGCTTGCCTGGGAACGGTCTTTATTCAAAGTGATATCTCGATATATTTTCCCATTCAAATCAGAATATTCCCATGATTTTTCGGTGTTTCCATCCAGATAATAAAGCGTGCATCCGGTGATTGTTTCCCTGCCGTTTTTGTCAATTTCCGTGGCAACCTGCAGGGAATAATTTCCAGCATCTACATAGTGCCCTTCCGGCTTTGGAACGACAGCGTTGCGGCTGTAGTCGCCTTCTATGGCGGTGATTTCGCCGTTTTCGCATACTGGATACTCGTAGATGGAAAATCCTTGCCCGAAATCCAGCCGGGAAGTATCATTAAAATTTTTCGGAAGGTAATTCTTATCAAAATGGATGTCTTCTGAGGAACAGTATTCCGTAAAAATATAATGAATCGTATGGCTTTTTTCAAGTAGCAGGGCATATTCCCAGATATTATTTTTGCTGATGGCGACATAGGCAGGTACGGAAAAATCATTGCCATTATCAGCGTATACTTGCTGGAAACATTGTCCAATCTGCTTGCTGACGGATTGGATGCGGGTAATTTCTTTCTCATAATCCTCGGGGGCATAGGTGCAGGAGAGGTGGATTTGCGCGGTCGGGAAATTAAACGTGTCCCGCCAGTAATAATAGAAATCCACCTGTTTTGCATCGGGGCTTATCTGGTCGGGAAACAGCAATAATCCGCTGTGAATGCGGTTTTCCAGGAGCTTGTCATAATGTTCGGCGCCTTCGTAGACGGCAGGCGCGGCTCCGAAGAAAAAGGCATGGATCAGCCAGGCGAGGAGCCCGAAACAGAGCAGGAATCCGGCAGCGGCGCCGATGAGGATGGCGGGAAACAGTTTTCTGGAAGTTGTTTTCTGGGCGGATTTTTTATGATGGCGGTCTTTTATTTTGGGATTCATTTTGTTCTCCTTTGCAATGGATTCAATTCTCATAAATACAGTATGGTTTTGCCTGGTTTTCCGGCGGGGAACCGAAATTTCCATAGTCGAGGGGAAGGTATGTTTCATCAAATACAATCTCATTCCTGGCAATATTTTTCAGGGAAACATATAAAATTCGATGTTCTTCTTCCAGGAAGACGGCGTATTCGCAGGCAGATTTGTAAAAAAGCATCGTGTAACATGCGGGCTGTGCAAAGAGCGATTGTTCACTGTCTGTTTGCGCGATTGCCTGTAGCCGTACCTTTTCCGTTTCGTAAGTTTCCGGCGTATAGGTGCAGTCCAGATAGAGCTGTAATTCAGTGAAAAAAGAGCTGCTGTTGCATTGATAGAAATAATCATTTACCGTTTTGCAGCCGGACAAATCTTTGGGGAAAATGGAAAAATCGGAGATTCCCTGATAGCTGTCCCATTCGCGATAACTGGCAGTTGATTTTGCGCGCGTGGTTTTTTGGTTCGTTATGATTTTAAATATATGGTTTGCGCCGTAAATCGTATTTGCAAGCAAGAGTGCAAATAGTAGGATGCCAAGGAATACGCCGGATACGGTGGCAAAAAATAGCCTGTGGTATCTTCTCAGGTAAGACACCTCCGAGAGGTTTGTTGCGGTATCTGCGACAGGATAGATAGCTACAGCATTTGTGGCAGCAGGGGACATGGCAGCGATGGTTGGGGAACCGCTTGCGTCTCCTGAAATACGCAGAGATTTCCGGCAGTGCGGACATTCCTTTATGTGCGTCTCCAGAAATTCATTGGAGGCGGGGGAAGTCAGGCGTTCTAAGTAGGACGGATATAAAGTTGCAGCGACAGAACATAAGGTATTGTTTGGTTTCATATCAGTTCTCCCAAATGGTATCATCGAAAATGCAAAAAGGTGTCAGTTATATCTAGCCAGTGTTATAGCAGGAAGGTGTCAGGTATGCCTTGCCGTCGTTATAGCAGGAATGCGAAAATGCCCAAAGCGGCAATTGCCGCGCAGACGCTGCAAAATGCCAGATGCCGGCGGTATTTGCGTCGAATGGGAAATGCCGGGAAGTTGGTGTGGCATTTGTCTGGTTCCGGGCGGTCTTCCAGCATCATTTCCAGTAGCCCTTTACAGTCTGGACAATGTTCCAGGTGCTTTGACACAAAGGCGGAGGCGGCAGGCTCCATATCCCTTTCCACGTAAAAAGGAAGCAGGTCTTCTATAATTTCACAGGTATGTCCGTTTAATAAATCAGCCGATTTCATCTTCCAATGCCTCCTTTAATTTTTTGCGCCCCCGGAAAAAGGTGACCCGCGCCCAGTTTTCCGTCTGCCCGAGGATATCGCCGATTTCCCGAAAGGACAACTCCCCGACGAGGCGGTATAGAAGAACCTGGCGGACGGTGGGGGCAAGCTCCTGGACTGCCGCAAGCGCCTTTTGGCTGTCAAGGCGGTTCAGGGCGGATTTCTCCGTATCATATCTGGAAACAAGATGGTGAAGAATAAAGTCTTCGGGATTTTGTTCCAGAGAGTGTTCGAGCGAGGTTTCTTTGTGATATTTCTTTTTCCGCAGTTCATGCAGCCACACATGCCGGGCAATCTGGCACAGCCAGGTGGAAGGGGCGCATTCTCCACGGTAGCGGTGGATGCTTTTTACTGCCTGGTAAAAAGTCTCCTGACAGAGTTCTTCCGCCAGCGCATCATTTTGCCCGGTAAGGAAACGCAGGTAGCGGTATACGGTATGAAAATGTTGTCGGTATATCTGTTCCATGTCCTGCATGGCGTTCCTCCGGTGGATGAGTTTTTGGTGCTACAAATAATTAGTTCCCTAGGCGGGGAATTTGTTACAGGGAAAGTAAATTTTTTTCATTGTACTATATAATTTTACCTTTCGTATATACTAAATTCTATATTGTTCAGGGTATGTTCGTGTTCTGGCAGCATCTGGAAAAGGTCTTAAGAAATTTTTATGACAGTTCTTGTGATGTCCTGTTTTAAAATCTTATTACATCAGCTCTGCCAAAGGGCTTACTGTAACAACGAATTTCTTCCCATCTGCGGACGTAACAAGAATCGTGTCCGTTCCGTCATCCAGAGATATATCGGAAAATTTTGTATCATTCTCGTTCATTACGTCAAACAAGAAGTTTCAATATACAGGGACAACAGATTGTGGCGATACCATTCTAAAAGCTCAATTTCGTCACTTTTAGACCTTCAAACATCAGTTTACCTTTTTCCATTCTGGGGATTCCCGGCATATGAACTCCATCCAGTAAACCCCCGGTTGCCCAGCAACCGCCATGTAGTAGTTTAACGAACATTATGATTCCAGAGAATGTGAGTAGTATATGCAAAGGATAACAACATACTTTATCGTTATGTGAACAGAAACATGCATACCCATTCATATGTTACCACGACTACAGCCGCAACCATCGGCAAAGAGGTTCCATCGCCAAAACCTGTACCAAATGCGGAGAGAAAACGGCGGAAATAGTTTATGCCCCCAAGACTATTGCAGTGAAAATTTCCAGGAAGAATATAAAGGAGAATCTGGAAATATTTCTTGTATTCAAAAATAAAACATGGTAGAATGTACCTGAGCAAAGAACAAATCTAAGATTTCTCAATTATCTTAATGGATCTGGTGGATCCGTATCTGAGCAGAGGATTCTCTGCTGGAATAAACTCCTTGCTTACAAATTAAAAATTGCAGGGAGGAATATGCCTCTCTGCCAACAGGAAAGAGAGGAAATGATATGAAACAGAAAACAGAACAAAAAATGAGAAAAGAGGATATCCTCAAGGATGTGATTCCAAAAGATTACCAGCTTAATTTGAGTGATTTTGCACTCGCAAAATGATTCTAATGGTGACGATATCCGCAAGCGTTCCAGATTTTATCAGGGATTGCTTGATTCTCCGGTGTTAAAGTCAGGAAAAGAAACGCGTTATAAATATCTTCCATCGACGGTGATTATTTTTATTACACAGGATGATATTTTTGGAAGAGATCTGGCGAGGTATACATTCCGTGAACAGTGCGAAGAATTGCCGGATTTATCACTGGATGATGGCACGAGTAAGATTTTTTTGAATATGGCCAGTTTTAATGGAAGAAAAGAACTGGTTAGTCTATTACAATATATGAAAAATACGAGATTGGACAATCCAGATATTATTGTGAAGGACGAACGTATCTGCAAATTGGACAAGATTGTAGGGGAAGTAAGGGAATCTGAAGAATGGGAGGATGTGCGGATGAACATTATGGAGATTGCAATGGAGCGGGGGATGCAATATGGAATGGAACAAGGAATAGAACAAGGTTTGGAACAAGGAAAAGCGGAAAATCTCATTAAAAATGTTCAATCTATTATGAAGAATCTCAGCCTGGACTTGCCGAAAGCCTGTGAGGGGCTGGGAATTACAGTTGACGAATACCAAAAAGCAAAAGAGAAATTGCTGATGGATAACAATAAACATTGATACAACTAAGGAGGATACAATATGCCACAAAGAACTGACATTCATAAAGTGTTGATTATAGGCTCGGGTCCCATTATCATTGGACAGGCCTGTGAGTTTGATTATTCGGGGACGCAGGCCTGTAAGGCTCTGAAAAATCTGGGCTACGAGATTGTGCTGGTGAATTCCAATCCGGCAACGATCATGACAGACCCGGAAATGGCGGATGTCACTTATATTGAACCGTTGAACAAGGAGCGCCTGGAACAGATTATCGCCAAGGAGCGTCCGGATGCGCTTTTGCCGAATCTGGGCGGCCAGTCGGGACTCAATCTCTGTGCGGAGCTGGCAAGCGCAGGGATTTTGGACAAATATCAGGTAAAGGTAATTGGCGTGCAGGTGGATGCCATTGAGCGCGGTGAGGACAGGATTGAATTCAAGAAGGCGATGAATGCGCTGGGGATTGAAATGGCACGCAGTGAGGTGGCATACACGGTAGATGAGGCGCTTGAGATTGCCGACAGGCTGAGTTATCCCGTGGTACTACGTCCCGCCTATACGATGGGCGGCGCCGGCGGCGGGCTTGTGTATAATAAAGATGAACTGCGTACCGTCTGTGCAAGAGGTCTGCAGACAAGCCTGGTGGGGCAGGTTCTTGTGGAAGAGTCCATCTTAGGCTGGGAAGAGCTGGAGCTTGAGGTAGTGCGCGACAGCGGCGGCAATATGATTACCGTATGTTTCATTGAAAATATAGATCCTCTGGGCGTGCATACCGGTGATTCTTTCTGTGCCGCCCCCATGCTTACGATTTCAGAGGAATTGCAAAAGCGGCTGCAGGAGCAGGCATACCGCATTGTAGAGTCTGTACAGGTGATTGGCGGTACCAATGTGCAGTTTGCGCATGACCCGGTCAGCGACCGTATTATCGTAATAGAAATTAACCCCAGAACTTCGCGTTCTTCTGCGCTGGCGTCTAAGGCAACTGGTTTTCCGATTGCCCTGGTCAGTGCCATGCTGGCTTCCGGATTGACCCTTAAGGATATTCCCTGCGGAAAATATGGTACATTGGATAAATACGTGCCGGATGGGGATTATGTGGTAATTAAATTTGCCCGCTGGGCATTTGAGAAATTTAAGGGCGTAGAGGATAAGCTGGGTACGCAGATGCGTGCGGTAGGCGAGGTCATGAGCATCGGCAAGAATTACAAGGAGGCATTCCAGAAAGCGATTCGTTCGCTGGAGACCGGGCGTTATGGTCTGGGACAGGTGGAGAAACTGGAAGAAAAGACCAAAGAACAGCTTTTGCAGATGCTCTTAACGCCATCGAGCGAGCGTCATTTTGCGATGTATGAGGCGTTAAAGAAAGGCGCGACGGTAGAGGAGCTTTACGAGATTACACGTGTGAAGACATGGTTCATCGAGCAGATGAAGGAGCTGGTTGAGGAAGAGCAGGAACTCCTGGCATGTAAAGGTGGGCTTCCGGGCGATGAACTGCTTATCAAAGCGAAAAAAGACGGCTTTTCTGATAAATATCTGAGCATACTGCTGGATGTCTCCGAACAGGAAATTCGGGAACAGCGGATCAGCCTGGGCGTGGAAGAGGCCTGGGAAGGCGTACATGTGAGCGGCACCAAAGACAGCGCTTATTATTATTCCACTTACAATGCGCCGGACAAAAACCCTGTAAGCACGGAGAAACCCAAGATTATGATCCTGGGCGGAGGCCCGAACCGCATCGGTCAGGGCATTGAATTTGACTACTGCTGCGTACATGCGTCGTTGGCATTGAAGAAGATGGGATTTGAGACGATTATTGTCAACTGTAATCCAGAAACGGTATCTACGGATTATGATACTTCAGATAAGCTTTATTTTGAACCGTTGACGTTGGAAGACGTGCTGAGTATTTATAAGAAAGAACAGCCGGTAGGCGTAATTGCGCAGTTTGGGGGACAGACGCCCCTCAATCTGGCGGCTGATTTGGAGAAAAACGGCGTAAAGATTCTGGGTACGGCTCCGGCGGTGATCGATTTGGCGGAAGACAGGGATTTGTTCCGCGCGATGATGGATAAGCTGGAGATCCCCATGCCGGAATCCGGAATGGCGACCACGGTAGAGGAAGCGCTTGAGATTGCGCACGATATCGGATATCCCGTGATGGTGCGGCCCTCTTATGTTCTCGGTGGACGTGGCATGGAGGTTGTGTACCACGATGAGAGCCTTGCCGATTACATGAAAGCGGCGGTAGGCGTGACGCCGGACAGGCCGATTCTGATAGACCGTTTCCTGAACCATGCGCTTGAGTGTGAGGCAGACGCTATCAGCGACGGCACACATGCCTTTGTGCCCGCTGTCATGGAGCACATTGAGCTGGCAGGCGTTCATTCCGGCGATTCGGCGTGTATCATTCCTTCGAAACATATTTCGGAAGAAAATGTGGCGACAATCAAAGAGTATACACGGAAAATTGCCGAGGAAATGCATGTGCGCGGGCTGATGAACATGCAGTATGCGATTGAGAATGGAAAGGTGTATGTATTGGAGGCGAATCCGAGGGCATCCCGTACGGTGCCTCTGGTATCAAAGGTTTGTAATATCCGCATGGTTCCGCTGGCAACGGACATCATCACTTCCGATATTACCGGAAATCCGTCTCCAGTGCCAGGGTTGAAGGAACAGGATATTCCCTATTACGGCGTGAAGGAGGCGGTATTCCCCTTTAATATGTTCCAGGAGGTTGATCCTGTGCTCGGACCGGAAATGCGCTCTACCGGTGAGGTTTTGGGGCTTGCACCTTCTGTCGGGGAGGCATTCTTTAAGGCGCAGGAGGCGACGCAGACCAGATTGCCACTTGGCGGTACGGTATTGATCAGTGTGAACCGCAAGGATAAGGCGGAGGCGGTAGAGGCGGCAAAAGTCTTTAAGGAGGCAGGATTTAAGATCCTTGCTACGGGAAATACCTGCGAATCATTGAGGGAGGCAGGCGTTGACGCTGAACTTGTGAAGAAACTATATGAGGGACGCCCGAACCTGCTTGATTTGATAACGAACGGTGATATTGATTTGATTATTAACTCTCCGGTAGGGGAAGACAGCAAGCATGACGACAGCTACCTGCGTAAGGCGGCGATTAAGGCGAAGATTCCGTATATGACGACGATTGCCGCTGCCCGGGCGACTGCCGAGGGGATACTTCAGGTGTTGAAAAAGAGCAATGGAGAAGTGCATTCTTTGCAGGAGCTTCATGCGCAGATTCAGGATATGGCATAAGAAAAACAAAAAGGTTGCTGCACAAGCGAGAATGTAAGGCATTCACCCTTATGCAGCAACCTTTTTAAATGGTATGAAATTATTCCGCGCTGTCTTCCGTCTGCAAGGTACCAAGATAATCGTTCAGCGCGTCCACATTTACCTCCGTGCGTGCGGCAGTTTTCGTATCTTCGGAATGAAAATATCCATAGGCGGAATAACCAATCCAGCCCACGATTACTGCACATACGATGGTTGTGCAAATTGTGGAAACCATGCGCAGGGCTTTTTCTCTTTTCATAGTCTGCTTGCGGTTTGCTTTTTCTTCTTTATAACGGTCTACTTTTGCTTGACTCATGGTAAATCTCCTTGGTTTAAAATTTTTCTGGTACAAGTATACACCTTTTTTGTGAAAAAGTCTTGAACTTTTTAAAGAAAATGAATTTTTTTGATAAAAAATTTTGATTGTGGTGGGAAGGCTTGTGTTATATAATAGCGTAAGATGCGATATTTTCAGATGAAAAGGAGACAGTATGAGTTTAGCAGACAATATTTTCATAAATATGTGCCGCGATATCCTCGATCACGGCGTGAGCACGGAGGGCGAGAAGGTGCGCCCGCACTGGGAGGACGGCAGCAGCGCCTATACGATTAAGAAATTCGGCGTCGTGAACCGCTATAACCTTGCAGAGGAGTTTCCGGCAATTACCCTGCGCAAGACGGCAATCAAAAGCTGCACGGATGAGGTGCTCTGGATCTGGCAGAAGAAGTCCAATAATATCCATGACCTGAACAGCCATATCTGGGATGAGTGGGCGGATGAGACGGGCTCCATCGGCAAGGCGTATGGCTACCAGATGGGCGTGAAGCATCAGTACCGCGAGGGGATGATGGATCAGGTTGACCGGGTTATTTTTGACCTTAAGAACAATCCGTTCAGCCGCCGGATTATGACAAACCTGTATGTACATCAGGATTTGAGCGAGATGAACCTCTATCCCTGCGCCTACAGCATGACGTTCAATGTCACGCAGCGAAAAGGACAGGAAAAGCTGACGTTGAATGCGATTCTAAACCAGCGTTCGCAGGACATACTGACGGCGAACAACTGGAATGTATGTCAGTATGCGGTTCTTATGCATATGCTGGCGCAGGTCTGCGACATGCAGGTGGGCGAGCTGGTGCATGTGATTGCAGACGCCCATATTTATGACAGGCATATCCCGCTTGTGGAAGAGCTAATTGCGAGGGAGACATATCCCGCGCCGGATTTCTGGCTCAACCCGGAAGTGAAAGATTTCTACGCATTTACCAGGGAGGACGTAAGGCTTGACAATTATGTGACTGGACCGCAGATTAAAAATATTCCTGTAGCTATATGACCTAAGGGGGGACCCACGAAGTGGGAGGATGCCTTAGGTCTTGTACCGGGGATAATAAATGAGATGACCTAAGGAGGGACGCATATGAATTTAATTGCAGCAGTTGATAAGAATTGGGCAATTGGAATCAACAACCAATTGTTGGTACACATTCCGGATGACATGAAACGTTTCCGCCGGATGACGATTGGAAAAGTGGTCGTCATGGGCAGGAAGACCCTTGAAAGTTTTCCTGGGGGACAGCCTTTAAAGGATCGGGTCAATATTGTTCTGAGCAAAGACAAAACATATCAGCCAGAGGGTGTGACGATCGTACACAGCATGGAGGAATTGTCCGGGGAACTTAAGAAATATAAGAGCGGGGACATTTTTGTAATCGGCGGTGAGAGCATTTACCGCCAGCTTATGGAGCAATGCGATACGGCATATATTACCAGAATTAATTATGAATATCAGGCGGACGCATGGTTTCCGAACCTGGATGAAATGGATGCATGGCAGGTTGCAGAGGAGGGCGAAGAGCAGACGTATTTTGATCTGGAGTATTACTTTGTAACATACCGAAATCATTCTATAGACGAGAAGGAAATCCATGGAAAAGGATAGAATCGTCGCGAAAGGATGTAAGAAATGCAGAATTTTATTTTCAGCATCAATGTAACAGTCCCGATTTTCCTGGTGATGGTGCTGGGATGGGGATTGAAACAATCAGGGATGCTCAACGATAATTTTGTTGCGGTGGCGAATAAATTTAATTTTCAGGTTACGCTGCCGTTTCTGTTGTTTCGGGATATCTCGTCCGTGGACATCCGGGCGGTATTTGACCTGAATTATGTGTTGTTCTGCGCGCTTGCAAGTTCCGCCTGTTTCTGGCTTATTTGGGGAGGAACAAAACTGTTTCTTAAGGATCGCTATATGACGGGGGCGTTTGTGCAGGCAAGTTTCCGTAGCAGTGCAGCGGTCATGGGGCTGGCGTTCATCCAGAACCTGTACGGGCAGTCGGCGATGGGGCCTTTGATGATTATCGGCGCAGTTCCACTCTACAATATTTATTCTGTGATTGTCCTGACCTTTGAGGGAGGGCAGGACGAACATGCAAACAACACAGGGAAAATTCGTGAGGCGTGTATCAATATTTTGAAAAATCCCATTATCATCAGCATTTTTCTGGGGCTTATTGTCTCGCTGTGCGGAGTGCATTTTCCACCATTGGTTGACAAGACTGTGGCAAATATTGCCCAGATGGCAACACCGTTGGCGCTGGTATCTTTAGGTGCGGGGTTTGAGGGCAGGAAGGCGTTGACGAAGATAAAGCCGACGCTGGCAGCATCTTTCCTTAAACTGTTGCTGCAGCCGGCGGCCATTCTTCCGCTGGCGGCAGCCATGGGATTTACGGGTGAGAAAATGATCGGCATTTTGATTATGCTTGCATCGCCCACTACGCCGAGCTGTTATATTATGGCAAAAAATATGAAGAATGACGGAACGCTCACGGCCAGCATTGTGGTGATGACGACAATTTTGGCATCATTTACGCTGACCGGCTGGATTTTTCTGCTGAGAATGCTGGGGTTGATATAAAAAAGACTTCCCCATTGAAACATTTTCTGATACAATAACAGGAAAACTATCTTTCCCGCAGGTTGCGGCGGGAATTTCGAGTTGAGGTGAAACAGATTATGGCAATGGATATTACAGGAAAGAAATTATTTGTAAAAGCGCTTTTGGAGGAGGGCGTAGATACGGTGTTTGGCTATCCCGGCGGGATGGTCACCGATATTCTGGATGAATTATATAAGCATGAAGAGATTGAGCTGGTGCTGCCGCGCCATGAACAGGGGCTGATCCATGAGGCGGAAGGGTACGCCCGCGCTACCGGGAGGGTGGGCGTCTGTCTTGTGACGAGCGGACCCGGCGCGACCAATATCATGACCGGGCTCGCAGACGCCCATTATGACAATATTCCCCTGGTATGCATTACGGGGCAGGTGCCGCTTAATTTAATCGGAAACGACGCCTTTCAGGAGGTTGATATCGTTGGAATGACGAGAAGCATCACCAAGTACGGCGTGACGGTTCGTGACCGCAAGGATTTGGGGAAGATTCTCAAAATGGCATTTCACATTGCAAGGAGCGGCAAACCGGGACCGGTATTGATTGATTTGCCGAAAGATGTCCAGACGGCGATGGGACCGGGGGAATATCCTCAGTCTGTCTCCATACGCGGATACAAGCCGAATTCCAGCGTACATATCGGACAGTTAAAAAAGGGTTACAAACTTCTGAAAGCAGCCAAAAAACCGTTGATTCTGGCGGGAGGCGGCATCAATATTGCAAAGGCGAATGTCGGTTTGCTGCAATTGGTGGAAAAGACAAAGATTCCGGTGGTGACAACGATTATGGGAAAGGGAGCCATTCCCACGAATCATCCCTATTATGTTGGCAACAGCGGAATGCATGGCCGTTATGCGGCAAATATGGCAGTCGGTGAGTGCGATGTGCTGTTTTCGATCGGAACCAGGTTCAATGATCGCATTACCGGAGATTTGAATGAATTTGCGCCACATGCGCAGATTGTCCATGTGGATATCGACACGGCGTCCATTTCCCGTAACGTGGTGGTGGACGTGCCAATCGTTGGAGACGCCAATCTGGCGCTGGAAAAACTGCTGGAATGGGCAGTTCCCCAGGAGACGGGAGAGTGGCTTGCACAGATTCGTGAGTGGGATAAGGAAAATCCCCTGGAGATGCGCAGGGACCGGGGCATGACGCCGCAGATGATTATAGAAGAAATCAATGAGGAATTTCCAGAAGGGATTATCGTAACGGACGTCGGGCAGCATCAGATGTGGGCGACCCAGTATATTGAGCTGAATGAGAAGAAACAGTTCATCACATCCGGAGGCTTGGGGACGATGGGATTCGGGTTCCCGGCGGCGATCGGGGCGAAGATTGGCTGTCCGGACAAACCGGTTATCTGCATCAGCGGCGACGGCGGTATGCAGATGAATATTCAGGAGCTTGCCACGGCGATGGCGCAGGAGGCAAACGTCATTGTATGTATTTTCAATAATTACTATCTGGGCATGGTGCGCCAGATGCAGCAGCTTTTCTATGGCAAACGCTACGAAGCCACCTGCCTGAGGAGACGCAAAGGCTGCCCGGGAGACTGTAAAGGCCCGGGAGAACAGTGTCCGCCTTACGAGCCGGATTTCGTAAAACTTGCCGAAAGCTACGGCGCATGCGGCATTCGCGTCACTGAAAAGGAAGAGATTAAAGCGGCATTGGAGCAGGCGAAACAGTGCGATACGCCGGTGCTGATTGAATTCATGATTGCCACAGAGGAGATCGTGCTTCCCATGGTAAAAGGCGGAAATCCCATGACGGAGATGATTTTAAAATAAGGAAAGGAGACGGAACTGATGACGAAAAACAGATGGATTGCATTGTATGTGGAAAATCAAGTGGGCGTCCTGGCAAAGGTTTCCGGTCTTTTTTCCGGGAAATCCTATAACCTGCAGAGCCTTACGGTGGGGACTACGGAGGATGAGACGGTTTCGCGCATGACGATCTGCGTGACCAGCGACGACATTACATTTGAACAGATTAAGAAACAGTTAAACCGCATGGTTGAGGTAATCAAGGTCATGGATTTTACAGATTTGCCGATTCACATGAAGGAAATCCTTTTTGCCAAAGTGAAGGAGTGTACGGTGGAGGACAAGGCAGAGCTGTTTCAGATTGCACAGGTATTCCATGTGGAGGTTGTGGATATCGGCACAGACAGTATTCTTCTGGAATGCAAGGCGACGGAGCGGCGCAACAATGAGCTGATTGATTTGTTGCGCAGCAAGTTCAGACACATAGAGATTGTCCGTGGCGGAGGAGTGGCGATAGAGTCCATCAGCACCTCCTGTGCCGGAAGGTCAGAGTATTTTCGTAAATAAGGAAGGACAGGGTATGCGGAAAATATTGGTTGTAATAGACATGCAGAAGGATTTTATTGACGGTTCCCTGGGGACGGCTGAGGCGCAGGCGATTGTGGGAGCCGTGGCAGAGAAGATGAAATCGTATGAGAAAGTGGATATTTACGTGACAAGGGATACACATGGAGAAGATTACCTTCAGACAGCGGAAGGGAAAAAACTTCCGGTTGTCCATTGCGTGAAGGATACCGAAGGCTGGCAGCTCCATCCGCAGATTGCGGCGCAGGCAGACAAGGCTCATATCATCGACAAGCCGACATTTGGCTCGGTAGCGTTGATGGAATTGCTGCGTGAAGAGAATGAGAGGGAACCTCTTGTGATTGAGCTGGTCGGTCTCTGTACGGATATCTGTGTGGTGAGCAATGCGCTGCTGCTTAAAGCGGCGATGCCGGAGGTGGAAATCCGGGTGGACAAGGGCTGTTGTGCCGGTGTTACCCCGGAAACGCACCAGGCGGCTCTGGCAACAATGGAAATGTGCCAGATCGAGGTGGAAGGATTATAATATTTGCACTGTAGGCGGGAAGAAATTCCCGTTTCCTTTTAGGGAAACACTTTAACACGTTAAAATGCAAAAGTGTTTTTCGTCCACGTTGATTATATCCCTGAAAAATGCTGTTTATCCCAGAAATATTGTCGCAAAATTTCAGCTTGATAAAATAAAAGGGAACAATTTGCATAAGGAGGAACGTATGAAAAAAGAATCAGCAGTGAGGATAATGGGTGCGTTGATGGCAGTTACGCTGATGTGCGGTTGTGTTTCGGAAAGCGCGGAACTTAACGCAGACGTGAAAGAGGCAACGGATTATACCAGGGAACAGAATGCGTCTGTCTACCAGCTTTTGGATTTCTCAGATGAAAAAGAGCGTGAATTTGCAGAGAAAGGTTTCTTGCGTGCGCCGGAGGAACTGGAGATACGTACAAAGGACGGCAATCTCGCATGGAGCCAGGACAAGTACGATTTTATCCGCCAACAAGAGAAGGCACCGGACAGTGCGAACCCCAGCCTGTGGCGCAATACGCAGCTTAATGCGAAATATGGCCTGTTTGAGGTGGCGGACGGCATTTACCAGGTGAGGGGGTACGATATTGCGAACATTAGCTTTGTGCGCAGCGATAACGGATGGATTGTTTTTGACTGCACGACTTCCATGGAGACGGCAAAAGCGGGGCTCGCGCTGTTGGAAGAGGAATTTGGCGAGGCGAATATCGTGGGAATTGTCGTGAGCCATGCGCACGTCGATCACTATGCCGGTATCGGGGGGCTGGTTGACGAGGAGGATCTTGCAGATGCGTCACTTGGCCTGCAGGAGCAGATTGCATCCGGCAAGACGCTGGTCATTGTGCCTGAGGGATATGAGAAAGCGGTAATGGAAGAGAACGTGTTTGCCGGCAACGCTATGAAACGACGGACAAATTTTCAGTACGGTTCGTTTCTGGAAAAGGGAGAGAAGGGCAGCCTGGCTGTTGGCATCGGCATCGCCCCTTCTTCGGGAACAGGCTCTTATTTTTCACCAACTTTTGAGGTTACGGAAGATGTGTTTGAGATGAGTTTAGACGGTGTGGAAATGGTATTCCAGCTCACGCCGGGTACGGAATCGCCGGCTGAGATGAACACATACCTGCCAAAGCAGAAAGCCTTGTGGATGGCGGAGAACTGCACGGGCACGCTGCATAACCTCTATACGCTGCGTGGGGCTGAAGTGCGGGACGGCAATGCCTGGGCACAGTATATCATGCAGGCGAAGGAACTTTTCGGGGATAAGACGGAAGTTATCTTCCAGTCCCACAACTGGCCGCATTGGGGGAAGGAAGAAATCAATGAGTACCTTGTAAATACGGCTTCGGTGTATAAGTATATTACCATGCAGACCCTGCAGTATCTCAACGAAGGCTACACCTCTACGGAGATTGCCAATATGATTGAGCTGCCAAAGGATTTGGAGAAGGTCTGGTATACCAGGCAGTATTATGGGACAGTGGCGCATAATGCCAAGGCGGTCTATCAGAAATATATGGGCTGGTACGATGGCAATCCGGTTCATTTAGACCAGCTTGCACCGACCGATTATGCTGAGAAGTTATTGGAATATCTGGGCGATGCGGATAAGGTGCTTGCCATGGCGCAGCAGGATTTTGATAAGGGTGAATACCAGTGGGTGGCAGAGATTACGAATGCACTAGTCTATGCCCAGCCGGATAACGAGAAAGCACGGCTCCTGTGTGCGGACGCCTTAGAGCAGCTCGGCTACCAGGCGGAATCCGGGGCGTGGAGGAACGCCTACCTGATGGCGGCGCAGGAACTTCGCCATGGAACCGACGCTTATCCCGAGGCAGACGCCGGTGGAACGGGAGCGACCGCATTGGGGATGAGTACGGAGACGATGCTCGATTATCTGGGCATCTGCATGGATGCTAAGAAGATGGAGGATGTAAATTTAACCATCAATCTGGAAGTGACAGATGTGGGGCAGAAATACCTTCTGCGTATTAACCATGGCGTATTCTTATATTCCAAGGAGGAATGGAGCGGGAAACCGGATGCAGAAATCAAGCTGAAAAAGGTGGGGATTTTTGGCATTGCCAGAAATAATCAGCAGCTTATGGATAAAGCGATTGAGTCTGTCAGCGGGGAGAAGGACGTCCTGTCCGTAATGACGGAAAACCTCGCCGATTTCCCACCGTATTTTAACATTGTAGAACCTTAGGAGGAAGGCTGACGCAAAGCGGCGCGTGCCATGTCTGTTGAAAAGGAGGAATTTATGATAGGAAAATGGAAAAATTTATGCCGGAGAACGCTTAGTATATTGTTGAGCGTTTCCCTGCTTGGGTCGGTGGTGCAGGATGTATCTGTCGCCGCCACAAAAGACCGCGGGGATGAAACCGTGATGTTGGAATCCGCAAGGATTGCAGAAGATAAGCTGCCGGAGGGAGATTATATCTACTTTGGCACCGCCTCGGCACAGGTGGAGGAGCGGGGCGCGTATGCACTGCGCCTCTACCGTGCGGGCAACCTCAAAAAGGAAGCCAGCGTAACCGTGAACTCCATTGACATGAGTGCCTTATATGGTGAGGATTATGAGGTTGTTATGGATGGAGTGCAGGAGACGGGGGATGGCAAGACCATTCTGGAAAAACAGTTCCGGGACAAAGAATTTGTGGAAGAAAAAGCCGTTTCCGATACAAACGCTCCGGCAGGGAGCGGCAATGCCTCAGATACAGGTTCCCCGGCCGAAAACAGCGAGACGCCGGGCGGCGGCATACAGGAAACACCAGGCGGCGTGCAGGCTGCGACGGATGGCGTCAGCGTGGAACAACAGAACTTTATGGACGCTTTGATGGGAACCATGGTGGAAGATTCCACAGAATGTCTGGACACCTCTTCCTCCTGCCTGGTTCGTTTTGCACCGGGAGAAGATGAGAAAATCCTCAGGTTCCGTATCCTTGAGGATGACAGGAGCGAGGGCACGGAAGGCTTTTCCCTGATGCTGGCAGATCCCCAGGGGGCAAAGACGTATAAGGTTACATCCGCATCCATCACGATCCGGGATGATGAGGAGGAAGTGCGCTCTAAGGTGTCGTTCACGCAGTCCGATTATCAGTCCGAGGACGGCAAGGCGTTGCTTACCGTTACCAGGCAGGGAGCGGAATACTCTGTCTGCGACATGACGCTGTATACCAGCGGCGACACTGCCAGGTCTGGCGAGAATTATGGGGAGCGGTACGAAACGCTCGCCTTCATGCCCTATGAGACAGAAAAGGAAGTTGAAATTCCCGTGGCGGGGGAAGGAAAATTTGACGTATGCCTTTCCGATTTAAAGGCCTGCAGCGAAGGGGAGCATATGAAAGCGCAGGTAACGATTGCCGGGAGCGCAGACAATCTTGAAGTCACCGAGACAGCCAGGAATGCAGACAATGGTGAAACTGCTGAAACAGCGAAAGGTGCGGACAGCGTACTTCGCGCATCTGACGATAAGGATGTGCAGTCCTTCGGCATCAGCATCCGCAGTGATGCGGATGGGGCGCAGCCGACCGATAACAAGAATTATTCCGTGGAGTACCGGATGGGGGAGAAATCTGGCAGGATTATGGACAATTCCTTCAGCCCCGCTGTGGAAGCCGGCACGTATTATTTTTCTACAGATTCTGAGCATGGCGGCATATTTACGTATAAGGACGGTTTCTTAAGCGGCTCCAAGCCGTGGGGGTGCGGACATTGGGAGTCTACCTACCATTTTAATAAAGATGCTGCGGACCGCATGGACAATAACCATTTTGGCAAGCTGGAATATTACCATACCACTACCACGAGCCTGGGAAGTTCCCGTACGGAATCCACGCAGGAGATTCCCGGCGTGTATTACCAGTATTTTGTCAACGATTGGCGGTCTAAGACAGGTTTTGGCGGCGGACAGAAGGCGAAACTTGAAATGGTATCAGGCAGCAAGTCGAACATTGCCATCGTAAAAGATGAGTTTGCCAGGAGCCAGAACAAGGCGCCGGTGAAAAATACCGAGGAAGGACTGTTGAAGGCAGTTGTATGGTCGGTGGATGAAGAAACGCACAAGACGCCGAAGAATTACATAGAATTTTACGGGCTGTGCGCAATGTATAAGAAATTTAACGTTTCCTTGCAGCCGATTGCATCCAAACGGTTTCGCACCGGGACGGCGGATTCCTATTTGGAGACGCAGCCGGTGCAGATGCAGTTGAAATGCGGCGCGCAGGTATTGTACGATAATGAGTCCAGGGACATCTATGCCAACCCTGACGAGAAGCAGTCCAACCTGGTGTTTACCGTGCAGGACACCCAATTGGGCAGCCACAGTGGGAAATATGGGCGCATCACAGGGTATGAGCTGACCATTGACCCAAGTAGTGCCGATAAGAAAGTGACGGTCGATTATCCGCAGGACTTCGTGTCCTGGCTCAAGGGTAAGAAAGGCAAGACCAATGCAGGTGACAGTGTGAATTTTTCTGCGGAGGCAGTGGAAAATGAGATTAAGAAAGTAAATGCCAACATTGATACCGTGCCTTACGATGGTTATTTCATCTGTTGGATTGACAGCATCCAGAAAGATACGAAAAGCGCCGGGCACGGTTACAAGCAGATGCTCAAATTCAGGCCCGTCATCGTGTACAATGACGTGACGGTGGAAGTGCTTTCCCCCAAGGGGAAGGGCAGCGGGCATTTTAAAGATTCCCAGCTCTCCAGGAATGGCAGGTACACCTTCCATGCCGGGGACCAGCTTGACCTTTCCGCTGTGGCGGACAATACGGATAATTACCATGCAACGGGCTATGAAGTGTCTGTCAACGGCGGCATTACCTACAATGCCTATACGGACGATTCCTATCTGATGTTGGAGACCGGCCAGAGCTACCTCATCCGTCCGATTATCATGGAAAATACCAATGCCATTGAGGTGCGCTTTAAGGATAAGGCAGAGGAGAAATTTGAGATACAGGGGCTGATTGATCAGGGCAAGCTGGAAGCATTTCCCGAGTACAAAGGCAAAAATATCCTCAACTTAAATCCGCAGGCGTCTACGGTACAGGAGATGATGAGGCCGGTTCCGGGCAAGGAATATACGGTGCGCATTGCCGTGAAATCTGAGGAATCGGGAACCATCAGCCGTCCGCAGGTCAAGATGAAGTCGAAGAATACGGTATACACCACGCAGGCATTTACGATGGTGGCAGCGGCGGACGCCGAAGATAACATTGTAGAAGTGGGCCTCAAGTCGGTCAGGGAATCTGAGATGCATGAGTACCAGGTATCGGGAAACCTCGTGTCCGCGTTCGAGCCTATCCGCAGCACCGGCATGGGGGAGGAAGAACTCCCGGTCTCCAATTATACGCTGTCGGCGGGAACCGGCAAGCAGGGCAAGGATAAGGATGGACACTATCTGATTGAATCCGTCAGCTCTTCCACCAGCGACAAGGGGGCTTATAACCTTCCGGGAATATACGGCTGCGCGAGAGACGTGATACCGGTGCTTATTTCCAACGGCGTGGCAAATGGGCAGGTGGTGGACGTGATGCTCACGGATTTTGCGCCCATGGGTAATGGGGTTTATCAGGTGACGCAGGGCAATACAAGGCTCAGTTATCCCTACGATATGCCCAGGGTCACGAGCATCAATTACAGTTACGACAACAATACCCACAACCAGAGTACGGATAACCGCGATAACGCAATCCGGCTTTATGATGATACCTTGACCATAACGGCGAAAGTAAATCCCGCCCAAAGGGTTGTCAAGGAGGCAGTGTTTACCGTATACACGGTTACCGGGGTATGTACGGAGTACCGTGTCCGGGAGAACCCGGACAACAAGAACACCTTTGAATGCAGAATCCCCAAGATGCTGGAGAATCTGCATAACGGCGACCGCGTAAAGGTGCGCCTGATTGATGAAGAAGTGAAGGTTGCCGGGAATGGGGAGATTATTTACGATGATGAGGGGAATGAGATTACCGGTATGCCGGTGGAAATGCAGTATCCCGATGTGGATACCGGACTGGTGTTCTACATCGAGAACGTGGTCTTAGCGCCCCAGACTTACGATATGGAGGATTCGACGCCGGTCAATGTGCCCCTGTTAGGGGCGACCTCCGCCAACGCTAATTCCGGGCTTATCAGCTATGGCAAGCTCAGATGGGAAGGCGATACCGGATATACCGTCCATGTGGGCATCAACGCCTTAATCAGCAGCATGGCAACGCCGAATATCGCCCAGAAGAAAGCGAAAATGAATAAATTCATCAGTGATATCGGTGATATCTCATCCGGCAAGAGCAGCGATACCACGGAAGACGTCATGTATAAGGCGTATAAGGATGACGATAAGGCGTCTTTGCAGAAGGCTACCCTCAAGCAGGAAAAGGCAGAGGTAGGGAAGATGGTGGATAAGACGAAGGAAGACCCTGCAAGCAGCTCCAAGAAAGCGCAGGCGGGGCTTAACAGCGATGCGATGATGGGTGTTGACGTAGGATTTCTGCTGGCTTTCAATTATGTTTATGATCCGGTGCGCCAGGAGTATATTTTTGCCGGGGGCGGGGTCTCCATCGGCGGCACGTTCACGTTTAACAAGACCATGTATGTCGTGGTTGAGTGCATTCCGTTCTTCTTGAACATAAGCGGCTCGATGCAGGCGGGAGTGGCAGTCTCTTATCCCTCGCAGGACGGGAAGGATGCGTTGACAGCGGGAGATTTTGACGCTTATTCCGGCAATATCGCAGAGCGCCTGACACAGACAGTATCTACGCTGACGCTGATGCTTAACGTCAAAATGCAGGCGGGGGTAGGGCTCTGCGGCATCATGTCCGCCCGTGGCTATGCCTCGGCGAAGATACAGTTTGACGTGGGGATTGTCAATGCCAAGAGCGGTATGCTGCTCAGTGCTACGGGCGGCATTGGCCTTGACATGCTGATTATGACATTGAATATTGATGCGGCAACCTCCACGGTTGGTTTCGGCACACTGGAAAAGAAGACCAGTTTTGATTTCTTTGGCGGGCTTATTGATGACAAAGACGTCCTTGCGGCAAATAGTGATTCCCCTTTCAGCTTAGATGCGCTGGGCCAGAAGGAGACGGTTCTGAAAGATTACGGCGAGGATGGGCGGCTTTCCATGCGTGAGTATGCGGCTGGAAACGCTGATATGTCATCGTTTGGCAGCCAGAGCCCCATGCACCGTGCAACGCTGGAGCAGATTTCGGTAACGCCGCTGCTTGACAATGCCGCAGAGCGCACGAGGCCGCGCCTGATCCCGCTGGACGGCGACCGGAAAATGATGGTATTTATCGGCAACCGCAAAGGGGGCGAGGAGCCAAATGCCATGGCGCTTTATTATTCCGTCTATGATGGCAGCAGGTGGTCGCAGCCGGCGGTTGTCTCTGAGGACGGCACGGTGGATTCCATGCCGGATATTTTAAGGGTAGGAAATAAAGTCCTCATTGCCTGGGTAGACGCCGGGCGCACGTTCGAAACCGCGGAGAAACCCATAGACAAACTCAGCACAATGGGGATTTCCATTGCCGTGTATGACCTTGCCTCCGGGCAGATGGGACAGGAGATAAGCCTGATAAAGGATGACGGATATATGAACCTTGCCCCACAGCTCAATGTAGATGGAACCACGGTGTACTGCAGCTATATGAAACGTGACGTCGAGGGCGCGAAGGAAGAAGACCTTCTTGACTTTACGAAGATTGGCGCGAAGATGGCTTATGTTTCCTATGATTATGAGAGCCAGCAGAAACAGGAGGAGACGCTGGTTAAAATTACCCATGACACTAAGGAAAATCCGCTGGTGATGGATTATAATTCTGCGGTTACCCGGATAGATGGGAATTCCTACCTGGTGTCCACTTATACGGTAGACGAGGATGAAAACTTTAATACGGGTGAAGACAGAGAGCTATACCTGGAAATATCAAACCTTACGAATGGCAGGAATTATTATCCGCTGCACATTTCCAGGGACAGCATCAGCCAGTCTGCCCCCAGGCTTACGGATATTGGCGGAGCCGTTTACCTGACATGGCTGGACAATGGATATGTGTTCCGGCTGATGAATGTTACGCATCTTTTGGAAGCATTGTTTGACACCGGAAGCAGTTCCTTTACGGTTACTGCGGACGATGGCGCAACGGGGGAGACAGTTCTTATCGACAAGAGCAAGTATCTTGACGGTTATATGAACGGCGCTGCCCAGAATAAGGACTGGTACAAAAAGAGCGCGCAGGATTTAGGGCTTGCGGCTGAACATTACCAGGATACGGTTTATGAAGAGCTTGCCCAGGGCATTTTCCATGCAGACAGCGCCAGCCTCGCCCAGAGGGAGGATGTTACCACCAGCATTGCCAACTACCAGCTTACGTCAAACGGAGATGATATTTATATTTTCTTCACGGACTTTGGCGCGGATGAGGATTCCACCGGCGTGGAGATTTACGGCGCAAGGTACCAGCGGATGCTGGATGAGGAAAACGAAGGAGATGCAAGCGGCAGCAGTGCGGAAGAAGGAGCGGATGGCGGAAACGAGGATCAAAAATGGGGATTTGGCAAGGCAGTGCAGATTACGAACAACAACAAGGTAATCGACGAGTTGGACCTCTATATGACTGAGGACAGCCGGGTGAGCGCCGTGTCCAATTATTTCGACCAGTGGATTGACGAGAACGGCGAGATTCAGTATGGTGAAAACCAGCTTGTGGAGATAGAGTTCGGCACTACCAACTCTTTGGAAGTGAAGGATGAGTTAATTACATTGCCCTCACATCTGGTTGCCGGGGAGACAGACCAGCTCTCCTTTGAAGTGCTAAATACCGGTCTTTTGGATGCCTCCGGGTTTGATTACACCGTAAGCTGGGTTTCCGGCGGCAAAGAGACCGTCATTGAGCAGAAACATGTGGACGCCGCATTGGCAGCGGGCGAGAGTATGGAGGTGATTGTGCCGTGGACAGTCCCACAGAATATTGCGGATTCCAGCATCCGGGTCACCATTGCTGAGAGCGGTGTGGACCAGGATAAGCCGGTGACGGTAGAAAAGGAAGTGCCATATGGAAGCAATGTCAGGTTCGCGGAAACAGAAGTGTTCTGGAACGGAAAGCAGCCTTATGTTCAGGCACGGGTTGCCAATACCGGAAATGCCGCTTCTGAGAAACAGGAAGGCTCGTTAGTCATGATGAAAGAAGTGGAAAAAGATGGGCAGTCCAGCAAAGAGGAAGGAAAGACATACGCGGACTTTGAGATTCCTGCGCTTGCGTCCGGTGAGGAGAAAACACTGGAAATTCCCTTTACGCCGACTGTGGACGACTACAGCGCACAGGGAGTCATTGATTTGAAAATGAAAGCACAGCATGGACAGGAGCAGATAGCAGAATCACATATGAAACTTGCCTCTATCCGTCCGGTCTGCGCACAGATCAACAATGGGGAGCAAACGGTAAAGCTTGCCACAGGAGCAAAGACTGCGCTCACCGTAAAGGCTGCGCCCTGGAATGAGATCGCCGGGGAGGCGGTATTCTATTCCTCGGATGAGCGTGTTGCCGTTGTGGACAGCAAGGGCAACGTTACCGCAGTCAGCCCGGGGAAGGCAGATATTTATGCTTATTATGCCAATGCCGGCGTGTCCGCCTCCATCTGTGCAGAGGTGACTGCAGCCAGCGTGACCCCAACGCCAACGCCGACGCCGCAGCCGACGCCACAGCCGGCAGATGGCACGACCAAGATTAAGCTTTCCCAAAAAAGCGCGGTAATTGCCCCCGGCAAGACAAAGAAATTGAAATTTACGGCAGCCTCTGCCTCCGGCAGCAAGCCGAAACCCATTACCGTATCGGTATCAGGCAATAAAAAAGTCAAGGCAAAGGTAAGCGGCTCCTATGTAAAGATAAGCGTGGACAAGAAAGCCGCCAAAGGCTCTTCAGGATCAGTGACGCTGAAATCCCAGGATGCATCCGGCAAGACGGTAAAGGCGACCATCAAGGTCAAGGTTCAGAATAAGGCAAAGAAAGTTTCTGCCGCCAAAAAGAGCTGCAAAGTGAAAAAAGGCAAGACAGTTAAGGTAACGCTGAATGTGACGGAGGAGAACAGAAAATATGCCACGACCGATACCGTGAAGGTCTCTTCCAGTCTCGTGAAGCTGGCGAAGACGTCAGTCAAGAAGAAAAAGATTACGGTATCCTTGAAGGGAACGAAGAAAGGAACGAAAAACGTTACGATTCAGGTTGGCAAGAAAAAAGCCAAAATAAAGATTAAAGTGTACTGATGGTGATGGCAGGAGCTGAGATATAGGAACCAGACACTTTCATGCTTTGGCGTGGCAATGTGTGTCCTATAAGATAAAAACGAGAACCCCACATAGCAAGCGGAGAAAATTGCCTGCTGTGTGGGGTTCCTGGCGTATGCCGTTTGCTCATCTTGCCAATACTTCTAAGATTTCTCCGACATACAGGGTATGCATATTGCCGTCATCCTTGCCGGAGTACCACTTATCCTTGATTTCCGGATCAAGGAAATGTGCTTCCGTGATGGGAACGGCAGCCATCTTCTTACATAATATGAGGAAATTTCCTTCATCGACATAGGGAACACCATCACGGAATGCTACGGTAAGCTTGGAGGCTTTGAACTTGTCCTCTATTCTGCCCGTGACAATGCCGAAATATTTGAGGTCGTTTTTGAATTTCTTATCGAAAAAATTGCAGGAAAAGCATATTTCCCTGTCTATGAATTCTTTGGTATATCTGCTTTGGCGGATAAAAATAAAGGCAACATTCTTTCCCCAGAGAACTCCGAGACCGCCCCAGCTTGCGGTCAAAGCATTAACCTTTTCCTGGTTGCCCGCTGCAACCAGCATCCATTCATTTGCAATCTTGGTGAAAGGATTGATTTCCAGTAAATCAATCGGATAGGGTTGAAAGTCATGCATGATAATTTCTCCTTTGCTTGTTTATCGTTTCCTTAAGTATACAACATTTTATATGATTTGCATATCTGAATATGAAAAAAAGTTATGAGGAGTATAAGCGCCAAGAATAATCTTGACAGTCGGGAAAAAAAGTATAATAATTAGAAAAAACAATAGAGAAGAACAGGATGGAGGAGCGATTATGGATATCAAGTTTATCAAAAGTGACAAATTAAAGGAAAAACCCGATCAGAGCAATCTGGGATTTGGTAAGTATATGACGGATTATATGTTTGTGATGGATTGGGATCAGGGCATGGAATGGCATGATGCGAGAATTGAGCCATACGGCCCGGTGGAAATCAACCCGTCCTGTGTGACATTGCATTATGCGCAGGAGACATTTGAAGGTCTGAAGGCGTATCGCACGAAGGATGACCGGATTTTGTTGTTCCGTCCGGAAATGAATGCCCGCAGAATGATAAATTCCAATGCAAGGCTGTGTATGCCGGGAGTTCCGGAGGATATGTTTGTAAAGGCTATTGAGGAACTGGTAAAGGTAGAGCGGGACTGGATTCCGTCTGAGCCGGGAACTTCTCTGTATATTCGCCCGTTTGTATTCGCTACGGAGGCGTCATTGGGCGTTCACATGGCAACATCCTACAAATTCATGATTATCTGCTGCCCGGTAGGCGCATATTATCCGGAGGGCATCAATCCGGTTAAAATCCTCGTAGAGGATGAGCTGGTGCGCGCGGTAAAAGGCGGTACCGGGGATACGAAGTGCGGCGGCAACTATGCAGCGTCTATTTTGGGACAGGTACGCGCAGAGGAGAAGGGCTGCACGCAGGTTCTCTGGCTGGATGGCGTCAACCGCAAATATGTGGAAGAAGTAGGAACCATGAACATCATGTTTAAGATCGGTGGTGAGATTTATACTGCGCCCACCGAGGGAACCGTGCTTCCGGGCGTTACCAGGGATTCCATCATTCACATTTTAAAAGACTGGGGCTATAAGGTAAATGAGACCCACCTTTCGGTTGATGATTTGATGAAAGCAGGACATGACGGCAGCCTGGAAGAGGCATTCGGAACCGGGACGGCAGCCGTAATCTCTCCGGTTGGGGAATTTATGTACAAGGATGACGTCGTTAAAGTAAATGATTTCCAGATCGGGGAACTGACCCAGAAACTTTACGATTACCTGACCGGAATCCAGTGGGGCCATGAAGAGGATAAATATGGCTGGACGAGAGAGGTAAAATAAAGCTGTTTTCAAAATGTGTGAATCAAAAAGGGTGTCGCCTCGGCGATGCCTTTTCTTTTATCAATTTTTAAGAAAGTCATAAAGGGATGTTAAGGATTTTTTGGAAAAAGAATGGTAGAATGCGTATAGTAAAACGAAAGAGAGGGCATTTGCATGAGAAAGAGAAATGAATTTGCAGGAATCAATGATAATAAAAAGAGAAGCGGCATGGTGGTATTTGTAATCGCAGTGCTGGCGGTATGCATCAGCGGCGTGCTGTGCGTAAGGAAACTGCAGATGGAGCAGCGGTATATCTGCCTGGATGGCAGCCCTGTCCATCATCAGGCATAATCGTATAGAAAAATCGCCTTATGAGGGGAATTCTTGCTCTGGCGAGGATTTGGCTGGCAGTGACGCCCGATAGCCAATGACGGCGATGACGACGTCGGCGCAAAACAGGAAGGATGCAAGGGAACAAAGCATTTGCATGTTTGATGAAATCAACTGTTCTTTCCGTAAACGATAAAATGCTGCGCACGCGAACAAACCAGTCAGCCCGATGCTGAACAGGTCAAGCAGCAGCAAGGCAAGCGATATCCCGATGGTGAATATCATCAGGCAGCAGAGGAGTCCTATAATAAAAATAACGACATATGCTGGAATCTGGATGATTTTGATAAGCATATTTGTACGGGCAAGCTCCCGGACGCTCCATCGTCCCCGGCTTGCTTT
Source organism: uncultured Lachnospiraceae bacterium (assembly GCA_910587895.1). GTDB lineage: Bacteria > Bacillota > Clostridia > Lachnospirales > Lachnospiraceae > Petralouisia. The sequence continues at coordinate 30,612 of CAJUOE010000223.1, forward strand.
TATAATGACTAAAATATTGACAATGTACATCACGATGCCAAACAGCAGGGTAAAGCCCAATGGGACGAAGACATTGCCCAAAAAGAGATGTTCCCATAGAAAGGTAGAGACACCTGTTTTTCCATATGTAAATAACAGCACTGGCAGCAGTGCGATCAGATAGGTAAATAAAATATTTCCGATTGCGGCAGCTTTTTTCATGATTTTCACACGTTTCCTTTTTCGTTTCCTATAGTATACTCGCATATGGCAAATATAGCAAATGAAAAACGGGATTGAACAATATGGTTTTAAGATATGAAAATGCGGATTATGCTTTCTATCCGTCCCTGCCTGCATTTGAAATTATTAAGCCACAGGAAAAACCTCTGGGAGCGGTAACCAATGCAGCGGCGCAACCGGAAGGCTACAACAGCAATAAAATTACATGGAAAAAGATCAAAGGAGCGAGATTCAGTTGTATTTTCCTTGCATGGCTGAATTAATATATAAGGATGGTTTGCAAAGAATAGTTTTTGCGCATTGGTTGAATAGATATTAAATCGGTGTTATACTAATTTTAAATAGTGCAAATGATATATTCCTAATTTGCATATAAAAGCCGGAAAAGGAGGTATATCGAATGTTAGCAGCGGTTAGAGGTATCGTCCGGGGGAATGCAGTTATTATAGAAGATGAAGATTTACGTCCATATGATGGAACAGAAGTAATTGTAACGTTATTGGATAGTGCAATACAAAAGAAACAGAGAAAAACAGTCAATTGGGACAGTTTCGCCATTCCTAGCGAAAGAGGAAAAAATGTCGATGAATATATGAGGGAGATGCGCGACAATGACAGATTGTAGGAAAGTATTTGTTGATACGGCACCATTTATATACTATATTGAGAAAGATGAAAATAACCCACTTTATTTTGAAAAGGTAAAGAAATTTTTTCGGGAAACTTATGATAATGGTATAGAATTTGTATCTTCTGTTATTACGGTAGAAGAATATCTTGTGTTTCCGTATAGGATCCAGTCACAATGTTATGTAGATATGTTTTATAAGTTGATGGAAACAGTAGACATGGACATAATGGAAATCAACCAGGAAATTGCAAAAAAGGCGGCTAAAATCAGGGCAGAATATAAAAGTTTTAGAAGTATGGATGCACTGCAATTAGCGGCTGCCTGTCTGGCGGATTGTGATTTGTTTTTGACAAATGATAAGCAGTTGAAACAGTTTCAGGAGTTAACCTGTATTACGGTTGATGATTTGGATTAGTGAAAACATCTCATTTCATAAAAACTTCCACATAACTGCACCATTTTGCCCCTCACATCATAACTTATAAATAAGTTCATGAATATGAGGTATTTATGCGAAACAATCATTTGCGCGCAGCGCAGGTAAATCATGTGGATAATGGAACGATGAAGGTTCAGGTGACTTCTGCCGTGGGGATGGTTCCGGTGGAGGATGCAAGGATTACGGTTTCCTATACTGGTGACCCACAGAGTCCTTTGGAGCAGATTACCACGAACGCGGAGGGGCAGTCGGAAGAGCTGACGCTTGCGGCGCCGCCTTTGGAGTACAGCATGGAGCCGGAACAGCCTGTCCAGCCGTATGCGGAGTATAATATAATTGTAGAAGCAGAAGGTTATCGCCCGGTCAGCATTGAGGGCACGGATGTATTTTCCGGGGAGCTGACTTTGCAGGATGTGCGAATGGAGCCTCTGGAGGTGTCCGAGGAAGAGAAGAATATTGTGATTCCTGCAAATACGCTGTTTGGGAATTTTCCGCCGAAGATTGCGGAGGCAGAAATCAAGCCTGTGGATGAGAGCGGGGAGATCGTCTTAAGCCGCGTAGTCATTCCGGAGTACGTAGTAGTACATGATGGGACGCCGGGGGATTCCACGGCTGGCGATTACTATGTACGGTACAAAGATTACATCAAAAACGTAGCGTCGAGTGAGATTTATGCTACCTGGCCGGACAGCACGATCCGGGCAAATATCCTGGCCATCATGTCGTTTACCCTGAACCGCGTATATACCGAGTGGTATCGCAACAAAGGGTATGATTTCACGATTACATCCTCTACGGCATACGACCATAAATGGGTGTATGGAAGGAATTTTTTCCAGAGCATTTCCCGGGTTGTAGATGAGATGTTTACGAATTATCTTTCCAGGCCGAACGTGCGCCAGCCGATTCTTACCCAGTATTGCGACGGGCAGAGGGTTACCTGCCCGAACTGGATGAGCCAGTGGGGTTCCAAATACCTGGGTGACCAGAATTATTCTGCGATTCAGATTCTTCGTAACTACTATGGAAGCGATATGTACATCAATGAAGCGGAAGAGATTTCCGGAATTCCGGCGTCCTGGCCGCGGGAAAATCTGGAGATTGGCTCCAGTGGGGAAAAGGTACGCCAGATGCAGGAGCAGCTGAACCGGATTGCGCAGGTATACACGTCCATTCCCAGAATCACTGCAGACGGTTCTTATGGGCCGGCGACGGCGCAGGCGGTGCGAAGGTTCCAGTCCGTATTTGGGCTGCCGCAGACAGGGGTCGTGGATTATCCTACCTGGTATAAGATTTCGGAGATATATGTAGGGGTTACAAGGATTGCGGAGCTGACCTGATAAATAAAAAATAAACGTTGTAGTAAGGCAGATTTTGTGGTAAAATACCATCTGAATTAGAAGAAAGGAAGGTATATAAGGCAGAATCTGCCTTATTGGTAATGAAGATATGATAAAAGTAGTAAAGTTTGGAGGGAGTTCTCTGGCAAGCGCCGGACAGTTTTCGAAGGTAGGAAGAATTATAGGCGCAGAGGAGAGCCGCAGGTATGTGATTCCCAGCGCGCCCGGAAAACGTAACGCCAAGGACACGAAGGTAACAGATATGCTCTATCAGTGTTATGCCCTGGCGGAGGCAGAAGAGAGTTTTTCCATGTCTTTAAGGAAAATCAGGGAACGTTACGAGTCCATCATCAATGGGCTGCATTTGAAATTGACTTTGAACAAGGAGTTTGAGGAGATTGCCGAGAATTTTAAAAATAAGGCGGGAGAGGATTATGCTGCGTCTCGTGGGGAATACTTAAATGGAATTATCATGGCGCATTATCTGGGCTATGAGTTCATTGATGCAGCGCAGGTCATCCGTTTCAAGGAAAATGGAGAGTTTGACGACGAGAAAACGAATGAGATTCTGTCCGCGCGCCTCAAAAAATGCGAACGTGCAGTTATTCCCGGATTTTACGGGGCGAAGGAAGACGGCACGGTTAAGACATTTTCCCGCGGCGGCTCCGATATTACCGGCTCGATTGTGGCAAAGGCGGTTCAGGCAGACATTTATGAGAACTGGACGGATGTTTCCGGCTTTCTGATTGCAGATCCGCGCATTATTGAGAATCCCAAGGGAATCAAGGTCATTACATACCGGGAGCTTCGCGAGCTGTCCTATATGGGGGCAACCGTACTGCATGAGGATGCGGTATTTCCGGTACGCAAGGCGGGAATCCCTATCAATATCCGCAATACGAACGAACCGGAAGACGAGGGCACGCTGATTGTGGAAAGCACCTGCCGTATGCCGGATTACACGATTACTGGAATCGCAGGCAAGAAAGGCTTTGTAGCAGTAAATATTGACAAGGATATGATGAATTCTGAAGTCGGGTTCGGACGCAAAGTTCTGGAGGCTTTTGAGAAATATGGGATTTCCTTTGAACACCTTCCTTCAGGCATTGATACGATGACGGTATTTGTGCATCAGGAGGAATTTGAGGGAAAAGAACAGCAGGTCCTGTCGGCGATTCACCGTCTGGCGCAGCCGGACAGCATAGAGCTGGAGAGCGACATTGCATTGATTGCGGTTGTGGGACGCGGGATGCGCTCTACACGCGGAACGGCAGGAAGGATTTTCTCTGCGCTTGCCCATGCCAATGTGAATGTCAAGATGATTGACCAGGGTTCCAGTGAGCTGAACATCATTATCGGCGTCAAGAGTTGTGATTTTGAGACGGCAATCCGGGCAATCTATGATATCTTTGTAGTGACCCAGGTGTAGAAAGGAACCATAAAATGAATCCGGCAGACAGGAAAGAGATTAAATGGGATAAATTGGACAATACGGCGAATGTATTTCCGGTGATTGCCGGAGAAAGCATGACGAACGTTTATCGGATTTCTGTTACCCTACAGGAAGAGATTAAAGAGGAATTGCTGCAGGAAGCCCTGGAGAGGGTTCTCCCCTGGTTCGATGTGTTTCGCGTGCGCATACGTTACGGCGTTTTCTGGTACTATTTTGAGACAAACCAGAAACCAGCGCCCAGGGTGAAGAAGGAGTACCGTTATCCCTGCCAGTTTATCTCGCCGAACCGAAACCGCAATTATCTGTTTCGGGTAAACTATTATAAGAACCGAATCAATCTTGAGGTCTTCCATGTGCTTACGGACGGCATGGGAGGCATTACTTTTTTGCGGGAACTGACGTATCAGTATCTGCGTCTTTCGCATCCGGAACTCAGGGAGAAACTGGGGGATGGCCTTTGCAGCGATACCTCCTTAAACCGTGAGGACAGTTATCTGAAAAATTACAGAAAAAGCCATAAGAAAGGCTACAAGACGGCGCGGGCATTCCAGGTCAAAGGGGAAAAACTGCGCCCATTGGAACTTGGGGTGATGCATGGCTATATGTCAATCAGGGAGTTGAAACAGGCGTGTAAAATTTACGGCGTTTCCATCAATGAATACCTTGTAGCGGCTTTTCTGTGGAGCATATATCAGGAGTGCCTGCACGGCGCGCCGTCAAAACGTCCCATCAGCTCGTGCGTACCGGTGAATCTGAGGCCGTATTTTAATTCCATTACCATGAAAAATTTCTTTGTTATCGTATCCGCGGTCTTTCACCCGAAAAAGGAGAGCTATACGTTTGACGAGGTCGTGCAGATTGTGGCGGAGAGTCTGCAAAGCCAGATAAATCGGGAAAATCTTGAAAATCTTTTTGCTTACAATGTATCAAATGAAAAGAATTTTATTCTGCGCGCAGTGCCGCTGTTTATCAAAAATATTGCAATTCGTTATGTATATCATAACAGCGCCCGGGCAAATACTACAACGGTTACGAACATTGGAAATGTCCAGGTGAAAGAGGAATACCAGAGCTATATCAAAGATTTCAGAGCTATGTTATCCATGTCCGAGGGACAGAATATCAAGGGTACGATATGTTCTTACCTGGATACCATGGTCTTTACCATCAGCAGCAATCTTGCGGATACTTTCGTGCAGCGGGCGTTTTTCCGAAGGCTGGCGGAAGATGGAATTTCCGTACGAATTGAGACGAATGGGGTGTATGACGAATGAGAGAATGTAAGAAATGCCATGTGGAAATTCTGGATGATACGACAATCTGTCCTCTGTGCAAGAGCGTGTTGGAAACTACAGGGGAGGAGCCGTTTCACAATGGTTACCCGGATGTGAAAGCAGTGAGCAGGAAACTGTCGTTTGTGGTACGCCTTTACAGTTTCCTTGCGATTGTTGTCGAGGCGGCGCTGATTACGATAAATTACCTGACGTACCGTGGAATCTGGTGGTCTGCAATCAGCGGAATTATTATTTTGTATTTTTTTATTACTTTAAATTACTCCTTACAGAAAAACAACGGATATAAAACCGTGATTCTGGTACAGTTGACAGGGGCGGTGCTTTTAGTCATCGCATCGGATTTCATTGTGGGTTACCACGGCTGGTCGGTAAATTACGTCCTGCCAGCATCCATTCTGCTTCTGAACGCTACGATTGGAATTTTGATGGTTGTAAACGCCTCGAACTGGCAAAGTTACCTGCTTATGCAGATTCTCACGGTGTTATTGTCCTGCGGCTGTGTGGTTTTGTGGAAATTTGACCTGATTACAAGCCCGATTTTGACATTTGTTGCGCTTGCCGTATCGCTTTGTTTCGTTCTGGGTACATTGATTTTCGGGGAGCGGAAGGCGAAAGCGGAACTGAAACGGCGCTTTCATGTATAGGAGAGGAGAAAGGCAAATGCGAGGATAAAGGCAAATGCGCAGCATTTCTGGAATGCCTTTCTCCGACCTGGCAGGTGTCGCAAAGCGACGCGTGCCATTACCGCAATGATGAATGCCTTTCTCCGACTTGGCAGGTGACGCAAAGCGACGCGTGCCGTTACATTATAGGAGAAAGGCGACGCGTGCCGTTACGTTATAGGAGGAAATTATGCAGGAATTGAGTACACGCGGAAGAGTCATCCGTGACATGATTGCTCATGTGACGAACGATAATCTGATTGGCAGAAAAATTAAGACCGGAGAATTGCGCAAGAAACTTGTAGAGCCGAAATGGAGATGTCCCGATTGTTTTCAGATGACGGAAATCGACATGCCGCATTTTACCATGGAATACCTGTGCCGGCGAGAGAACCCGAGGACAGATTACGTTATTTTGCAGCTTCACGGCGGCGGTTATATCGGCGCAATGCGCAATGCGTATCGTTCGTTTGCCGGACTTTACTGTGAGGTCAGCAAGGGAATGGATGTCCTGACCATTGATTACCGGGTGGCTCCGGAAGAGCCCTATCCGGCGGCATTGGAGGATGCGGTCACGGCCTTTGAATGGCTGCGGGAAGACGGCTGGCGCAGCAAACAGATTATCGTTGCGGGGGATTCAGCAGGCGGCGGGCTTGCGCTTGCGCTTTGCATGTATTTGAAAGACCATAACAAAAGGCTGCCGGGCGGCCTTGTTCTGATGTCGCCCTGGGCGGATTTGACGGCGAGCGGGCCTTCCTATGAAGATAATTATGAGTCGGATCCGCTGTTTGGCAATACGAGGGACAGCCTTATTTATAATCGCGATTATGTGGGAATGCATGATGTGAAACATCCTTATATTTCACCTATGTTCGGGGAATACTGGGGATTTCCGCCGATGCTGATTCAGGCAGGATCCATAGAAATGCTGCTCAGTGATTCTGTCGGCGTTGCCTATAAGGCGAAACAGCAGGGCGCAAAGGTGCGTCTGAGCATTTACGAGGGAATGTTCCATGTATTTCAGATGGGGATGATGCTGATGCCAGAGTCGAAGAGGGCATGGAGTGAAATAGGGAGGTATTTCGAGGTTGTGACTGGGAAATAGGTGTCTGTGAAAGGTAACAATTCAGATAAATGGTTACATAATCATCCTATTCATTATGAAACACATGAAATACTGCTTATAAAATTCTAATGGGAAATTTGATACTTTTCACAGCTTTTCCATCCCTGTTACCTGAAGAAAACTCGGATAGAATTTCTAGTGTTCCTAACTCCGGTCGGGTAACGCCCCCTCCCTTTGGTCGGCGGCATATCGGTCGCCGCATTTCAATTCGGCTACGCCGAGGCGGCTCCCTGCTGGACGGATATGATTAATTCCGCCCAATTCAAACTCGCTTTTCCTGCTGCTATAAAGTATCGTGGCAAAAACTGTTTTTCTGGGATAGGAAGCCCTTTGTGTGTTTTCCTTGCCAGCGGCATAAAAGCACCAAGGGTATGCCGAATGACCTGTTTGAGGAACTGCTACATCAAATCCATAAAATTTCTTATACTTTTTGTGGCAGTTCCGAGTTTCATCGGCATACC
>CAJUOE010000224.1 GCA_910587895.1 uncultured Lachnospiraceae bacterium
GATTGTAAGTGTGTAGATAGTGAAGTAAATTTAGTTAATATCACTTCACATGTAGATAATATGGACAGTCTACATGGAATGTCAGGAGGTGGTGTTACTGTCCCTTATCCAGAAGAAATACATATGATGGCAGATTTGTATAATGCCCCACAGCTTAGGAATTATTATTGCAGAAATTGTTGTATTCTTGGAAAGGATATGCCAGAAGCGTGTATAGAGGATATAGACAGGATTACAATCAGGGCTTTAGTCACTCTAAGGAAAGTATCAGATACTAAAAATGCGTTATTGGATATTATGGAAGTGCCAGGAATTGAAAATTGATGGGCAGCCTGCCCAGGAAGGAGAATATAAATGTACCATGCAATGGAGAGGGCTGTTAGCCTGTTGTTTGAACCGCTTCCATTTTCAAGGGAAAATGAAGAACGGGAGGAAACCATCCTGACGCTTGCAAAACAGAATTATGAAGAAATGCTGCAAGGAGGGAGTTCCCCGGTAAAAGCTGCAGGGGATTTCCTAATCCATGCGGATACGGTAGAAGGCGTAAGCGCCTATTTGGGGGAACGTGGAATGGAGGGCAGCAATCCTCCGTGTGTATCCTGTGAAGGCACAGATGCCTATTTGGAGGAACGCGGAATAGAGGGCAGCAATCCCTTGCGTGTACCCTTCGAAAGCACAGATGCCTATTTTGGGGAACGCAAAATGGAGGGTGGCAATCCCTTGTGTGTACCCTGTGGAAAGACTGATTTGGGGGATGGCACAGTGTTAGGGAAGGGGCTGTTCCAGAACGTACAGAAGAAGCTTAGGAGGAACAGCTATGCGCTGGCCTTTGTGCTTGCCCTGTGGTTCAATTCCGCTGCCGCCCTGCTGCTGAACTTGCCGGTATTCTTGGGCTTGCCCCTTGCCCAATCCCTGCCGTCCTTTGGGGTGGTTGCCGCTGAATGGGCAGTGTTTGGCTTGCTGGCGCGTATGGCAGTGAAGAAACGGAAAGAGGTTTCTGATGGGGCAATCCAAAAATATGGGAAACAGGAAGAGGTTGGCGGGCAAACCCAGTTTTTCCAAGCGGCCTTTGCATGTTCCTGCCGGGAGCTTGCAAGGAAGAAGTATGATTTATACACAAAGAAGCTGCTAAATACGTTATTTGGCGTTTTTTCCATAGGGTTTATCCTGTTTTTTTCGGTGGCGCTGGCGTTGGTTTCTTACCAGTATTCGCTGACGGAAGTGCTGAACACCATTAATTTTTACCTCTCTTTTATTTTTCTGGCGGGATACCTGACGCTGAAAAATTATTTTTGCAGGAAACAGTATGCGGACTTTTTCTGCGGGAGGAAAGGCCGGGAATATGGGCAGGAACTGCGGCGGGTTAGTGCCTGTTCGGCGGCCTACTATCTGTTTTTCCTAGTGGTTTTGCTGGTATTGCGGAACCGGACGGAGCATATTTTTTCCTTTGGGATTGCAGCGGTGGCAGGGTATTTTGTATTGGCAATATTTTATAATATGACAAGGCGACGCAGGTTTGTGGGGAGGAACCTTGTGCTGAATGTGAAGAAAGCCTGCTGTTACGGCTTGGTTGGCCTTTCCTTGGTTTCTTACCATTTCATGAAGCTGGATTTGTTTTTGCTCCAGCCTTATATCAATACGGTTTCCGAGGTAGGGTATGGGGAACCGGAAATTCTGTACGATAAAGACACGGGAGTGTATACGCTTGTAGCACAAGAGGATCATTTCCGGATCCTGCAGCTTACAGATATCCACCTTGGGGGCAGCATCTTGTCCGTGGTTGAGGATACGAAGGCGCTGACGGCCTGTTACCGGCTGATTCAGGAAACCCAGCCGGATTTGGTGGCTGTGACGGGGGATTTGGTATTTCCTATGGGCATTATGTCCTTTTCCTTTAACAACAATGCCCCTATCATGCAATTTGCAAATTTCATGCGGAATGTGGGAATCCCTTGGGTATTTACCTATGGGAACCACGATACGGAATCTTTGGCGACGCTGGACCGGGCAGAGGTGGATAAGCTTTTGAAATCCTTGTCCTATAAGACTTCCAAAAACCTGCTTTACCCTTATGTCCAGCCAGACGTCTATGGGAGGAGCAACCAGATGGTGGAAATCCGGGCGTCGGACGGCAAGCTGATGCAGGCGCTGTTCCTGATTGATTCCAACGACTATGTGGAGGCCGGGGGCATCAATGAATACGATTATATCCATGACGACCAAGTGGAATGGTACCGGAGGATGGTAGAGGGTCTTTCCAAGCGGGAGGGGGAGCAAGTTCCGTCCATGGTGTTTACCCATATCCCTTTGCAGGAATATAAGGAGGCGAATGAGCTTTATGAGGCTGGCAGCGATGAGGTGACGTATTTCTATGGGGAACTTGGGGAGAAAATGATTGATAAAATCTGCTGTTCGAAATATAAGAGCAAGCTTTTTGATACGGCGGTGGAGTTAGGCAGCACGCAGGCGATTTTCTGCGGCCACGACCATTACAATAACCAGTCATTGGAATATAAGGGAATCCGGCTGACATATGGCTACAGCATTGATTACCTTGCCATGCCGGGGATTGAGGATGATACTGAGCAGCGGGGGGCGACGCTGGTGACGGTGGGGAAGGACGGGGAGTATCAGATTGAGCCTTACCGGCTGGTGGACCTTCCGGCGGAATAGGGATGGGGCTTTTACTGTAAATGCGCGGACAAGGGCAGTATTATTTAAATGTATTTTTTCAGGCTGCTTATGCGGAAAGTATATTAAGAAGTGCCGCCACAGGTAGCATATCCTTTAACAGAAACAGGATATAGCCTAATGCATATTCGAAGAATCAATGTGTGATATGAACATATGAAAGGCAAAGTCAATTATGAATGAATCAATTAAAACTGAAAATACTGATATCATGAGTATCTATCAAAAATCAGAAAACATACTATTAGATGTACAAAACATTATAGAAACTTCCCAACGGCAAGCCTACCATGCAGTAGACAAAATTCTGTCGCAAAGAAATTGGCTGATTGGATATCGAATAGCCGAGGAAGAAATTGATGGTTCAGACCGTGCGGAATATGGTGCAAACATCATAAAAAAGTTATCCAAAAAGCTAACCGCAAAGTATGGAAAAGGTTATGACCGCAGTAATCTTTATCATTGTTTGCGCTTTTATAAAGAATTTCCCCAGATTGTCGACACAGCGTGTCGACAATCCCATATACGGCTTTCATGGTCTCATTATCGTGCATTATTGCAGGTGGCAGATTCTGCTGCCCGCAGTTGGTACGAGAAAGAGGCATATGAGCAGACATGGAGCGTCCGTACATTACAGCGCAATATCAATACGCAATATTACTACCGTATCCTGCAGTCCCAACATAAAGAATTGGTGGAACAGGAAATGCTTGAAAAGACTTCCAAGTTCCAGAACGATAAGTTAGAGTTTATCAGAAATCCTGTCATAGCGGAATTTCTTGGATTATCGTCCAATACGGATTTTACGGAAACGGAGCTGGAAACCAGTATTATTTCAAATATTCAGAAATTTCTGATGGAAATGGGAAAAGGATATGCCTTTGTAGCCCGCCAGCAGCATATCAAGACGGAGAAAGAGGATTATTTTATCGACCTTGTATTTTACAATTACATTTTGAAGTGTTTTGTACTGATTGATTTGAAAACGGGCAAAATAGCGCATCAGGATGTAGGGCAGATGGATATGTATATCCGTATGTACGATGAATTAAAGAAGGGTGCGGATGATAATCCGACATTAGGTATCGTACTCTGTACGGAAACGGATGAAGATATCGCAAGGTATTCCGTCCTTCATGGCAATGAGCAGTTGTTTGCATCAAAATATAAATTGTATTTGCCGACAGAAGAAGAGCTGCGAAAAGAAATCGAAACGCAAAAAAACATGTTTTTTTTACAGCAAAAAGAAAAGCAGAGTGAGTAAATGCACATTGCAGGAAACATGCTGAAGGGAAAAAGGTACATTGAGGAGGAACGATTTATGTCAGATTTTGATGTAAAGGAAAAACGTTTTGAACAGGATATAGAAGAATATCTTATTACCGGCATTTAATCAAGGGAGCAACGGCTCAGGGCGAGTCGGGGGAAAAGGAAATCCTATCACTGAAAACGGATACGGCACAGCGTATCTTTGGCAGAATGTTCTCTGCAAAGAGCGTTTGCTTGAAATCCTGAATAAGTATCTTCATCTAAAGGCAGAACGGGAAAAGCGGATAGTGATTCATTAAGAATAGGTGCAGCTAATCGTATTGTGCAATTGTTGAATAAGCAACGTTATAGCAATAATGAGAATTGTGTTAATATGAATCTGATATAGAAACGAAAAAAATCTATGTTTTAAATTTAGCAGAAGAAAATACAGCTGTATCTATTGCGTTGGAACGTAGGGAACATGAAACTTATATCTTGCCCTTTGCAGGACAGCAGCCAAAATTGTTCTGTGATTTTCCTTTAAAAGGAAAACGTAAAATCCCGATGGCCTTAAAAGCATATCAGATTCTGAAAAAACAAAAACTCTGGAAAGCTGAAATTGAAGCCAAAGGAAAGAAAGCTCCAGAGGGATTTGGAGGCTTGGTAGTGGCATGAACCCAAAAACAGCGCAAGTTCTCTTAGGACATTCAAGCGTCAATATCACAATGAACCTGTACTGCCATGTGACGGAAGGCACGCTCATATCTGAAATGAGCAAATTTGAAGCAGAAGAACCTGAAAAAGGCGTCAATCGCCAAAGTGGTGTAAAAGTGGTGTAATTTCTAAAAATCAACTTCATAAATCCTTATTTTTCAAGGAAACTTCCCCACAATTAACATTTCTCAAACAAAACCCAAACATTACAAAAACAATCAACTGTTATCCTGTATTTATAAAATAAAAGAAAGGGAGATTGAAGACATGGCAAAATCAAAGCTGGTGGAGGCAAATGAAAAAATTGCAGAAGGAGTAGCCGGTGGCTATAAGAAGATTGAAGAAGGCGTGGTTGGCGGCTATAAGAAGATTGAAGAGGGCGTGGTCGGCGGTTACAGGAAAATCGAAGAGAGCGCAGTGGGAGGATTCCAAAAGATAGCCGATAAGTTCGTGGGCAATTTCCTCACAAAAGAAGGGGAATCCGTAGAAGAGGCAAAGGAACGGATGGCGGCTGAACAGAAAGAAAGAGAAGAAAAGAACGCTGCCGGACGGAAGGAACGTGAGCAGAAGCAGAAAGAGGCAGCAAAGGAGAGCCAGCAGAAAGAGGAAGCCGCCAGACTGGAAGCAAGAAGGAAGGCAGGGATTGAAAGATGAAAAAGAGTACATTTGTGGCAATGATTCTGGGAACTATCGGGGGAATTCTATTTGCACTTGGGATGTGCATGGCTTTGATACCAGAGTGGGATGCGTTTTGGCCGGGCGTCATTATGGGCGTAATCGGGGCAGCAGTGCTTCTAACCATGGTGCTTGTATGGAGGAGGATGGAAAACAAGGCTCCGGCCAAACTGTCCGGTAAGGCAATCGGCGCAGCCCTGATTGGCATTGCCGGGGCATTGCTGTTCGGCGTTGGCATGTGCCTGTCAATGGTATGGAGCCATATGGTAGCCGGCATCATAGCCGGCATAGTGGGAATTGTAGTCCTTCTTTGCCTGATTCCTTTTCTAAAAGGGTTAAAGTAACCGGAATTGCCTATCGGGAAGAAAATATGCCTTCCGCTGAACTCACTGTCATTTTGGTCGTCAGTCCCTGAAAGGTTGTAGACGAACACACCACGCATGCCGCATTTCTTTTTGTCAGACCGATTCCAGCGATAGCCGTATGCCTCAGTAACACTATTCGCACATTCCGTTGCACCGTCGGCATAAAGCACACCGAACCCTTGACCGATATCATCGCTCTCTTTCAACTTGTTAAAATCGGTGAATTCCGCAACTCTGCCTTTCACACTCATGGTCTCATCGGAAAATTTCGCTTGGCTGTTGCGGCCGTAGAAGTCAGTCCACAGTTTCTTATCCGATTCGGCACAGACAGTGTAGCCATCGGTGGCGATATTGAACTTTGTGGAGGAAGGGTCCTTGAAGTCTGAAACCTGCACTGTGTATGACCACGGTGTGTGATCGTTGACGTTTGAGGAAGCGTCGATTGGATACTCCAGATTGGCGAATTTGAACAACGAGCCTTCATCCATCGGATTGTCGACCTCCTCGTTGCGGGTTCTAAGGTTTCCGCAATGCCATTTGGCACCCCCCGAAAGCAATGCTATAGGCTCATAGCCTTTACGCACAAAAATCAGATGATAGCACGAATAGTTGTGATATTCTACACGTATGATAGCGCATCCATCCTTACCGGTAAAGTTAACATAGAAATCACATTTTGAACCTGTCGATCCCTCTACAATTTCACCGGCACGGCCACCTGCCGATTTACTCAAGGTTATGACACCGCGGTCACCACGCACCACTTTTGCCCGCCATTCCCCTTCGGATTCCAAATCAACAAAGGTTGTGGCATCCTCACGCGGGAGATAACGCAAGGTGACATGAAACGGATCCGTATTACCCGACGAGCGGTATATACCCTTTGGGTTCACTATACGCCGTACTTGATAAATTGTCACATCATCAGTCAAATCAGGGGTGACGCTGTTCTCATTCCCTTCAAACCACACATTCACTGTGACCACCGCCTTGCGCTGATATGCTACATAGGGGTTATTCCCAGTATAGCCTGTGGACGCAATCATCTGCTTGGCACGGGTGTACATCGGCAACTGCAGGTGATAGACCAGACTGTCGGATTTGGCATCATCAATATCAACCACATAAGTGTCATCCTTCCGAGCCTGCGCCCAGTCGTCGCATGAATCATGCGCCCCCTCTGTCATATTATTGTAAGATCTTCGGCCACGGTGGTTATCGTTATAATACGACTGGTTTGTCATCCCATTGGCATTTGTGAGAACTGTAGTTACGGTTTTACGCAACGACAGGAAACCATTCCACTGGAAATTATTTGCATCATCCATATTGAATTCCCTAAC
>CAJUOE010000225.1 GCA_910587895.1 uncultured Lachnospiraceae bacterium
ATTTCCAGGTCGTTCCTGGACAGGAAGCCGAACAGTTGAACGGCGTCCTCCCGCACACAGGTGTAGGTATGGATTTTTACCTCCTCCCCGATGCCCGGAAGCCTCGCCGCCGTGTCCGCCGATATCTTCACATTGTAACCGATACCGTTCACCTCTATCACCGCATTGTCTTCCGCAATATCCTCCACGATTCCCTTCAAATATGCTATCATACGATTTCCCACCTGTCCTGCGCCTGCTTCCGAATTCCGTTCTTCCCCCTGTCCGAAGGCCGCGCACCCTGTGAGCAGCGACTGTATCAAACGGAAATTCCCCACTGCCTTAGCATACCACATACGAACATATGTTTCAAGTTTTTTCGACTTTTTCTTTCAGCAGTTTCCGGTATACCACCGCAAAGCAGACCAGATGTACCGTGAATGTCAGCGCCCAGCTGATGGGATACGAGACATACAGGCATTCCAGCGTATGTATCGATCGGAAAATCGTGTAAATCCACACCACCCGGAACAGGCATGCTCCCGTCAGCGAGACCAGCATGGGCAAAAAAGGGAAGACAGGAATTCTCAAAAGTATGGAAAACCGGGCGGATTTCCTGCATGACACTTCCCACCGGATACGCTTTGTCTATACTCCGAAACACAGTTTCTGGATGAACCAGATCGAGATATGGTTTAGCATTATTAACCGGAAACTGCTGAAGAGGAAAAGCTACCTGTCAATAGAACAACTGGAAGCAAGCATCCTGCGCTTTATTGAATAATACAATCTTACGGCACACCCATTCAAGTGGACATATGCTGGGATACCATTAGCAATTTAATCACTGATATTTACGCAATGCTGTACTATTAGACGAGAAGGAGAGTAAGGAGAAGTAAAGGCACTGCAGGCCTTGAATGCGTATTCAAATGACTACGGGATATGTCTGGCACAGAAAATTATTGACGGGAAGACAAATGAGATACCGGCGGCGCAGGAACTGTTGGGACTTATGGATTTGCGGGATACAATTGTAATGGCAGATGCCATGAACTGCCCAAAGGATACCGTTTGTGCGATTGCATCGGGGAAAAGGGACTATGTACTTGCGCCGAAGGGAAACCAGAGGCTACTTTATGAAGAAGTCAGAGCCTATCTTGAAGAAAGTTTGCTGGAAGAGTTGAAAGGGAAAGAAGGATGTTACAAAAAGACAGTAGAGCCGGAGCGCGGAGGAAGTGCAGTTCTGTAATACTATATCACAGAGAATACAGGTTGGTACTGTGAACGGGGAAAGTGGAAAAATGGATGGAACGAAGGAAGGAGAATACCATTGTTACATATGCAGCATTGGGGAAAACGCAGAAGAGTTTGAATGGGCAGCAAGAGGAAACTGGGGAGTGGAGGTAAAGATTCACTGGCGTTTGGATTTTACTTTTGGGGACGATAAGAATGCGAGCATGGGGAAAGCAAGTGCAAAGAACCTACAGGTCATGAAAAAGATAGCACTGGCAATCTTAGGTTTGGTAAAAGAGAGCTATAAACTAAGCATGAAGTGGATCCGGTATGAGCTATCTCTGGATTATGAAAACGGGATAGAAAAGATGCTGTCCATACTGGATGTGGATAGCATAAGAGAAGCATTAGAGTTAAAGGGGAGATCTCTCATAAAATAGGGTATTTCTTTATTTTTTTCGCAGTACCAGACATGGTGTTGCGGTGCATAGCCTAATGCATAAAAAATGAACTTGGGAACCCCATAAATACGTTTGGAACATTCCTTTAATTCTTTCAGGAATATACTTTCCCTGTGGCC
Organism: uncultured Lachnospiraceae bacterium; assembly: GCA_910587895.1. Classification (GTDB taxonomy): domain Bacteria; phylum Bacillota; class Clostridia; order Lachnospirales; family Lachnospiraceae; genus Petralouisia. The sequence goes on from CAJUOE010000225.1 coordinate 1,796, forward strand.
GGACGGTATAAGGCTAATATGCCCTGCCGCAAGGGTGGCAAAAAAATTCAGGCTGCGGATAGACTGCAGGGACATTACACGTAACCCCTCCGGTCCAAACTGCTGCTTTTTGAACTTGAAATATTCCTCAACCGGAGCAGATACATTTTGGTGATGATGTGGCACAGCTTTTTCTTTTCCTGCATGTTCAAATTGGACAGCAGGAGCATGGGTTCTTCCTCAAAGCCGTACACTGCTGCCAGCACCGGTTCTTTGTTTGGGAATTCACAGAGCCGTGCAGGGATGCAGCTCATTTTACATTGGGCACGCTTGCCGTTTTTATTTTTAAAATCCATGCGGTAAGCCTCTTTATATTTTAACGCCACATCCATGATGTTACAGGCCTTCCCGTTATAGATGATATTCCTGTTCTTTTTGGCACGGATGACAAAACGTTCCCTGCGCTTTAGGAAATAGCGATAATATTCATTGGCGTCAAATCCGTGGTCGAGGGTGCGGACACATTTCGGGCTGAAGTTTTCAGAAAGTGACTGCAGGCAGCGCAGATTTTCATAGGTTTCGCTTACAAACCCTTCTTCTGCTGCCGAGAATACTTTCTCATAGACTGGGAGGGGCATCTTCCCGGATTCAGACAGCACAGCGGCTTCAACCGTCAGATAGCCCTGTGTGATTTCGCCGGTGCTCCTGTCACGTATTTCAGAAAGTGCCTCAAGCTTCCTGCTTGCGGGCTTTGCGATATCTGAGTTGTCAATGACAATCACGGCATAATCTTCTTTGGCATGCTGTTATACAAGGGAAAGGTAATCCTGCATCACAGCCTGCTTTCCATCAAAGGCATTTAAGTTTCTAGACATCCGGCCAATCGTCTTTTTCAGTGTGATGTTTTCTTTCAGGGAGCGGGCGATTTTGCTCAGATGTAGTTTGTTTCCTGCAAGTATGACATGAACCATCTGATGAACAAACTTCTGCTGTGGGCGTTTTAACTTCTGTGAAATTTTTACGGAAAAGTTTGTAAAATCCCTTTTAATTTCATATCCCAATCTGTCATAATTAATCATGCAAAAACACTCCTTTGTTTGGTTATTTTGTGGTGATTTGATTATAACATTTAGGATGTGTTTTTGCATTCTTTATTTTTGTGATGAAATCAGTTGCCAGAAAAAATGGGGAAATAAACTGTACCCTTTGTCAAGGACAAATTTTTTGACCCCATGGGTATAGGGTCATATTCCCTGTCCATAAGTGCGGTATTTAGTTGTCGTTTGGTTCTTCGTATTCTGGAATGGGCGGAATGTTTTCCACTGGCAGCGGATATTCACC
>CAJUOE010000226.1 GCA_910587895.1 uncultured Lachnospiraceae bacterium
ATCATCACTCAACACGAAATCGTAGTTAGTCATTTTCATTACTTTTTCTAAGTACCCACAAAATAATCAATCGCCTTCCTTATTCTCGACCCACCCTTCCTCAGAGTGCAGAAACCGTTCCAGCACGGATACCGCCTCCTCATACTGCATATGATAGTACAGCTCACGCCCGTAATAATATTGGTGACGCGGTTCCAGAATCTTCCCGGCCGCAATCATCTTCCGGTATATCCCAAGATTTCTGTCAGGATCACCCGGCCCCGTCTTCCTGTGTGAAATCGCGATATCAGAATAAATGATCTTGCCCTTTGGCGCAATGACCTCATGAACCTCACCGACCCAGCGGTACTCCGGACAGTTCCTAATCCATCTTTCCCTGAAATATGAAAAGGTCGGCCTGCCGTCCTCGTCAAACGCCGTATGATATCGCATCATCACCATATCCGTATCCGGCGACAATGTCTGCTTTAACTGTAAAAAGCTTTCCCTCTGCGTCTCTTCCAGAACATCATCGGCATCCATCCACATGCAATAGTCCATAGCCGCCTTGGAGAAAGACTCGTTTCTGGCATCCGCAAAATCATTCTTCCACGGATAAGAATAAACATTCTTCGTATAGCCCGACGCGATTTCCACCGTGCGATCCGTCGAGCCGGTATCTACAATGATCATTTCATCCACGAGACCAGCCACACTGTCTAGGCAGCGCGCCAGATTTGCCTCCTCATTTTTCACAATCATACAAAGACTTATCGTCGGCATGGCCTTCCCTCCTCTCCAGCCCTATGATTCCGCTCTGCGGAATCTCAGAATCCGCAGACAAGTAAACTCGTTCCGGAGAATGCCGCTTTTCCGGCACTCTCTTATGCGAAACTTAGTACTTCCAAGTCAGCTCTGCTGACTTTGCGTCTCCGTTCTATGGCGAGACGTCTTTAGAAGTACTTTTCGCATTTCTCACCCTACTGTCTGCATCGTTTTTCTATGCTTATATTCATATCAATTTCGGAATCGTCCGTGGAAGAAATCCACAGAAAGAACAACGTGGAAGCGACCGGCACCTCCATGATAAAATATCTTGACAGAACCAGTATTCCCTCGCGGTTTGCCGCCTCCGCATACGCGGCATATGCCGTCTGTCTGCAGTTGTTAAGCATGGGGGTAAGCGAGATAAAGCCATGCTTTTTCATTGATGTGGAAATATAGTAACTAATGACATAGTACCCCGGAGTAAGTGAAAGTGAAGTGGCATTACGCAGATAAATATTCTGTGTGATATCCGGGATCTGGATTTTCAACGGAAGACTTGCGTGCTCCGGCATAAGCACCCCCTGTCCCGAAAAGGAGGCAAATATGCTGTTTTGGGGATAACCTGCCGGTCCCATCGGCCCACGTTCGCCGGTTTCTCCTCTGGGACCCATCGGTCCGCGTTCCCCCTGTGGTCCCTGCGGTCCCGTGACTCCCTGCGGACCCGTTTCACCGCGCTCTCCCGGGCAGCCCGCCGGCCCCGGCTCCCCTCTCGGCCCCATTGGTCCTGTTTCACCACGCTCTCCCGGACAGCCCGCCAGCCCCGGCTCCCCTCTCGGCCCCATTGGTCCTGTTTCACCGCGCTCTCCCGGACAGCCCGTCGGCCCCGTTTCCCCTCTCGGCCCTTGCAGCCCCATTTCGCCACACCCGCCCAAGCAGCCCGGTGGCCCCGGTTTCACGCCGCATCCTTGTGAACAGCCTGTCGGCCCAGTGCCCTCCTCCTCATAAGAAAGGGGATCAGAAGGCGGAACCGCATTTTGTACGCCATTTCTGTTTGGCATCCCCATCCCAAAAGGGGGCGGCGGATTAAACAACCAGTTCAGATTAAAATTATTCAAATGAAATCGCCTCGCTTATACTTTTAAATGACAACAAATATCGTTTATCCTAATAAAATTATATGCGCGACACATCAATTCGTTTTTGGACTATCAGCAGATGCTATTTCTTTCTTAAAATATCTCATTATACCCGGTAACCGCTCAGTTCGCCGTTCATAACGGAAATAGCTGAAAATGTGTCCGCCGTCGTCGTCTCGATGCCCTTCATCTCCTCGTCTATAGCGGAAATCAATTCCGAAAGCTGAATAAGTTCCGCATTGTTTTCCTCGGAAGCCCCGCCGACGGATTCCATTGCCGTTCTGATCTTTTGAAGGACTCCGGCATACTCTTCCATGTTTTTCAGAAGCTGCTCCATGGATGCCTTGATTTCATCTGATTTTTCCGCAAACCCATGGGACAGCCCGCCAAATTTCCGATAGTCCCCGGATATATCTTTTTCCAGAAATTGAAGCATCCGATCCGCCAGCGCGCCCAAACCCTGAATAGCCTCCACTACCTCTTTGCTCATCTTTTGGATTTCATTGGCCGCTTCGTTGGTGTTGCCCGCAAGTGCGCCAATCTCTCCCGCAACGACAGCAAAGCCTTTTCCCGCTTCCCCTGCCCTTGCCGCCTCAATCGAAGCGTTCAGCGCCAAGAGATTTGTCTGCTCGGAAATACCGAGTATCTTCTCCGAAAGCTCCTTGATCCGAAGCACCGCCTCCGCTCTCTTCTTCTCCTCCTGCAGCATCTTTGACATCATCCCGACATTTTTGCCGATTCCCGCAAAGGAAGTCTGCGCCGTATCGTTCAGCTCTGTTGATGATTTGTTGATCTCCTGCAGGCTGATCGTATTCCCTGCCACTACCTCAACAATATTATGGATATCCCTGTATACAAAATCCACCTGCTCGCCCACCGTCCCCACGGACGCCGCAATTTCCTCAGACGCCGCCACCATGGAATGTATGGTATCGTTGATACCCGCCACCTGTGCCGCCGATCCCGATACATGCGTGTTGATATTGCTCATTTTTGACTCAATGCTGTCGGTTCCGCCCTTGATCTCCCTGACCGTATTTGCCGTTTTCTCCAGAAGCCGGTTTAAACTGTTTCCGATCACCTCAAGCTCATCCCCGGACGTAATATTTAACACCTTCGTCAGATCCCCGTCGTCGGATGCAACTTCCAGAATCTTGTCGTTTACTTTAATGAAATTGCGACGCATTCTGACTGCAACCAGAAGAGCTGCCGCAACGGCAAAAAGCAGCGCCGCTCCCACCGCAAATAAAATGTTGCGTATCAGACTGTTTAAGGAAATCTGTATGGAAGACGCCTCATAATCCACGGCCACGATGCCAAGCACCTTACCGTCAAACAATATCGGCGCATACCCGCTGTAGAAAGTGCCCCACTCATCGGTAAAAGGATCCTTTGTCACAGAAGAGCGTCCCTGCATCGCCTCAAACATGGCTTCCTGCGCCTCGTAGTCCTCCGCGTATTCCCCCGGATCGTCCGGATCCGTGTCCACCACAAACTGAAAATAGTCCGCATCCTTGGGCATCAATGTGTAAACGTAGGTAACCGAATCTCCCACCAGAAAGGAACTCAGACTTTCCTTCACCGTAAGAAGCGACGCTTCATCTCCCTCCATGGCCTTCGCAAAAACCGCTCCGTCCACGTTTTCCGCCGCAATCACCGCAATTTCCATCACATCGTCCTTGCATTTCTTTTGCAGAAAACTGCCCATGTTTGAATAGGCAACGCTCCCCACGATCAATGCTACTATAATGGCTGATCCTAAAATAAAGAGAAAAAGCTGCGCTGCAATACTAAGTTTCTTTGTCTTCATACCCTCTGCCCCTCCTTTGTGGAACTGACCGCAAAAGCATCGGAATTATTATAACTGAAAACAGAGAATGACGGAATGGCAGTGGTATGCATTGTCGTTTTTGAGGTATACTTTGCGCTTCTAGTTTACATAATATACGACAGCCTTGGATTTGTTGTATTCGGTTTACGCTAACTATTTATTTGTGATCCAATCAGGATTGTGCTATTATTTTTGTATTACCAATTACGACCATTTCATATTTGAAGGGAGATTATCGATGAACACATTTAAGATAGGCAATACAGAATTTGGAATAGGAAAGATTTCGCTTTCGATCGAAAACGATCTGCTTACTCTTGAAATCAACGGGAATGACGATGTTTTTGACGACTTGATGAAAACTGACAACTGTGAATGGAGCTGGGCGTTATATCCGCCCCGGATTTATTTTCGTTCCGTGCCGTACAAAGGCAAGAAAATTGTGATTGATTCCGATTTCCTCGCTCATTATGATACAGCGCTTTACATGATGGAACACAATGACTTTACAGGTATTTTGGAAGTTACGGACAGCAGCATTGAAATTCATGGACTTGTTTATATCATTGGAAAGGCGTCAGCGCTGACCATAGTCGCTGAGAGGCATGCTTCCTGACTCCGCATCCCTCTTTTTTACAATTTCCAGAAAATCTTTTTCGCCTCCTCATATTGGGAAGGATCACGCGGGTTTGCCGGAGGATGATAAGTCGCGGTCAGCGCGCAGTCCTTCCGGCATGTCCATGTGCCATGCTGTCTGGTAATTTTAAAATCCCAATACTGTTTCAATTTTTGCACATCTATACTTCGTGCGGAAGCGCTATTTTGCTTTCATCTTTAAACGCATATCCATCATGTGAATGCTTTATCAGCACATCATCCACATATTTCACTTCGTTTTCATATATTTTTTTAACACGAATCGTTATTGATCTGCTATGAGAATTTAATTTTGGCTTTTTTAAAACTTCATTGCTAAAGGTTGCAACACTTTTCGGTGCACCGAGCACTCCATTGGAAGCAAGCAAAATAATCCTGTCTGGGGAGAGCGGGCATATGGAATACATGTGCAGTTCTGTTCCCCATACGGTTGTCCAGGTAATCATAACCGGATAGCCGTCACCTATCAAAAAATCTAAAGAACCTCTTCTTTCCACAACAACAAAATAGAGCCCTGTAAAACCATGAATATCGCGCAGCACAAACGCTTTTATCGGATCATCAATCCCCTGATGCTCCAACACCTCCCGCATCGACCTGCAATTAAGCAGATTTCCTAAATTTCTTTTCCAAAAATCATTGAGATTACCATTTTTCTGATATGTAGAATAAAACACCTTATTCTCATCGGATGTTTCCGCGCTAAACGTTTTGCTTGTAAGTTTTGATCTGAATCCCATAATCGCAAAGAAAAGCTTCAATCTTTCATCTTCTTCCAGAGATATTGATATTTCATCTTCTTTTAGAAATCTTCCTGTTATGATTTTTGCGGCTTCACTTTCAAATTGAGCCATATCCTTCTCGATTTTCATAATATCGTTAGAGTTATTGATCTCATCACGGTATAAATTCTTAACCATGAAAATATCTCTTGTCTGCTTTATGGATAATGTCGAAGTCTTCTTATCAAAATAAAAAAGCTGGTGTCTGTCCTCATCAAAACAGAAATTTCTTAAAATAAACTGTGGAATATAATGATGCCTTATGGGTTCTTTACTGATCATTTTTTACCTCTTACGCCTATATGTTGTAGCGTCGGTCTGCTTTATCCATTGAAAAAGTATAAAACTCAAACTTCCCACATTAAAAATGGGATTTGCTCCTTGAAAAATCAATACTATAGATTATAAAATAGCAATCAGGCAGCCGCTGAACCATACTCCAATGCTTTTTGCATGTACTTTGGCAGTCTCTGAACAAAGCTGGCGGCCAATTTCTCCAGCTGTTGTTCTGTGATGTGGAAATATTCCATAACGATACCCATTAGTGCATCTATGATAATCCTCATTGATTGACTGAAAGTGATGTCATCCAGTTAGGGGATTAGCCCATAGTAAGCACAGATTGAAATATCCGGAGGTGGCAGGATG
>CAJUOE010000227.1 GCA_910587895.1 uncultured Lachnospiraceae bacterium
GGGGCCGGTAATCAGGGATGGTGTTGACAGCGAGCTTGACGAGCTCCGCGAAATCGCCTACAAGGGCAAGGACTATCTTCTGCGTGAAGAGTATGGAACTTTGGATTATTATGAGCTGGTGCATTTTGTTCCCTTGTCGGTCTGGAAAGAAATCAAAGGGCAAATTGGGGGAGCCGAAGCTGATACCTATATTCGGATTTTGGCCCGGGATGGAGTGACCTTAGACGAGTTAAACGAGATTGAGGGTGAAGTTTCCGGACTTCTTAGTCAAAGGTATCAGGTGGAAATAGAAAACCGGATTCAGGCAAAACTTGACAATGACAAAATGTTTAGTGGGATGATGGCAGTTATTGGACTGTTCTGTGTTTTGCTTGCGCTCATTGGTATTGGAAATATCTTCACGAATACATTTGGATTTGTGCGTCAAAGAAAAAGAGAGTTTGCCCGCTATATGTCTATCGGCATGACGCCTGACGAGCTGAAAAAAATATTCTGTGTGGAAGCTCTTGTGATTGCCGGGCGTCCAATTTTGATTACAATACCGCTCACGGTGATTCCGGTCGTATTATTTATCAATATGGCTTATATTGATCCGATGGTTTTCCTCCATGAAGCGCCGTTTATTCCGATTTTGCTATTTGTTCTGGCTATTATCGGTTTTGTTACTCTGGCCTATTATATAGGCGCAAAGAAGGTGCTTGGCAGCAGCCTGATAGACTCTTTACGGGATGATACAACAATATAAGCGTCAGGGAGCGACTTTTGTATTACTGACTTCGGGTCAGGCTGGCATGAGAAGGAGTCGAAGGCGGAGACGGAAGTACACGGGGCTTTGAAGGCTGCCTACTATGATGCGTTCCGGGCGGCAAGGCGGAAGATAAATGGGATGGAGGTGCAGGGCGGTTTTGACGCGAGGGCATAAGTCCAATGGGTAGCTTCGTGAATGGCGAGAGAACAAAAAAAGAATGGAGGCACATTATGAAAGATAGTAAAGTCTTTTCAAAGTTTCTTTTATGCTTAAATATTATAGGGGTGGTGTGTTTGGTCTATTTTGCAATTCCATATCTTACGCATAATACACAAATCCCACATCCAGATGCGATGTTGCCAGCGGAAAGGTGGGATTCGGCTGGTATGACTTTAACAGTGGGTACTATTCCGCTGTTTATAGCAAATCTTTTAGGATGTTTATTTGTTAAAGTGAAAAGAAATTGGAACAGGTTTCTATTCTTTTTGCCAAGTGCAATATGCATAGCCATAGTCGCTCATTATTGGATAACCAGTATAACAATGTAAGCTGTTTGCGGCTGTAATTTTGATAAAGGAGAAGATTTATGAAAAAGATAAGGGCTTGGGTATTTGCTGTTTTAATGGCTGTTGTGTTGTGCGCCTGTGGAGAAGAGCAAGAGCAGGAATTGGCCGACATAAGTACCGTGGAAGGAGACGGGTATGTGGCTATTATCTGGGAGGAAAGGACTTATGTGCCGTTCTGCGTGGTATCTAAAAACGACTGTAGAGCATTGATCGGGTATCGTGATGGGGATACAAGCGACAGGGTATGTGAATACAAGGACTATCCGTCAAATGAGTGGATTGCAAATTACCTTACCGTGGATGGCGGCGCAATGCTATATAAAGAGATAAATGTTACTGACATCCCGGATGGCTTGCAGTCAGAGTATGAGTGGAACGATTAAGCACCACACAAAGAAAACCAATAAAGCACAAACGATAAAAGGGAACCAGGCAGGAACACTTCATGTCTGGTTCCCTTGTTACATATCAGTGCGGGGAGATAGCAATAGATGTATTTTGGGGGAGAGGAGGTGGTATTATCCGGAAAATGAAATGCCCGGAGAGACGGTGCAAAAAGCGGTCATGATGACGTGGCCGGCCTTCAGGCCGTTGGGGGCCAGGATATAGCGGCGCTCGCCGTCCTCATACTGGATGAGGGCGATGTTGGCGGAGCGGTTGGGGTCATACTGGAGGTTGAGCACAGTGGCCTTGCCCTCCTGTCCCGCATACTTATTCAGATCCTTCTCATAAGTGTCGGATACCAGGCTTGCCGGAATAAAGATCCTTACTTCCTCAACTACCACACTCAGTCCGCCATCGAGAACCTGTGCAACCTTAGCCTTAAGTACCTCTCTATTATTATATGCCTCTTCAATCCTCTTATTACCTCTATCTGCCGCCAGGCGCTTATACGTAAGAAGAACTTGTCCCTCACCGTCATTGACCTTAAGAACCTTCACTTCCATCGTATCACCAGGTTTGGCAACGGTTGTTAAATCTACATTGGGTTCATTCGTATATTCGTTTCTAGTAAGGACACCGTCTGATTTGTATCCGATGTTAAGAATAATTTCTTCCGGTTTCACATCGATAACAATACCTTCAACAACCTCTCCTGTGTGTATTGTCTTTAAAGACTCTCATCCATCTCTTCTTTAAAGTTCAGATTATAATTATTGGCCACAGTCATACTGCTCACAATGGTATCATAAGCATTGCTGTATATATAA
>CAJUOE010000228.1 GCA_910587895.1 uncultured Lachnospiraceae bacterium
CAAAAGTAAAAAAACATCCGCAAAAGCATCCCTATTTGAATAAAATAACATACCTGTGCGTGTAAAAACTGTGTCCCAATCTCTATGATCTCCCTGCTGCTGGTAAAAATACCCATATATGCAGGCGCAAGAACCGTGAACGGAACCATAAAGATCAGGCAGAGAACCGTTCCTGTCAGCATGGTAAATTTCAGGGCGCCGGTCAGCCTCTTATAGTTTCCCGCCCCATAATTATAACCAGCAAACGGTACATAACCGGAAATATAGCCAAACAGGATCATAAACTCCATCTGGATCATTTTGAGCGCAACACCGTAAGCGGAAACCACAGCATCCCCATATCCAGCCGCAAGATTATTGAACAGTACCATTGTAACGCTGCCCAATATCTGCGAAACAGACGAAGGCAGCCCGATCTTTAAGACTTCCCTGAAAATCTGCACACTCGGCTTGAAGTCGCAAGGCCGGATGGAAACAATCGTTTTTCCCTGCAGATAGATAAAAAGGTAAAAAACCACCGCCGCCAGATTTCCAATGATCGTCGCCCACGCCGCGCCGGAAACACCCATCCCAAAAACCAGAATAAATACCGGATCAAGAACAATGTTTAAGACTGTCCCGATCATCATTCCAATCACAGCTTCTTTTACTTTCCCTTCCGCCCGGAGCATGGCAGGAAGAATGACCTGCAAGATCAGTACAACGCTGCAGGCCATTACGATCCGCAGGTAATCGCGTGTTGGCCCTATGGTATCGCTGCTGGTTCCGATCACTCCAAGAATAGGCTCCATAAAGAGCAGTCCCGCCGCAGTGAGTACAAGCATCATACCGGCAGACACATAAACGGAAACAGCGCTTGTCCGGCGTACCTCGTCATATTTTCCAGCCCCAAGGCACCGGGATATGTAGGATGGAGCGCCCGCGCCGAACATATTTCCCAATGCCTGAAACACAAGGAACACCGGGAAAGCCAGTGAAATAGCCCCAAGCTGCACGGGATCATCCAGAAGGCCGATAAAATAAGTGTCTGTCAGGTTGTACACGAGCGAAATGATCATGCTGAATACTGTGGGAATGGCAAGTGTCAGAATTGCTTTTGGGATAGGCTCACTTGCCATGAGCTGCAGATTTTTGCTCTCATTTTCTTTTTCATTCTCCAAGGGTATCATCCTCCATCTTCATCAAATATTTGTAAAATGCCGTTTTCCTCTTGCATTTCTGTTTCATTCCATGTATAATTTCTTTACAGTAAAAGTCGCTTTATAGTAAATTAAACTTTACTGTAAAGTGTATTATACAGTTATGGCTGTCTCTTGTCAAGGACTTTACCGAATTTGAAACACCACAAGGGTGTACCACTATGTTCGGAAAACACAGACATAAAAATGAAAGGAGGAACCATGTTGGAATTTACACAGATACAGGAAATGCTTCTGACGCTGCTCCCGCTATGGAATTACCGCATTGCAAAACCATTCAAGCAGCTTCTGGACGAAGGAATTAGTCTTGAAATGTATTATTGTATAAAGACGCTGCAATGGGGCGGTGGGATTATGACAATGTCCGAACTGGCAGAATATACAGTCATGCAGAAGCAGCAGATGACGCAGATGGTCAACCGACTGGTAGAACAGGAACTTGTTGAGCGTATCTACGACCACTCCAATCGAAGGATCATTAAAATTCAGCTTACAGACAAAGCCACTGAATACACGGATCGCTTTCTGGAACATGATGCAGGGTGTTTCCGACCTTTTCTTGAAGAATTGGACGAAAAGAGTATTGCCGACTTCAAAAAGGGTTTAGCGCTGCTGATCGAAGTCTTTACCCGTATATCATGTACAGGCCACGATAAGCCGGATTCCGACGTTGTAACTTTGATGAAAGAAAATTCAGCTTTGTGAAACTTTCCTGCCACGCAAATAATCTTTCAAAAGTAAAAAAGGAGGTTTTTTACATGAAAAAACAATTATCAACCCCGATGGCATGTATTTCACCATTTCCGAACCTGCTCGTATCCTGCCGGGGAAAAGACGGCAAGAACAATGCCCTTGTGGTCGGCTATGCTGCCAATGTATCTGGCAATCCGCCAATGGTGGCGGTGGGCATTGTACCAGAACACTATTCATGGCAGCTTATAAAGGAATCCGGGGAATTTGTAATCAACATCCCGACAACGGGATTTGAACAGGAATTTTATTATCTCGGCTCCAAATCCGGCAGGGACGAAGATAAGTTTGCAGCCCTGAACCTAAAATGGGAGGAAGGGACGAAAGTCAATGCCCCTCTGCTTTCTGACTGCCCGATCTCTATGGAGTGCAAGGTTGTCGATTGTGTGAAAACCGGCGACCACGATCTTTTTATCGCTTCGGTTGAGGCAGTACATTGTGATGAAGCATGGCTGGATGAAAACGGCAATCTGGATTTCATTAAGATCAAAGGGATGTAATACCTCAAAAGCCGCTGATACGGGTTTGTCAAGTAAAGTGTGTAAATTTTTTATGTTTTTATGGTGGTCGAGTTATTCGACCACCTTTTTCGTATAAAAATCAGCTGAATGGAAATTCTTCCGCTTCATCAGGAGCCATCTCTGATGCACGCTTTATATAGCGGTCTATGATGTTTCCCGGAACGGGGACATCACGTTCGACCAGCAGCGCAAGAAACTTCTGAACGTCCTGCTTTTGCTGTTCAATGGTCTGCAGGGTTATCATGGCCTTGCCTCAGAAAACCGGGCTGGGCGATAAATTCATCATCTATTTCGTATCCGGGTGTTTTCCGTTTGCCCATAGAACTTCCTCTCTTCTTAAAAATTTTCGTATTTCAGTATGCGCTTTTGGATTTTATCATCCATCGAAAGCTGGTTTCTGACCAGTGCCCAGTTTGATGCCGGGCGCCCGTTCCATTTCTTATACAGTTCTGCTATCCTCAGGTATAAGGCTTTCAGGACTGCGTCTTCACTGGGAAAGGAACCTTTCTTTGTCACCTTCCTGAAGCTGGAATTAATGGATTCTATGGCATTTGTAGTATACATTACTTTTCGTACAGCGCTTCCGTAATTATATAACTGCTCCACATGAGGCCAGTTGCGGACCCAGACGTCAACAGCGCCCGGATACTGGCTCCATGCCTGCTTGAACCGCTCAAACTCCGCCTCCGCCGCTTTCAGGCTGGCAGCTCCATACACCTTCTTTAACTGGGCGGTAAATGCCTTGTAATCCTTGGAGGGTATGTATTTGACAGAGTTACGGATTAGGTGCACAATGCAGCGTTGGACAACTACATCTTTAAAAATGGATTTTGCCCCTTCTTCCAGTCCGGACACGCCGTCCATGCTGATGAAGAGGACATCCTCGACACCACGGCTTTTGATTTCGTCAAATATCTGCATCCAGTAATGCTTTCCCTCAGCTTCCCCGACCCAAATGCCAAGGATATCTTTAACCCCATTCACGTCATATTCCTGATGCCGTCTCTGGCCTCATCTGTCAGATTTCCAATGCGGCCAGTCACATCTGTTGTCATATATGCAATACTTCTTTGAGTTTCATCAGCCATGCTCCCGATTCGGCCGGTCACATCAGCTGCCATAGATCCGATGCTGTCCCTTGTCTCATCTGCCAGATTCCCGATACTGCCGGTCACATCAGCTGTCATTCTTGCAAGATTGTCCCTTGTATCATTCTGCAATCCGCCGATCTGCCCGGTCACGTCAGCTGTCAAATTTGCGATACTGTTTCTGTACGTAAACTTTAACTGAATATTCCACTGATTTTCCATATTCAATTCATCAATAATCTCAGCAATGTCCCTC
>CAJUOE010000229.1 GCA_910587895.1 uncultured Lachnospiraceae bacterium
AAGCCACCTCTCGCAGACTTGAACTCTACCTGAGCAGTCTCGCCAATCTTTACTAAGCTGTTGATTTTATTATTAAGGATTCTTCTGCTCTTTCATCCCCGTCTTGTGGTCGTTGAACCACCAGGCGCTGCCCTGCTGAATTTTTCCTGCCACGCCCGCCTCCTGGAAACAGCCGATCAACGTTCCAAGCGCCGCATTATCTGTGGGATTTAAGCTGTAAAGGATCGTCCTTGGCAGTGCATGTTCCTGACACAGCGCATCCAGGAAAGCGGAAAGTTCATTTATCGGCACGCGATTGTAAATCCCGTCAAATCCACTATCTGCGCCAAGCGCCTGATACATCTTCGTATTGTTATCTCTCGTCACGCCGAAATGAAGCTGCATGACCCAGCCGCGCCTTGCGTACTCTTTCCCCAGCCAGAGCATTGCCGCGGTCTTAAATTTCAGCTCGTCTTCCCTGGAAACTTTATTTCCCTGCATCCTTGCCTCAAAAATAGCCGCAACCTCTTTTTCCTCTGCCGGCTGCCAGGGAACATATAAAAGCCCATGGTCGCTGGCAAGGCAACCCATTTTTGCAAAGTATTCCATCCGCTCAAGCAAGGCCTCTTTCCAGTCGTCGAAACAACGGATTTCTTTCCCGGACGCCTGGGAAAGCTGCCCCATATATTCTACGAAATCTTTCTTCTCAATGGATAATGCACGGTCCGGGCGCCAGGTCGGCAGCACCCTGAATTCTATGCTGTCATCCCCGGCAATTTCCCGATGCCAGTACAGAGAATCCGCCGGATCGTCTGTGGTACACATCAGTTCCACGTTCGACATGCGTATGATCCCCCGGACGCTCATATCTTCTTCTGCCAGCCGTCCCTCGCACAGCTTCCATACTTCCTGTGCCGTGTCCTCGTTCAGGATGCCGCCGTAACCAATATACCGCCACAACTCCATATGGCTCCAGTGATACAGGGGATTTCCGATTGCCTTCTCCAGCGTCTTTGCCCACTTGCAGAACTTTTCATAATCTGGGGCATTTCCGGTAATAAATCGCTCTTCCACGCCATTGCTGCGCATCTGCCGCCACTTATAATGATCCTCATAGAGCCAGACCTGCGTCATATTATCAAACTGCCAGTCTTCGGCAATCGCCTTGGGGCTGATATGGCAGTGGTAATCTATGATTGGAAGTCTGTCTGCATATCCATGATACAATTCCCGCGCAGTCCGCGTAGACAAGAAAAAATCTTCATTTAAAAATCCTGTTTTTCCCATCACGCCTCCCTGCTATACGCCAGAATATGCTGAAAATCCGCCGTCGATCGGCAGCACGGTTCCGGTAATAAATCCCGCCGCCTCATCACACAGATAAAACAGCACGCTTCCAATCAGTTCTTCTGTTTTGCCAAAACGTTTCATCGGCGTGGCAGCCAGAATTTTCCCGGTACGCTCCGTCGGGCTGCCGTCCTCACGGTACAAAAGCTTTTCATTCTGGTTTGTCACAAAAAATCCCGGCGCCAGAGCATTGACGCGAATTCCCTCCTGCGCAAAATGCACGGCAAGCCACTGGGTAAAATTGCTGACTGCCGCCTTGGCTGCGCTGTACGCCGGAATCTTTGTAAGCGGCGTGTAAGCGTTCATGGATGATATATTTAAGATATTGCATCCTTTGCGCCCCACCATATCGCGGGCAAATTCCTGCGAGGGCAATAACGTGCCGATAAAATTTAAGTTAAACACAAATTCTACGCCGCCCTGCTCCAAATCAAAGAATGTCTTCACATCCTCCTTTAAATCCTCCATGGAAAAATACTCTTTATCGGTAGTTGCGCGCGGATGGTTGCCGCCCGCGCCATTGATTAAGATATCGCAGTCGCCGAGCTCTTTGGATATCTTCTTATGCGCCTCCTCAAGGCTCTCCTTCTCCAGCACATT
>CAJUOE010000230.1 GCA_910587895.1 uncultured Lachnospiraceae bacterium
AATCCTTACCAAGGGTATCCAGTATGACCCTGATAAGCTGTTGGGCGACATCAGGAGGCCGCAGGTACAGGCGGCATAACAGCGGGCTCTCCTTCCGCCTCCGGTAATGCTCGTATATCTGACGGAACTCCGCATTCTTTCCCACCAGCGATATCGCCGCCTCGTACAGCACATACCTCAGGCGTTTCCGTCCCCGGTAGCTGATGCGGCTTTCTCCGTTATGCTTGCCCGAATCGTTTGCCACGATGGCGTATCCTGCCAGCTTCTGCAGCTGTTTGGGGCTGTCGAAACGTCCAATGTCCCCCACCTCTGCGATAAAGCCGCTGACCGTCACCATCCCGATTCCCTTGATTGCCAGCAGGTTATCTATATATGGAATCTCTTTCAGCTTTTCTTCTATCCTCCAGAGCAGTTCCTCCAGTCTTGACGCGTATACATCCATGTCGTTCAGCAGGTCCTTGATCTCCATCCGGGCGGCTTCGGGTGCCTCCCTGCTCCCTACGCTGTGCCCCGCGGCCGTTACCAGGGCCTTTGCCCTCTTCATTCCGGTGCCTCTCAGCTTTGCGTCCCTCCAGAGCCGGTTCACGCCTTCCGCCCCCAGCTTCATGATGTCCTCCGGCAGCGGCGCTGCCTTCAGCACCATCCTCCCGCTTACCGCCTTCAGGTCCCCGTAGACGTCTTTGTACTCCGGAAAGTAGATGGAGAACCATCTCGACAGGCGGTTCTTGATCCTTGTGAGCTCCTCCTGCGTCTGGAAGCGCAGGTTCGATAAGCTCCTGATCTCTGCGTAGATGCCGACCGGCATGTACGGGTAAGAGAACCTCCCCTCATTGACAAGCGCAGCGATCGTCTTGGGATCCTTCCGGTCATTCTTGTTGGGATTGTTGTCATCCAGCTCTTTGGATTTCTTCACATGATGGGGGTTCACATGCACCGGCTTCATTCCGTTGTCCTGCAGGAACTTCCCCAGGGCGAACCAGTAGTGGCCTGTCGGCTCCATGCCCGGAATCACTGCGGTCTTACCGTGCTTCTCTGCAAGCTCCTCCATCCATGCCTTTAGTGTCTGGAAGCCGGCTTCGGTGTTGCTGAACTCCAGCGGTTTCTTTGTGTACTCGTAGTTACGCCAGTCGAATGCCCTGGCATAATGGGTCCCGCTTCCCACATCAATTCCGACAATCAAAGTTTTTTCAGTTATGGATGCAATTTTTGCGTTCTGTGTGTTACAATTCATCTTGGGATACCTCTCTGTTCAATAAGATTTTTACTAACCCGCAAAGTCAGCAATCTTATTTTACTCTGAGGTATCTTTTTATCAACCACCTTTCTTGGAATTCCCTATGTTTGTATTATACAGGAAGCTCCTTTTTTGATTAATTAGATAAAATCTTTGAAAAGTGTCATATTATCCCCACCTTAATTGTTACTATATTTGGAGAGTATAATTCAAATATATTCCCCTATCAATGGGGAAATAGAAAAAGCTGGTGTATGCATGTTGCACCAGCTTTCTCTATTAAACCCATCTTTCATTTTAATATGAATTTTAACAAAGTACATTTCTTGTTTTCAATTATTCTCTGCCAAAATCCTGTAAACCATGGATGTGATGGCTATTTTTCGGCTATTTCCAATAACACTAACGCTCCCCACCGCATAGCTGCAGGATATTAGCCACAGCTTCGCTTAAATTGTTATGCAGCAAAGCTGCAGGGAATTAGGCTTCGAGAGATTAAAGAGGCATCCCTTCCCTCCTTAACCTAAACAAAAATCCACCCTATTACTCACTTGTTCCCCTCTTTTTTATCTGAACCATACATTACCTCACAAAGCTCAGACAACATGCTTTTCCCTCCATTCTTCTTTTGGTTCAGCTTATCTGCTTTGGCCTTTACCAACAGCCTAGTATATAAGTTAAGCTTCGGAACCTCATAGTCCATAAGCTTGTCCAAATGGCTTATTATTGTTAAAAATGCATCATGTACAACTTCTTCTGCATCGGATGGGTTGTTAAGGATACTGTTTGCAGCATACATCATGCTCGCATTGTATTCTTTGTAAATGGCTCCAAAGAACTCCTTTCCTTCTTCTGTTTCTAATGGATTTAAATTTTGTGGCATCTTAACACTTCCTTTCTTCCTCTTCCTTTGTTACTTCTAACGTTCCCTTATGCCTTCTAACGTTATTTTGTCCTTTTCTTCTTTTGTGTTTTATTTGTCTTTTCCTTCCTCCTCCCCTTCTGCGCCTTTCTTGCCCTTCCTGCCTTTTGGGGAGGATGTTTTCTTGCTGGCTTTCTTTTTGGCGGGCTTGTCTTTGCTGGTTCCTTTCTCGTTCCACAGGCCGCGTTCTTCCAGTATGGATTGGAGCTTGCGCTTTGCCCGCATGGAAATGTGCCTGACGTTATCGGGGGTTGTGCCAAGTTCGTCTGCAATTTCCTGTGTGGTGAGCTGGTAGTAATATTGCAGGGCCAGCACTTCTTTGTAGGGAGATTTCAGCTGCCGCAGGACGCCGGTCATGGCTTCCTGCAGCTCGAATTCCTCCATTAAGGAGTCTGGGCCTTTTTCTATGATTTCCTCTTCCTGCATCCATGTTTCGTCGAGTTCCACTTCCTCACGGAGGTGCTGGCGGCGGTAGAAATTGAAGCATTTGTGCTTCACCGCGGTGTTGATGTAATACCAAGCCTTGTGGGGCTCACTGTCTTTTATCTTGTCTAAATGGTCTATCAATGACAAGAATGTTTCATGGACGATATCCTCTGCATCTTGGGGGTTATGCAGGATACCGTATGCAGTATAAAACATTTCCTTCCGGTACTCTTTGTAAATTTCAGTAAAAAATTCTCTATCTTCGTCTGATTCTAACATCAGCAGGTATTGAAACATGTTACCCCTCCATTATCCCTTTCCTCTTTCGTGAATCTACATTTACTGCCTTCCTTTAAATTTTACACATTGTTCTCTTTCATTTCAATCCCAAGGGTGGCAATTTTGGGAATTCAATTCTTGGATTCCGAGAATTATGCAATTTTAAAGAAAAAATGTCATATTTCCACATCCAGATTTGTTTATAGTAATGTAGAGGAGTATTAGTCTATACATGGAATTCCCAGATTACAATGGAAACAGATACTTCCCATCTACGGCAGAGGCTTATTACAACAGCTTTTCCTAGGATATGGCAGCAAGTTGGCAGCTTGCTGCCTATATAGCGGAACATAATAAAAAGCTTTCATTCAAAATTTTCTTTAGCTCCGCCGCCACCTGCCAAACAGATACGGTTGTTGCCAATTCTTCTGGGAATTCCAAAAGCCGGTGCATTTCCCCTTTTGCACCGGCTTATTTTCTTTTTTGCCTATGTACTGGGTGTCTAACACATTCAGCTTCGGCATATTTCTATTTATTTCTTTTTGTCCATGAACTGGGCGTCTACCACGTTCAGCTTGGACATGTTCTTGTAGTATTGGTTCGCTACTGTTGAGGTGTTCCTCATGCTCCTGACTTTCTTCCGTTCCTGTGAAAAACGCTGTTCTACCAGCTTGCGGTTGCGGGCTTCTTGGGTCTGGATTGTCACGGACTTTTCGGTGATTTCTTTGATAAGCTGCTTCATAAGCTGGATTTCTTCTTTATGTTGCTGCTTTTCCGTTTCCATCAGGGATTTTACCCTGCCGTAAAGTTCCTCGAAGCCTTCGTCCAAAAATTCAATCTGGTCTACCAAATCGCTTTTCAGCTTAATGTTCTGCTCAAAGGCATCTGCGTCCAGTTCTTCCTGTTCCAGAATCTGGCGCTGTTCTACATTTTTTTCAATAATTCCGTCCAGAACCCCCAGCTTTTTCTGGAGGCTCTGGGCCATAATGCTGATATAATCATTTCCCATATTAGTTTGCCCTTGCAGCCTTATTCTGCTCCATAACTTCTTTCCAAGTATCGCGCATGGTACGGAGATGGGTCAAGACTTCTTCTAGGATTTCCTTATCCTTTTTCATATTTGCTTCCAACAGTCGTTCCATCAGGTAATTGTATACATTTTCAAAATCCTTGGCCACTGGGTATTTGTGGTCTAAGGTTGACAGAAACTCAGCAATAATATTTTCTACTTTGGTGATGTTATTATGTGCTTTTTCTATGTTTTTTTCTTCAATTGCGGCAATTGCAATGTTGCAGAACTTAATAGCCCCTTCATAAAGCATCAATGTCAGCTCCGCTGGAGAAGCTGTTAAAATTTTGTTCTTGGCATAGGCATCATATCCTCTGTTTGCTATCACCTTGTGTCCTCCTTATCAGCCACCAAACAGTGAAGAAAGTGAATTTGTCTGGGATTGCAGTTTTGCAAGCGCAGTTTCCATTGCTGAGAATTTCTTGTAATAATAGTCTTCCATGTCTTTCAGTTTGTCTTCCCACTTTTTGATGGTCTTGGTGTATTCGTCATACTCTGTTTTCATCTGCTTGTCATTGTATACTTTATAGGAACTGCTCAGCTTAGTAGTCGCCATCTTCTCATGCAGGTTGTCGTATACGCTGGTTGCAAGCTGGGTGAAAAATCCTGCTACCGCATCAGGGTCTTCTTCAATCATTTTGCGCAGCTTATCATCGTTGGCAGAGGAAAAAGCGTCGTCCCCGTCGCCATCAATATGGTACGCATAAGACTCATTTTCTGCGGCATTGAAATAGCCGGCTGTCTTAATGCCAAAAGAAGCCAAGCTGTATTTATTGCCATTTACTTCAAATACCTTGGACATATGGGAAGACATCCCGCTCATAACGGTACGGAGGGTATCATCCCTGCGCAGGATGGAATCCTTGATTTTATTTTCCCATTTCTCCACTTCCTTATCGGACATAGAATCCTTCTCATCATCAGTCAGGGGCTCATATCCCTTGGAAGTAGGCGCATTATAGGAGGCCTCCATGGCATTCATC
Source organism: uncultured Lachnospiraceae bacterium (assembly GCA_910587895.1). Taxonomy (GTDB): domain Bacteria; phylum Bacillota; class Clostridia; order Lachnospirales; family Lachnospiraceae; genus Petralouisia. Next base: position 4,914 of record CAJUOE010000230.1, read on the forward strand.
AGCTCATTGTATTCCTTGAGGAACCCTTTTACCATGTCATAAATGCCATCCACGTCGGTCGCTGTGGTAATTGTCATTTCATCGCTTGTGCTTAATGCGGTGATGTTCAGGCCGTTAATGGAGAAATTGTTGCTTTCCCCTTCAAATTCTGCGCCATTTAAGATAATCTTTGCATTTGTCGCTTCCACTCTGTCTGCAAATCTCATATCTGCAGTTACAGAGTCCTTACCATAAACTTCTTCGTAATTTTCCTTTGTTGCAAGCCCTAGGCTGTTGGCAAGGTCAAGGGCGGCTTTGTCGTCTTTGCCGATTACAAGATGGAAGTCATTCTTCACGCCGCTTGCGCCGGAATTAAGGAAAAACCTCTGCTGGGTTGTATCAAAACTTGCTTGGATTCCCTGTTCCTTCAGCGCTGCATTCAAATCCTTCACGGTCATGTCAGACTTGATCTCAACTGTTTTCTGTTCCCCGGCAACTTCAAAGGTTAAGGTGCCGCTCTTTACCCCTAATTCAGACAGGGCGGTATCGTTGGCAATCTTTTCCCCATTGGAGCGGGATAACTGCTTGCCTGTCAAATAGCCTGCTTTTGCAAGCTGCTCCACCTTCAATGTCTGGGTGCCGTTGATAACGCCGGAGGATGCTGACACGGTTGCTTTGGTGCTGTCGGAAACCGTTGTTTTCTTCTTGCTGGTAAAATTACCTACCCGGCGCATATTCGAAAGTGTTTTGCTGTAAAAATTGTAAATCTTTGTATTCATTTCTTTCCAAGCATCCTGTTTCCAAGATAGCTTGGTCTGGGCTTTTTTGTATTTATCCTGCTTAGTGCGGTATGCTGATACCAGTTCTTGTACGATGGAATCTGTATCAAGGCCTGAGTTCAGTCCTGAAATCCTAATTGCCATTTCTCTTCCTCCTATCCCCGTTCATCTATCATGATTCCGGCTAATTCCCATACTTTCGCTATCATATCCAGTGTTTCCTCTGGGGGGAACTCCCGGATGACTTCTTTCGTGCCCTTGTCGACTACTTTAATGGTGACGCGGTTGGTGGCGTCGTGAATCCCGAAAATCACTTCGGAACTCTTGGCTTTCCGGTTGATTTCTTCCACTGCCCGCTTCATGCTATTTTTCTTCAATGCTTCGCCGGATTCTGCTGGGTTCTGCTTTTCTTCTTCTGTAACCAGCGTGCTTTCCGGCTGGCCCGGTTTCGTTTCCCTTGCCACAGCGCCTTGCCTGCCGGGCTTTGCGTCTGTCTTTGTTACTGTGCCTTGCGGGCTTAACTTTATATCGGGCTTTGGTAATGAAACTGATTTCTCGGGCTTTGCTTCTTTCTTCTCTGTCTTCGGCACGGAACTCTGGACAGCCACCTGCTTGGCTGCCGTTTCCGGCTTTACAGCCACCTCCGGCCCACTTCCCTGATAAGCCGCGGATGGTGTATTTACCTTCCGAACCTCCATATAATCACCTCCATGTGAAATCTGACCGCTATTTTTCTCTTATTTATATCGGCCAACTGGCGGAAAAAATTTAGAACCCTCTCAGAAATAACTTACAATATCCCACGGATTGCAGCCAGGCTGTCTGCGGATGCTGCTGCTTCGTTTTCCTTCTGGATTTGGAGATACACTTCCTTCCGGTAAACGGGGACTTCTTTCGGGGCGTTAATGCCAATTTTTACTTGGTCACCCCGCAATTCCAGAACACTGATTTCTATATCGTTATTTAATATGATGGATTCTCCCTTTTTTCTGGTTAATGCCAGCATCCTATTCACCCGCCTTTTCTTTTTTTTCCTGTAAAATGTCGTAAATTGCAAATTTTACGGGGAAATCATCTTCCACAATAACCTGATGGGCTTTCCTCTCATCTGCATTTATTACAATGGGTGCTTTTAAATTCACGCTTAGCTTTGTGATATCTTCTGTTGCTGTCACTGTTACCAGAACGTAAGTATTTTCTTCTGTGAGGTTCCCAAGGTGCTTGATTACCTCATCTTCCACTTGGGGGTTGTAATCCTCCTTTACCAGCAAAGGATCCATGACGGGAAGGGCAAAGGTCGGCTCATCTAAGGACTGGAGCCACGAAATTCCCTTGCGGGCGCCATTTTCCCCTTCCTCAAAAATCAGTGTAAAATTCTGGCAGTCTGGAAATCCGATAATGCCTTTTTCAAAAAAGATTACCTTTTCCTCTTCTATTTCAATTTCTCCAAATAACCTTGTTTCTACCTGCATGACGTCCCTCCTTACAGATAATTCAGCAATGTCTGCCCATTTGCCTTGGCAGAAGCCTGCAAGGACGCCTGATATGCATTATAAGCTGCTGTGTACTCAATGATGATATCGGACAGTTCCATGTCTTCATTCCTAGACTTTAACTGCTCAAAGGAAGTCTGTTGGTTCGCCATCCGGTTCTCGGTAAGCTTCAGGCGGTTTTCACGGCTGCCCAAATCTGTCCGGGCAAGCTTCACGCGGTCTTGGTGCTTCTGGAACTTGGTGATTCCCCTCGCATAAACCTTCTGCATATTGTCATCGGCATAGGTGGCTTCTTTCTTGGCTGCCTCCAGCCATGTGCCCAAAGCCTTCTGCGCCTCCTCGCTGGAATATTGCTGCTCCTTCATCATGGACTCTATTTTCGCCACTTTGTCGTGGGCGTCAATAGCCGCTTGGACAGCGTTGGTGAGTTCGTCTACATCACGGCTGATATTTGCGTCTAGGACTTCGCTGGCTTGGGTGTTGATGGTGATATCTTGGTTGAAGGCTATGGTGTATTTGATTTCTTGGTTTTCTTTTTTGTATTCGATGACGTTGTTTTCGTCTGTGATGTTTTTGCAGTCGAAGTAGTGTTCGGGGCGGACTTCGCCTTCGGTGAAGCCTTGTTTTTCGTAGGTGATGCTGAGCTTCATTTTTTCACTATTGATAAGGTTTGAAGCTCCTTCTCCCAGTATGAGCTCTCCAGTTTCCTTAAAAAATATCACTTCGCTGTAACCTACCCTGCACCCTTCTTCAATCCACTCATCATAATCTTTATTTGTTACCACACTTATATTCCTATCACCGTCTTCATATTCTAAGCCATCTAAATCGTGTGTGTTCCCGTCTGCATCAATATATTTAATATTGGCAACATCATCCATTTCCCCAAGGTCTTCATAAGACAGCCGAATCCGGTCAATCACATGCTCTTGCGGCATATCCGCTACAGCTACTCCAGTTCCTACATCTGCCGGCGAATTAGGTACTGTAACATTATTGGTATAGAATCTCTTCTCCTCAATATCTTCATATGAAATCGGTTCTGTAATCTCATACTTAATCTTCTGGTCTTCCTTCAGGAACGTAAGCTGGCTTGTGGTCTTAAAGCCTGTAAACACCGTCCTCCCTGCATAATCTGCATTCCCTTCTGCATACACCTGATTCTTCAGGGACTGGAGGTCTTTCAAGATTGCTGCACGGTCTTCCTGTGTCTTAACGTCCGTGGAGCCGTCCACGCATTTCGTATAAATGTTCTCCAGAAGCTTTTCCATATTATCCAGAGCGCCTTCTGTTACCTCAAGCCAAGACTGTGCATCCGGGATATTCCGCTCATAATACTGGTTCAATTCGCTTAAGTTGCTCCGGAAACGCAGGGCGCGGACTGCAATGATTGGGTCGTCGGAAGGCCGGATAATCTTTTTCTGCGTCGTCATCTGTGTGTTCAAGGTATCTACGTTTACCTTGTTGTTGTTCATATTTTTCATGCTGTTCCTGCTAATCATGCTGTTCGTTACACGCATCATAATTCCCTAACCTCCTTATACGCCCGTTTCCAAAATCAGGCGGTTATACATCTCTGTGAGCGTCTGTATCATCCGGGATGCCAGATTATAAGAATTCTGGAACTTCAGCATATCCAGCGCTTCTTCATCTTCATCCACGCCGGAAATGGACATCCGTTTCTGGATAATGGTTTCATTGATATTGGTATAGTTCTCCAACAATGTCTTGGCCTTCTGGGTATCGACGGTATTGTCCCCAATCAGGCAGGATAGGAACTGGTCTGCACCTGCCCCCCGGAATAAAATAATGTCGCTTTTCAATTTCAGCATCTCTTCCACAATGCTCTGGGATGCCACATCCGCTGGTACATCCGGCTTATGCATCGTAACCATATAATTCGGGTCATGTTCCAGTTCATCTGCCACCTTAATATTTGCCATCGTAAGCAAATAATAGGAATTGCCAGAAGAGGTCATGGTGTCCCCATGCTCCTTGTCATAATCTGCAAAGTTCCATTCTGTCCCATCGGTAAGGTTTTCCGCCACAAAGAAGGAAATCCCGTCATTTCCCTTAAGGTCCACGCCTGACTTATGCATTTCATTATATTGCTTTGCAAATTCCCGCAGGAAGCTGTTGCACTGTGCCTGATAATAAGGCACGCCCATGGCATCCACCTGTGTCCCTATGATGGTGCTGCGCTCCTCCAGCGACTTCTTTTCTTCCTCAGACAAGGTGGTTTTTAACTGGAATTTATAAGTCTGGGTTTTGGAGTCATACTCAAAACCAGAGTATGCAAAGTCCCTGTTATTAATCGTGATAACGCCTTCTGAATCCATTGTCATCTGGTTCACGCTGGTAATGCTTGGGTTCTTGATGGTTACAATATCGCCGCCGTTCCCGCTTTCAAAGCCTTTCACCCTTCCGGTAAAGGCCTCATTATTGTTCCCATCCCGGATGTCAAACAATGCTTTCAGCCGCCCGGTGCAGCTCCTTCCCGCCGCATTGAACTGCACATTGTTCCTTGTCCAGTAAATATCATACAGCCCGTCTGCGTCTGAGCCGTTTACTTTATAGTCCCTTGCCCTACATTCCAAAGTATTATATTCAAAATTCTCCACCAATGTCTGGCCGTTAATTTTCAGGATGTAATTGGTTCCCCCAGTGTACATATCCGGATAATTGCTGTTTGACACCTTGGACTCTGTGACTTGCACAGGCACTAGCTCGGAAAGCTGGTCTACCAGCAGCGCACGCTGGTCCCGGAGCTCATTAGCATTAGTGCCCTGCAGTTCGATGACATTAATCTGGCGGTTCAGCAGTGCGATTTTCTGCGCAATCCCATTGATCTGTTCCACTTGGGTGCCAATCTCCTGATTAAAATCCTCCTGAATCCGGATCAGGCCAGCATTTAAGCTGGTAAAGTAATTGGTAAAATTCTGGCATTTGCTGATAAAGGCTTTCCTTTTATCTAAATCTTCTGCTGCCCCTTTTACATCATCCAATGCATTAAACATTTCATCCAAAATAGCAGAGAAGCCTTTGACGGAATCACCGTCTTCCAAATAATCCTCAATCTGCTGCGCCCCATACAATTTCGCATCGTACATGGCTACTTTCGCGTTGTTTTCCCAATATTTTACATCATAATAAAAATCTCTTTTTTGTATAATCTCAGTCGTGGAAACCCCGCTGCCTACCATGCCATACCGCTGGTTGGTCCGAAGGGCTTCTGCGGCTACGCGGACAGCCTCCTGCCTGCTATAGCCTTTCGTATTTACATTAGAAATATTATTTGCAACCGTATTCGTGGCTACATGGAATGTATTTAACGCGGAACCCGCGATTGTTAACCCAAAAAAAGTTGATGGCATATAATCCCTCCTGTTACAGCCTTGTCACAAGATGCTCCAGCATCTCTGATATTACGTTGATAAACCGGCTAGCCGCATTGTAAGCGCTCTGGTACTTAATCATATTCTGCAATTCCTCGTCGGAAGAAACGCCGAACACCTGCTGCCTGTTGTTATCTATGGCAGCTACTTCCCCGCTTAAGTCTGTAGCCATGCCCTGATACACATTGCCCTTTGTGCCAATCCCGCCTATCATCCGCTGGTAATATTCTTTTAAGGTGCATTTGTTGGTGTCGTTGGCATTGACTGTGTATTCTTTCTTTTCCCAAAGCTCAGAAAGCCTCTGCGCCATTGCCCTGTCAGGCTCCCCTTGCCCGCCCGGCTTCAAATAAGGCATCCCTGACTCAACCTCCAGCAAATCCGGGTTGACCATAACATTCTGGATGGTATACATTTTAGAGGTATCTATGGAATCTTCTTCATTATATACATAATATATCGTCCCATCTGTGGCGGCCACTTCTGTATAACGGTCTACATCACGCCTTACGAACAGCTCCCGGCCTGGCTTCACCCCATCTTTCCCGACAGCTGCATTTGCCTCATCCCAAACCCGTACATTGTCATATGTTTTCCCATCTGCACCTACAAAAGTCGCCCTAGTCGTCGGGCTGTAAATATCATTGACTGCTGTTATAATCTCATGGATAAACTGGTCGAACTCCGCTTCTGCGGAAAGCATGGTAGACATGCCTGCATCATCATTATACCTATCTGCGGGAACTCCTGTAACATCCCGGTAAGTCGCCATCCTATCCCCTCTGGAAAGCACCAGCGCCTTCAGCTCCCCAATGTCTGAGTTCAATTCTGGGGAAATATCTATGCCAAGGTCAAACATCGGGGTGTAATTCCCCTTCCCAAGGTCTGATAACTGGGGCCAATAGGGTGTAACAAAACCCGTAAGCTCATCTTCCAGCGTGCCCACCTCAAACACATGTATCTCATCTAAAAATTCTACATTTTCTAACCGGACGCTTACTGCACCATTGACGCCTTCCCGGAATTCCACCTTTGCCAAGGAGGAAAGTTCATCCAAGGCATTGTCCCTTTCATCCCGCAGCGTCATGGCTGTTTCTACCCCGCCAGACTCAATCCTCATAATCTGTTGGTTCAAATCCTGAATCATATGCCCCAGCTCATTGATGCGGTCAATCCCTTCCCGTACCTTAATATTAATACGGCTCTGATATTCCCTCATGTTCTTGAAAATACCCTGCGCCCGCTCAATAAATACAGATGACTTCTGGACTACTAAGTTCTGGTTAATTTCTTCCTCAGGCGCTTTGCTGAACTCCTCAAAGGATCTCCAAAGATCCTCCAGCCCCTCTTGGAACTGTTCCCCTTCCATCTCCTGAAAAAATTCCTGAACATCCTGAATTGCCATATAGTTTGTTTCATAGAAGGCCTGCCTGCCGTTTTCCGTGCGGTAATATTTATCCAGAAAATAATCCCTCGTATGTATAACATCTGCAATTGCTAAGCCTAGCCCTGCCTGCTGCTTGCTGATGGCAGCGCCTTTAAATGTTACATAGTCCCTGTCTGCAAATAAAACCTGCTGCCTGACATACCCTTTGGTATCTGCATTTGCAAGGTTGTTTGCCGTGGTATTCAGCGCATTTTGGCTGTTCTGGAGCCCAGATGCGCCTATATACAGACTTCCCATTCCATTTGCCATGTTTTTCTCCTCTTATATCCCGCTTCCCTGCTGAATCTGCCTTCCCTGTTATTTCCTGTTTCCATAAATTACTGCTGCCTACTGTTTGGCGTCAAACCCGCCGCTGCCCAGCAAATCCCCTGTATTATTTGCCCGCCTGTCATAATTGGCGGTGGTAGGCGCCTGCCGCATGCTCTTAAACAATGTCAGGTCAAATTCTGCCATCTCCAAGGCATGTTTTAACAGCACCTCGTTTTGGGTATTGATATCGGCCATTTCCTCTATCGTAGCGCGCAGCTTCACTTTCAGCTCCTGCAGCTTCTGCTGCTCTTTTGGCTGTTTATTTAAAAAGGCTATCATATTAGTAACCGTCAGTTCCTCTGGCTTCTTACTAAGTACGATAGACATATCATTGACAACTTCTTCTCTTTTCTTTTCCAAATTCTTAAGGATGCTGGTGATTTCCTGCTCCCGGTTGGTAATCTCCTCAAGAGCGGGGATATTCCCGTCAATTATGATTTGTCTTTTCTCCCGGGACAATTCCGTTAGGCGTTCATATTCCCCGTTCTCCCGCTCTAATACATCCATAAATTCTTCCATTAAACTGGCCACGTGAAAACCTCATTTCTAAAAGTATGATTCATACCGCTCGATCAGCTTGGATGCAAAGTCACCTGTTTCCACTTTGTAATTCCCGGATGCAATACTGCTCTTTAGTGCAGCAACCTTATCTGCCCTGACATCAGAAGCTTCTGCCACTGCCTGCTTCGCCACCTGATAATCCCTGCCAAATTGGGAAATCTGCACCTCATCCTTCTTGCTTGTGCTCCCGCTCCCTTTTACTCTGGAAGTCCTGCTGGCGCCAAATACTTGGCTGACTTGATTGTATGCTTCTATACGCATAAAGGCATCTCCTTTCCCTTTTTGTGGTATGGTAATAGTATTTCCTGCTTGTTGATTTATTATCTAATTTATTTATCGGTTGTTTAAATAGAAACTTTAGGAAATATTGGGAAAGAATCTTCCCTGCGACTTTTTAAAGTAAGGATGGCAAGCCAAATTTTTCTCTGTCCCATACATCACCCATATTACGTAGCATCAATTTCTGCCCATAACTCTTCTTCCGAGAGCACCCTTCCATTCTCCAAATCATTTGCTGGTTTTTTGAAAGAATGGAAACTTATCGGCTCATTTTTTGCTTCAGATACAAAAACAGCCATTTCTGTTTTGATACAAAAATGGCTGTTCTACGTTTATTCTTCTTATATTTTATTCCGCATTTGCGCCTTTTCTCTTCTTATTGATTACTAGATACCCTCCTGCGAGGAATACCCCAAGGCACAATACATATTTCGCATCAAATGCAACGCCTGTCTTTGGTGTGCCGCTGCCTACCTGCGCGGTCCCCATATTTCTGGAAACAGAGGTCCTTGAACCTGCGCTGGTCCCGCCGCCAGAGCCTGTCTGGGTTCTTCCGCCGCTGGTCCCGCCTGTAGTTCCGCCGGTATTACTGCCGCCTGTACCTGTAGTTCCGCCGCCATTCGGCGCTGGCGTAGTTGTGCCGTCGCCGGGTTCTGGGGTCGGGGTTGGCGTGTCTGTTGGATCATTAGGCTTTGGTGTCTTGGTTGGCTTATCTGTTGGGTCGGGAGTTGGCGTCGGGGTTGGGGTTGGCGTGTCTTCGCCAAGGCTGCCGATGCTCTCAAAAATATATCCATTTTCATCCGCAAATTTCTCTGCCTGGGAACCTGTATATCCACGGATAACGTCTGGCGTCCAGCCTGACTGGGAACCAATGGAGGTTGTGGTAGGCGGAATCGTTACCGCCTTAATCCCGCTCCCGGTAAATGCGTCCACCTCAATGGTCGTAACAGAAGAAGGGATATCCAAGCCATATACATATGGGCTGTTGCTGAAAGCAGCAGATGCTATGGAAGTCATGCTGTCCGGCAGTGTCAGCTGGGACTTGCCAACCGGGCAGTAAAGAAGCTGGGACATACCTGCATCATATACTGCGCCATCGGAAGAAGCATAGCTGCCATTCCCGCCTTCTACATTGACTTCCGCCAAGTTGCTGCAGCCGTCAAATGCGCTGAAATCAATGGAGGAAACAGATGCTGGGATGCTGATGCTCCCAAGGCCGCTGCAATTCCCAAATGCTTGGGACCCAATGCTCCCTACAGAACCCGGGATGCTGATGCTCCCAAGGCTGCTGCAGCCATATAAGGTCAATTCCGGAATCGAGGACATCCCGCTGGAAAGGGTTACGGAGCCCAAGCCGCTGCACCCTGCCAGAACCCCGCTGCCCATAGAGGTTACAGAATCCGGGATGGTAATGGAGCCCAAGCCAACACAGTTGTTAAATGCGCTGCTGCCAATCTCGCTGACAGAGCCCGGAATATTCACGCTGCCAAGGCTCCCGCAGCCGTTAAATGCCTGTGCGCCGATGGATGTTACCCCATCTGGGATATTGACAGAACCGAGGCTGCTGCAGCCGTCAAAAGTTTCCGCCCCAATCGAAGACAGCCCGGCAGGAAGGTCTACATACCCAAGGGCAGAGCAGCCGTAAAATGCCCCGCCGCCAAGACTCACCGGCCCGCCGAATACTGCATTTGTCAGCCCGGTACAGCCGGAAAAAGCATAACTTCCTACACTCGTCACATTTGCAGGGATTGTTACGCTGGAAATAGCTGCATTTCCTGCAAAAGCATAATCCGCCACTGCCGTTGCAGAAGCCGGCAGTACAACATCGCCGCCCGGCCCCGTATAGCCTGTGATTGTGCCGCCTTCCATAATAAAGGCGCTGACGTCTTCCTCTGCCATCGTCGGTAATGCTGGACCCAAGGCGAAGGTCAAGGCCAGTATCAATATCGCATTGAAACATCTGCCAAACAATTTCTTCATTCTCTTGTCCTCCTCGAAAACTGGTATATGATGCCAACCTCGGCTATTCCTTAGGGAGCGCACTTCTTTGCCACCAAGAACAGCCTTCCATCTTCTGTATAATTATTGCAGGTTGAAAGTGTCAACAATTTATCTCCATAGGAAACGTCTAGTTTTCCTCCTATAACATTCATTTTCTTTATATTTTCCAAGTAGCGGTTGAAATTCTCCTCATTCCCGGCATTGACAAAATCATAATAACGGAACCCTTCTTCGCCTTCCTGCGCTACTTTTGACAGGCACACAGCCACCACTTCATATTCTGCCTTTTCGTAGATTGTGTTGAAGGAAATGGTTTTGTGTTCGTTGATAAATGCTTCGTCCAGATAATTTTTCAATTCCCCGAACATCATCCCGCTCTTCATGTTGTGGCCGTATACAATCAGGTTGTCATCCTGCTGCTCAAAATCATTTCTGGAATCCAGAAAAATCGAACCATTGATGTCTTCCTCCCCATTATAGTTATGGGTTAAGTAAAAATCACTGCTTTCCGGCACTGCCTGCATAACTGGATAATCAATCCCTGTCCCCGGTATGGTAATCCATCCGGCGAAATCAGAGTTTTCTTCATATAGCTTCTGGTATTCCGGCAGAACCTGCGGCCCTTCGGGCCGCTCTACCGTTTCCTGTGCCAGTTCGGCACCATATACATTGTTCTCTACGGTTCCCGACTGTGCCAGCACAGGCTCTTCTTCCGTTTCCTCTTCCCCGTTTAAGGATTCTATGAACCGGGCAGACAGCCAGTCTGACGCTACGGAAATCTCCTGCTCATCTTTGATTCTCTCCATTTCCCGAATCTTGCGCTGGTCGTTGTACTCGCTTCCTAAGAAAATCAGGAAACATACCACTGCGCCTGTCATGCACAGGGCTCCTACTATCTGCCCCGGCGACAGTTTTTTCAGCTTTCCGGCAACACGGTCAGCGAAGGTGGTCTTGGAGATGGCCTTGTAGTCCTCTGCTACCATATCGGAGAGGTACAGGAGGTAATCGTCCCCAATCACGCTTTTAAAGATGATTTTCCCCTCCCGGATCAGAGAGTAGAGCCTTTGGGCCACCCCATTCTCATTGATATCCATTTTCTTGGAAATATATCTGATTTTCTCTATGTCATCTAAGGCTTCCTGATATTTCTCATAGGAATCAAACTGAAATTTTCCAATGCAATATACTCTGCTCATGATATCAACTCCCATCCTTCCCTGCTTATTTTCCGTAGTTGCTTACTTTTTCGCTTTTACTGACTTAACAGCGGAATAGCTGCTATAGTAATTCTTCTTGTTGATCTTCTTGCATACGCGGACTTTGTAATAGTACCTCTTGCCGCCTGTTGCTTTCTTATCGGTGTATGTGGTCTTCTTCGAGGTCCCAATCTTCTTGTATTTCCCTTTCTTGCTGGTTGCCCGGTAAACCTCATACTGTGTGGCTCCCTTGACCTTCTTCCACTTCACCACAACCTGTTTTTTCTTCTTAGACGTCAGGCTGCTAATCTTGGTGGAGCTTGGCGCGGTTGCCGTCTTAACGCTTGTAAATGGCCCATAATAATACTGGCCGTCTTTGCTGACGTATGCCCTTACCCGGAAGGTTGCCGCAGTCCCTGCTTTTAGCTTTTTCACCGTCCCCTTGGTGGTGCTGGACTTCTTCACCCTTAAGGCACGCCTGTTCTTGGCATTGTAAATCTCATATCCAGTCACGACGCTGTTCTTCGTCCAGCTTATGGTAACGCTGCTGCTGGTGGATTTGGTGAACTTCACTCCTGTCAAGGCCGGGACTTTAATCCTGTAGTTTACGGTCTGGGTTCCGGTGTAATTTCCCTCCCCTTTGATAATTGCACTTGCCATGCCCGGCGTTGCGCTGTTTACGTATACCAAAGAGTAATCCTTGCCATTTTGCAGCGTCTTATCCCCGCTTGTAACAGTCACCGGCGGATTCTGCTCCTTGCCGTTGAAAATCTGGTCGCTGATTGGGCTTACCTTTGCCCGGCCAAGCTGCTGGGGCATAATCTGGAAGGTTGTGGATGTGCTCCCAGTGTATTTGCCGATTCCCTTGATGCTGACGGTTGCTGTCCCGGCATCTACGTTCTGTGAATACGTTGCTTCATAATCTACACCAGCTACCAGAATCCTTTCGCCGTCTTCTACCCTAATTGGGGGCGTTATCGGCGAACCAGTGTAGGTATACACCGAAGCCACACCGCGGATTGGCGTTTCCTCGGAAAGTTCCCTTGCAATGTCAAAGTTCACTGTCCTTGTGCCCACATACCATGGCTCAATCCCGGTGATAGTGATAGTTGCAGTCCCGCGGTCTACGTTATTGCTGTAAGAAACCCTGTAGTCCTTATCCAACGCCAATGTCTGGCCGCCAAGGCTTACCACTGGCAATGGGGTTACTGCACTTCCGGTGTAATTCTGCATCGGAATCGGTTCAATCTTGGCCATGCTCATATTAGCATGGATTTCAAATTCTTTTTCAATGCTGCCAGTGTAGTTGCCAATGCCCTTGATAACGGCTTTGGCTACCCCTACCTTGACATTGTTCACATAATCAACGGTGTAATCACGGCCCTGTACCAGTTCTACTGGCTTGCTGGGATCTTCTCCTTCCTTCCCTTCCGGCTGGGGAGGGGTGAAGGTAAGGGTTACTTTCGGCGTGAGGGCGCTGCCTGTGTACTGGGATACCCCAAGGTCGGAAGCTGTGATGCCTGCGGCAATGGCTCCGTCTGCGCCGATGCTCTTAGGAGTAATGGTAAATGTCTGTGTTACCTGCATCCCCTTTTCTCCAAAATATCCCAAGCCCTTTGCTGTAACCTTCGCAGTATTTACACCTGCGTTCTGGATATTATCCCACTCCAGCACATAGTCTTGGCCTTCTATCAGTTCCATGGAAAGGTCTTCGCTTACACGGAGGGATACTTTTACTTCCGGCTTAATGGGTGCGTTCCTAAATTCCTGTGACTCTATCGGCTCAATCACGAAATCACCGTTTGGCGGGTAAATCATAAAAGTCACATCACGGTCATCTTTGTAGTTGCCCATACCATGGATTTTGACAGTCCCGGGGACATTCACTTCCTGCGGGCCGGTATACTCATCCACTGTGTAATCTTGGTTTTCTACCAGTGTTGTGCCATCCTTTGCACGTACGGTAATGGTTGGCTTGATAGGCTCGCCTTCAATGTAAATAGCCCTTCCAGTTACTTCAATGTCCTCTTCATTTGTTAAGCTTTCCTGTGCAATATCAAAATAAATGGTTTTGGTTCCGCCAAAGTTGCCCATTCCCTGAACTATGACAAAGGGGCGTTCCTCATCTGTCTGCGCATTTACACTTGCATTTGTATTGTTCCCGTACTCTGCGATGGAGTAGTCCGTTCCCTCAACCAATGTCTTTCCGCCAAAATTCAAGGTTACTTCTGGCGTCTTCGCTTGGCGGTCAAAGGTCTGTGGCGCAATGGTTGCAGTGGCCTCCTTAATCGGCTGGGGTACGATAGAAAACTCAACTACCCGGGTTCCCGTATAATTTGGACCCATGGCAGTAATTGTCACAGTGGCTTTCGATGTATCTGTCGTTATCTCAATATTGTTATCCCACTTTAATGTGTAATCTCTCTCATTTCTTAGGATCCTCCTAGCTTCATTCAGCGTATATCCCTCTTTCCCAATCCGGTTCGGGTCGTTATTATATATCCAGACTTCCCCTTTCGGCCTTCCATCGTATATATAAGCATTTGTGTATTGCTCATCATCTGGGATAGTCCCTTGGAACACAACTGTAACTCCGTTAGCTGGATCCTCAATATCTTTTGGAATGATGTTGTATGGCAAGCTGAAATTCCCATTATAATTTCCTATTCCTACCACTACAAATGTAGGCGGGTTCTCGCTGCTTGCATCTCTAACTTCCTTATTATTGCTGCTGGGCTTCTCAACCCCTAAGGACTGGTAATTATCCGCTGTGGCAATTACAAAATCTCTCCCTTCTTCCAACACCTTTGCAGCCCCTATCCCCATAATAGAAGGGGTCTTATCAACAAACTCCAGCTTCGGAAATACATCGTCAACTGCATACTGTGCAGTAAACGGGACATTCGGGTCATAATCCGTCAGCTCAATATAACGGTCTTTCTTATCTGAAATCGCTTCTGCAATACTGAGCATAATCTTAAAATGCTTCGGGAATTCCCCTTCATAATTGCTCTTTTCCTTTGCTTTCACTAAGACAGTTGCTTCACCAACCACTATATTGTCCTTGTATTCAATCGTGTAATCCTTACCTTCTTCCAGCAGGACTACATCTTGGCCGCCATACCAGCTTATGCTCAATCCATCACTTAACAAATAGGGAGGTACCAACTCTTTACCTTCTTTTGGGAAATAAATTGGACTTTCCGTAAATTCACATTCCCATTCATTTGCGTCTTCTCCCGCTTTGCTATAAGTGCCAATCCACGTTTTATCTGGCGTAGCAACTGTACCATAAGGAGCAATTCTGCTATTTTCAATCCTGTTCTGCGGGGTGTCTATGGTTTCATCAGAAATCTTCCTTGGGTTAATCTTAAAATCAACCCTGTAATTCCCATAGTAATTCCCATCGTACTTTCCATCACTGTTCTTCTTAGCGGTAAGGATAGCGTGGGTATCGGATCTTTCGCCATTTTCATCATAGACATCTATATTATTTTTTTCTTCGACTTCATATTCATAGTCTGCGTCTGTTACACCCTCACTTCCTTTCTTTTTCAGGGCTGTTTCCTTACAATACAATTGAATATCCGGCTTGATTGGCTGCCCGGTATATTCATACCCGTTTTCATCAATCCCATCATAGTATAACACAGGCAACGGGTCTGCTTTCGGCACTGTTTCTGTAATATCTCTTTGGTAAATCTCAAATTTGCCCGCTTCGCTCCTGCCATAAGTTATGCCGCCCTCTGTTGCTGTAACAATTGCCGTAGGCTCTTTCCCCGGTTCAGGTGTAAGGTCTGCTGCCGTTTCTTCATCTTCCTTACCCTTAGGGGCTTTTGTCGCTTTACCATTATTCTCATATGTAACAGCATAGCCGTCCTGGGCAATCGGAACCGTTACTTCTTCTCCACCTATCGTAAATTTGTATTCTACGCTTTCCGGTATTGGGCAGTTCGTTGGGATTCCATCCTTGTCAGCAGGCGTGTATATCCAGCCCTCGTCACCCATCGTTATGTGTGTACGCTCACTGCCTAAATCGGCCAAAAGCCTATATGTGTCTTCCAACCTGCCAGTGAAATTTCCCGTTCCTTTAATGACATATTTTGCTTCACCGGGCTTTTTGTTGCTGTAAGTTTTACCGTCGGTTTCATCTACGCCTTCCACATATTCCAATGTGTATTCATCACCAAGCTTTAACTCTCTCCGCTTGTTTATATCGGGATTGCCTTCCATATCAACAGGAGTATAGTACACTTTCAGTTCCTTCCAGATAATGCTATCACCGTCATCACCTAACTTGGCCTTATTATCTTCCTCCTTTTGCGTCGGATCAAGGTTCAAATCCTCCTCCGTATATTCACTCGCATACTTAATGTGATCCAATACAACCTGATCAGCATCTCCTTCTATTTCTATATATCCCTTTGCTTTGCCTTCTTCCAGATTATAGGGCTCTATTGTATACCCCTTCTCTGTCTCGCCTTCATAGTTCGGTTCCCTACCTTTAACCTTAACTTTGTAAGATCCTATGCCAAAATTCGCTGGATCACTTAAATCAGTAATCTTCTCACCATCTGGCTCCTCTTTGTTATTGCAGTCATAATACTCCAAATCATACGCCGTACCTTCCACTAGCGGATTATTCTTTTCATTACTGCCATGGGTGATGTGCGGCTTTGGCACAATTGGAATGTCTGAATAAGTGTATTTATCACCCATTTCAACTTGGTAATGGTATTTTTCCAGCAAGTCATCTTCAGGCTGCGTCAAATTCAATTTATTAACTACAAACGACGCTGTGGCTTTACCTACAAACTTACCCTTTCCTTCAATTGTCGCTTCATTATTTGTACCAACCGGGGTAACTGTGGTATCTTTCTCATTTGTAACATCAAAATCTATTCCCTGTTCCAATTCAACTATCTGGGCGCTATCCCCATTCCCTTTACGGAAAGTGATTGACTCTTTGGGTATATCAGGTACAATGACATCATTGCTAAATACCTGATTTGGAATCTGGATATTTGTCCGCATATCAGATGCACCTTGGGTAAAATCGCTTAAATCACCCCTAATCCCAAAAGTTACCGTTCTGCTCCCTGAATAATTCCCATTATCACTTCCTCTAATTACTATTTTCGCTTCTCCAAGATCAAGGCCTGTATTCCCCGTATACTCAAGTACGTAATCAGCCTTATTCATTTCCCTGCCATTGTGTTTAATGGAAAGGTTATGTCCATTCTCCAATCTAATTTCATTCCCAGTATGCACATAATAGTTCTCTTCCCAAGATCCTGTCAAAAGATTATAAGTTTCATGCGCCTCAGATTCAGATGTTACCTCCAAGTTTTGCAATGTTGACAAATTACATGCCCTTATATAAAAGTTATACGTTAAGTCCCCCTCTAAATTTGTATTTCCGTGGACTATAATTTTTGCTGGATCACTTGTGGATGATACCTTTATATGATTTGTATAATCCATAGTAAACCCATCACTCGTATTTACAGGTTTGTTTCCCACTTTTGTTGTAAATGTAATCTGAGGCGTAACAGGATCTCCTGTATACTCCGGATATTGTTCATAAACTGCATTAAGTTCAGTTGTCGTCCATTTCCGCGGCACAATCTTAAAAGTTTTGTCATGGGTAGAATTTCCTTCCCCAGTATAATTCCCTTTCCCTACAATATGCACAATTATATCACCATCCAAAACAATCGAATGGTTCTTATCATTTCCTTGATTATCCACATACTTTATTTCATAGTCTGTACCTTTTGTCAAAAGATATCCATCCACACGTACAGATGGGTTCACTTCAATGGGATCCCCCCAATTATATTGAATTTCCGAAGCTATCTCTTCAATTTGTATATTACTAGTACCAAACATATCTTTAGGACGTATTGTATACGTTTTTGGAATAGATCCAGTAAAATTGCCATTCCCCTTTATATTAACTGTCCCAGTACCAGCATTCTGTTCATTGAGATATCCTGTAATCTCATAATCCCCTCTTCCACTGCCCCTGCTTCCCTCTGTTAATTTCTCTCCATTATAAGTAAGGGTTAAATTTGGCTTTGGTGTACTATTTCCCGGAGCATAGGTTACATCTGAAGCTTCTATGGTCACTCCATCCGATAAATTTCTGGGATTTACCTTTATTGTAACAGGAACAGGCTCTCCCCTTAACCTTCCCTTAGGAGTTACTAAAAACTGATACGTACCAGCATCCTTCCCCGTCCTGTTCTCGCCTGTTACTCTGCCAACTTCATAGTCAACATTATATTGATATCCATCTTCCGCATTGCCTACCCTTATCCATTGTTCTGGATTATCTAATATTTTTTTCAGCCATTCTGTGCCATCATATGTAAATTCACGATTCTCATATGATGTGTTGTTATTTTCAATGTGGATCATAGAATCTCTTAATATAGGAACAGTGATGATAAGCGGAACGTTTTCTATGCTCCCTGAATAATAATTGCCCTTCCCTTTAACCTTTGCCGTTGTCCTCACGTCACCAGTAACATTTCCACCATTTATTAAGTTTTGCCATCCACTCGCAGGTTCAATCGTAACCTTTTCGCTATTATCTATAGCGGCAACAGCGCTGCTCGCTTCCGAATCGTTAAAGGAAAATGCCTCTTTCGATAAGTCGTATTCTAAGGACAAATTATTGCCCGAACCCGTAACAGAGGCAGTAATCGTCCCAACCGTTACATTTTTAATTTGTGAGAGATTTTTCTTTACATGATATACTATATCTGTTTTATTGCTCCTCAAATCTTTGTAAATCCCACCTGTCACGTGAACATTTACCGTAATATCCCCTACATAATTCCTGCTCTTTGGTGTCAATATCAGTTCATAATCTTCTGTATTTATTTCTTTACCGGCATATTCCACTTCAACCTCTGTTCCTTTTACAAGGGTAAGGTCTTGATTAGCTTCCTTATATACCAGTGTATAACCAGTGTTAGTATTCCACTGAAGCCGTGATTTCTTATCAGTTTCATCCTCACTCTTCAACTTAATCTGCAAGTTATTTGGATCCATCTTTTCTATCCAAAATTCTTTTTTTGTATCCCCAGTATAATTCCCCTTCCCTTTAATATTAATACTCGCTTCTTTCTTTGTGTCAGTACTTCCTAAAACATTGTTCGTTGTTGAAACAATTTCATAATCTGTACCCTTCACTAATTTCTCATTCCTACCTGTATCCGTTATATCTACCTCACGCGTAACCGTTTGGCCTTCTGTTGCCATTATTGGATTATTCTCTGGCGCTATCTCTGCTATTGTAATACCACCATCAGTTATTTGCTTAGGAGCAATAGTGAAAAAACAGTCCTTCTGTCCTGTATACCCCTTTTCTTCATTCCCAGTCACTATAAC
>CAJUOE010000231.1 GCA_910587895.1 uncultured Lachnospiraceae bacterium
CAGCATGTCAAAGGTGAGCATCTTTTTGTGGGGCTTATAGTAGTGGATAAATCGTTTTAGCATGGGCGTTCTCTCTTTCTGCGTTTTTCCCCATTATACACCTTTTTCCGGAAAAAGGAAAGGCACGGGCGCGTTTGAGTACCACGCCAATCTTCTTCAGATCGTCAAACGACAGGGGGTTTCGTTTGCGTGCCCTGACAATGCGCTCTGCGGACTTATATCCAATTCCGGGAACGCGCAGCAGCGTCTGGTAGCTGGCACGGTTGATTTCCACCGGAAAACATTCCAGATGGCGCAGCGCCCAGTCGCATTTGGGATCCAGGAAAATATTGAAGTCCGGATGTTCTTCGGACAGAAGTTCCGAAACCTCAAAATGATAGTAGCGCAGCAGCCAGTCCGCCTGATAGAGCCGGTGTTCCCGAAGGAGCGGCGGTCCGCCGGGGAGCGCCGGGAGCATGGAATTATTATTTACATTCACAAAGGCTGAGTAAAATACGCGTTTGAGCGCAAATTTCTGATAGAGTCCTTCTGCCACGCTCATAATCTGATAATCATTCTCAGGGGTAGCCCCGATAATCATCTGCGTAGACTGTCCGGCGGGAACAAAACGTGGAGCCTTGCGGTATACCGTGACTTCCTGCTTATTATCCGTAATGCGGTTCTGGATCTGGCGCATGGGTTTTAAGATTGTGTTCCGGGACTTGCAGGGGGCAAGTTTCTGTAAGCTGTCCGCGGTGGGCAGTTCCAGATTGATGCTCATGCGGTCCGCCAGAAAACCGGTTCGTTCCACAAGTTCAGGATCCGCGCCCGGAATGGACTTGACATGGATATAACCGTTAAAGTGATATACGTTGCGCAGCCGGTACAATGTCTGGTAGATCAATTCCATCGTGTAATTGGGGCTTACCATAATACCGGAACTTAAGAAAAGTCCTTCGATATAATTGCGCCGATAGAATTCCAGGGTAATCGTGCAGATTTCTTCGGGGGTAAAGGAAGCACGAGGAACGTCGGAATCCCGGTTGTTCAGACAGTAGGCGCAATTAAAGATGCATTCGTTGGTGAAAAGTATCTTCAACAGCGAAATACATCTGCCGTCAGCGGAAAAACTGTGGCAGACGCCGGGAGCAATGGAATTGCCCATGCCCCTGCCGCGCCCCTTGCGGTCTACGCCGCTTGAAGTACAGGCAACGTCATATTTCGCAGCATCCGATAAAATTGTAAGTTTTTGAAATAAATCCATGTCTGTCTGTATTGCATTCACAGTAACCACCATCCAATTATTTTATAAGGAAAGCCATGCGTCTATGTGATTCATAAAATATATCTTTCTGCTTATATTATGTGCAGAACATTTGTTCTGAATGCATCATAACATGATATTTCGAAAAAAGCAAGACATTTTACGTATATATGTTCGATTTTTTGCATATAGTGTTACTGAACAAGGGGGTGTTTTTCTGAGAGAAAAAATAAAAACTTTTCTGGCCGTCTGCGTACTAATCCTGGCAGCGCCCTACATCGTTACTTTGCTGTTTCAGGGCAGTGAGACAAGCACTGAGGCAGGCAAGGGGGAACCGGTTATAGAGGAAAAATTTCTTTCGCAGGAAAATTCAGATAAAAACAAACTGGACGAGGAAGAATACCTTGCCGGCATCGTCGCGGAGGAGATTTCTCTGGATAGTCAGCCGGAGGCCATCAAGGCACAGGCGGTAATCGCCAGGACATTGCTGGCGGGGGCTCTGGAACGCGAGGAAGAGCTACCGGAATCCATGTCCCGGGAAGAAATGCTTTCCCTCTGGGGACAAGATGGATTCGAGCAGAATTACCGCGTGCTTGAGTCGGCGCTTACAGCCACCGAGGGGGAAATCCTTGTCTGGGAAGATGCGCCGATACAGGCAGCATTCCATGCCGTGAGCGCGGGAAAGACCAGGGATGCCAAAGATGCGCTTGGAACGGAAATCTCTTATTTGAAAAGCGTGGACAGCAGCATGGATATTCCCTCACATGACTACCTGAATGTGAGTTTCATGGAAAAGAAAGATCTGGCAGACAGGCTCAACGAATTGTTTCCGGATGCGGGGCTCACGGCGGAAGGCGTTGTAAATGAAATTGTTGTTGCCAAACGTGACGCTGGGGAATACGTGCTGGAAGTAGCGGCTGGAAAACATACGATGACAGGCGAAGAGTTCCGCGACTGCCTGAATTTGAATTCTGCATGTTTCTCCCTGAAAGAGGTGGAGGGACAGGTGCGGATCGTCACAAAGGGCATGGGGCATGGACTGGGACTTAGCCAGTATGGAGCCAATGAGATGGCAAAGGCGGGCAGCGATTACATAGAAATTTTGCAGTATTATTATAAAGATGTTGAACTGAAAAAAAATCATAACGAATAATTCTCACACATCCTGTATAAACCTTGTTTTTTCGGAAAAACTAAAAAAAGAAAAAACAAACAGAAATGGAAGGTGACAGGATGAGAAATAGAAGAGTATCAGCATTTTTTAACAAAAAATCCTATCTGATTGCCGCAGTGTTCATGGTAGTGGCAGCATTTGGCATGACCGGTATTTATTATACCCAGCAGGAAAAGAAACAGGAAGAGCAACTGGCGAAGGAGCAGGAAAAGCAGATTCAGCAGGCGAAAGCTGAGGATGCCGCCAGGGAGCAGGAAAAGAAAGAAGAAGAGGCAAGAAAGTTAAAAGAACAGCAGCAGGCAAAGGCGAAAGCGAAGGAGCAGGAAAAGGAAGAAGACGAGACAGAGGCAGTATCCGGTATCATTCCGCCGGAGAATGATAATTTCATGGATGAACCGGAGGTCGTGGACAGCGAAGTGCAGACGCCTGTGGAGCCGATTCTTCATTTTGATGCGGAGACCGATCTGGGCTGGCCGCTGCAGGGAAATGTAATTCTCAATTACAGCATGGATCAGACCGTATATTTTGCAACGCTCGACCAGTATAAGTATAATCCGGCGGTAATTATCAAGGCGGACGTCAATACTCCGGTAAAAGCTGTTTCCGGCGGAAAAGTTACCAACGTGGAGACAAATGCGGAGACAGGCGCTACGATAACTGTGGATATGGGCGATGGTTACAGCGCCATCTATGGACAACTGAAAGAAATACCCAAGAATACGGGAGATTATGTGGAGAACGGAGAAATCTTAGGTTATGTCAGCGAGCCCACAAAGTATTATTCCGTGGAAGGCTCCAATCTTTTCTTTGAATTGCAGAAGGATGGGGTTCCGGTAGACCCGATGGGGTATCTGCAGTAATGATTTAGGAAAAACAGGTATTTATTAATATATTGTTTTATAGAGCGGGCGGCGCATGGCTGCCCGCTCTGCTTTTACTTTTGCATTTTATTCTTAGTAATCCAACGAATCCGGGTTCAATAAAAAGTCATATACATTCATCATTAATATTCCTTCTTCACGGTAAAAGGGCTTTGGCGTATCGGAAGTAATAACGATCTTCTTGAAGGAATCGCCTATTTTTAGAAATGGCCGGATTTCCTGGGCAACTTTTTCTTCTGTGCCAAGCATATACGCGGATTGGATATAATATTTTTTGGAGCCTTTCCGGCAAATAAAATCCACCTCCAATTGTTTTTTGACAGGCTTGCCTGCCCTGTCATTTTCCACAACGGTAAGATTTCCCGTATCAACACGAAAGCCTCGCATTCTCAATTCATTATAGATTACATTTTCCATGGAATGCGTCACCTCTATCTGGCGGAAATCAATGCGTGAGTTCCTAAGCCCCATATCCATAAAATAATATTTTAACGGCGTACCTATATATGCTTTTCCCTTTATATCGTAGCGGTTTGTTTCTTCGATCAGGAACGCGTCTTCGAGATAGCGGATATATTTCGTAATGGTGGTGGCAGTGATTTTTGAACTGCTCACGCTCTTAAATGTTTTTTGGAGCTTATGGGGATTTGTCAGCGCGCCTATTGCAGACGAGAGAACATCCAGAAGGGTTTCCATTTCTCCAATATTTCTTATTTTGTTTCGGTTCACGATATCGTGGATATAGGTTTCTTTAAGCAGGCTATCCAGCATTGCCATCTTCTGTTCTTCGGTTTGGGCTAGAACAACAAGCGGGATGCCGCCATAGGTAATATATTCATTCCACCCGTCGTAACGATTTCCGTCATATATTGTCATAAACTCGGAGAAACTTAAGGGATACATGTGGACTTCATCGCCCCTGCCTCCAAATTCCGTAGCGATATCCCGGGAGAGAAATTTTGCATTGCTTCCGGTTACATAAACATCACAATTCTTTTTGTCTGTCAGACCGTTAAGGACGCTTACAAATTCATCCATCAGCTGAATTTCATCTAATAGAAAATAGTATGTTTCGTTATCCTTCAATTGTTCCTTTGCCCAGGGATAAAACTTTTCCGGATTCCGGTAATCCATATTATCAAATAAATCAAAAGCCATTTCTATGATATGGCTCTCATTTACCCCGTTTTCCAACAAATGTTTTTTGAAGAGCGTACGTAACAAAAAGGATTTGCCGCATCTTCTGATTCCGGTTACAATTTTGATTAAGCCATTATTTTTACGTTTTATGAGCTGTTCCAAATAAAAATTCCTTTTGATTTCAATCCCCATATCAATCACCTCTATAAGATATTTTGGTTAGTATTTGCCTTAGTTTCTTTTAGTATACCTGCTTATTTGGAAGTATTCAAGTGCCTGTAAAATTTTTGCTAAAATTTTACAAAATAACAGCGCAGTTGTGAAAATAATAAATCCGTGTTAAACTATAAGAAAATAGCATGGGATTTCAGGGCAAACAGGCACGGGAAAGATTTTTTTCCATAAAATATTAGTGGGTATGAGTTATCAGAGGATGAAGGCAAACAACCCGCAGCACACGTTTTTATACTGAGAGTGGAGAACGTTTCCATTGCAAAAGCAAACGGTGGAAGATGATGCCTGAATTGGGAAAAATACCAGAAATCCGGTGCTGCTTTGCATATAAGAGACTGCTTGCAGTCTCTCTACATAGAGAATGGATGGGAAAATGTGAGGAAGCCTTATGGCAGGGAAACAGAATGTTACCTATATCCTGCGGTGCAGCGACGGGACGCTGTACACGGGATGGACAAACAATATAACAAAACGCCTGGAGGCGCACAATGCGGGAAAGGGCGGCAAATATACCAGGGTGCGTACGCCGGTGGAGCTTGTGTACCTGGAAGAACATGAGACGAAGCAGGAGGCCATGAGCCGGGAAGTGCAGATTAAGCAGCTATCCAGGAAAGAGAAGGACAGGCTGATTGCAGATGCAAAAGAAAAACAGGATTTTTCTTGACAGAAGAGCAGGTAAAATGTTACTCTCATATTAAGTAATGTTTACTAAAAATGGTGTGGTATTTTAATGTTTTTTAGTGCAAAAGGAGGGTAAATTATGCAAAGAAAATGGAAACAACAATGTTTTGCATGGCTGCTTGCCGGGGTGATGGCAGTATCGGCGCCACCATCGGTTTCTCTGACGGCAGAAGCAGCTGCGCCGGAGATGCTGGCGAATTTTTCGTTTGACACGGATGCGGTGAATGGCGTATACGATGGCGGCAATGCGCAGGCAACGGCGAAGGGAAAGTGCCAGACTAAGGTAAAATATGGGACAAACCGCGCCCTGTACCTGGATGGGGCGAACAGTTTTATTAACATTACGGCAAAGGATGGCGGCGGTATCTTAAAAGGGAAGGAAAATATTACGGTATCGTATGATCTGAAACCGGACAGGAACGATACAGGCTGGACGTTCTTCGCAGCGCCCAATGCAGACAGGCAGACGTATGAGAAAGAGCATTATCTGGCAATTCTGCACAAGACATCTGAATTGCTTGTGGAGCGATACAATAATACCAGCGGCAGGCCGGGAAATAATATATCAGACAAAGAAAAATCTGTACTGGACGGCTGGTTCCATGTGGATCTCGTTGTGACGGAGACAGCCACAAAGCTTTATGTCAATGGGGAATTGGCAGGTGAGAGCGACAGCACTTACAAACTCAGTGACATTCTTGGAAGTACCGGGGGCATCCTTCAGGTTGGAAAAGGAAACTGGAACAGTGGGGAATACTACAAGGGACTGATCGATAATTACCGGATTTATGATGGTACGTTGTCAGAGGCGGATATTACTGCGCAGTATGAGGCATTTGTGGAGACTTTAGATGATATTGCCGAGGAAGAGAGACGGCAGGAAGAAGAATATGCACTGCAAAGGGATTATGATGACCTGGAAATCTTAAACAGCAACGACGTCCGCGGCAACCTGGCGTTGATTAAGACGGGAAGAAACAAATCAACGATTACATGGAAATCTTCCAATCCGGCAGTTGTCACAGATACGGCAGCTGCAGACAGCCTCTACCAGGGCGGCGTTGTCACCCGTCCGGAGGCAGGAGGGGATCCGGTAAAAGTTACGCTGACGGCGACGCTGAAGTCGGCGTATACCGATGAGGCGAAGACAAAAACATTCGAGGTTACGGTACAGCCGAAGGTTGCGAACCTGGATACCGATTACAGCAAAGGCTATCTGTGGACGAATTTTGATGCGCATGACGGATATGAGAAGATTTTCTTCGGATACAGTGAAGATGGGCTGAACTGGGACCACATGAATAAAGTAGATGGCAAGGCGAATCCAATTCTTGTCAATGACGCCGAGGGCAGCGACCTTGGCGTGCGCGACCCGCATATCATCCGTTCCGCAGAGGGAGACCGATACTGGATTCTCGGTACGGATCTCCACGCAGAAGGAGGCGGAGCCGGAGGAAGCGGCTGGAATCAGTACAGTGCGAGCAAGAATCTGGTAGTCTGGGAATCTACGGATCTGGTAAGATGGAGCGAACCGCGCCTTGTCTATGCCGGTCTCGACACGGCAGGCTGCATTTGGGCGCCGGAGGCAATGTATGACGAGGTAAACGGGGACTATGTGGTGTACTGGTCTGCCCGGGATTATACACAGAAGGATACGGAAGATGATGCGCTGCGCGTCTATGTATGCCGTACGAGAGATTTTAAGTCCTTCTCAGAGCCACATGTATGGCTCAGTGAAGATGCTGCTACTGGCAAGGAAGTAAATATCATAGACAGCACGATTGTCAAAGGGGATGATGGGAAATTCTATCGTTTCTCGACCTCAGACTGGAATACGGTCATCGACGTCAGCGATACCCTGGATACGGAAGATGTTCTGGACGTCAGGAAAGGTGAAAATGAAAGTAAGCCGAACGGCTCCTGGAAACGTCTGGTGACGAGGAGCGGCAGCACTGCAGCAGGATTTGTGCGGACAGAAGGCTATACCGTGTATCAGCTTCCGGATGGAAGGTGGTGCGCTATGGGTGATGACGGTGGATATAAGGCGTTTGTGACAGATGATCTGGCAAGCGGCAAGTTTACAGCAGCCAATGCAACTTTTGTAAACAGGTTCCGTCACGGAACCGTAATGCGCCTTTCCCAAGCGGAAGAAGAGCGTATTCTTGGAGCAGCCTATACGCCGCTGTTGAAGAGCGCGGTGATTGGTACAATACCAGAGAATCCGGCCGATTTAAGAGGAACAGACGACCATACCGCAACGTTTTCCAGGATTAATGCAAACAATCGGGAAATTATTTCATATGTGCGTAAGGGCACGGATCTGAGTGAGGTTCCGGTTACCCTCAATCCGCTGAATGAAGGCAGTGAGATAATGGTAAACGGAGAACTATATGATGGAACGGTGACGCTTGATTTGCGTCAGGACGTGGAAGTGGAAGTTGTATCTGATGGCAAGACCGATACTTTTACCATAAAAACACCGCAGTACGGCAACAACCCGGTATTGCCCGGACAGTATGCAGATCCGGATATCGACTATTTTGACGGCAAGTTCTGGATTTATCCCACGACAGACGGTTATCCCGGCTGGAGCGGAACAAAGTTCCATGCGTTCTCTTCCCCGGATATGGTGAACTGGGAAGACGAAGGTATCATCCTGGAGCTGAAAAATGACAATCCGGGAGTCAACGACAAGGGCATACAGATTGCAGATTCCCCATGGGCGGTAGAAGGAAGCGCATGGGCGCCCACAATTGAGAAAAAGAATGGAATGTATTATTTTTACTACTGCGGCAAGAAAACCGGAGGTGCATCTTGTATCGGCGTTGCCTCGTCAGCCAGTCCGGCGGGACCCTATATTGCAGAGGAACAGCCGCTTTTGACTGTGGAAATGTGTAAGGCAGCCGGGGTCAGCATGGGTCAGGCGATTGATCCGTCCATCTTTACGGATGACGATGGGAAATCTTATATTCTGTTTGGTAATGGAAGTGCGGCAATAGCGGAATTGAACGACGATATGGTAAGCATCAAGGAAGGTACGCTGAAACAGATTTATGGCCTTACCGATTTCCGCGAGTCTGTGATTGTAACGAAAGCAGGCGGCAAATATCACTGGACCTGGACCTGCGATGACGCGAACAGCCCCAATTACCATGTAAATTATGGCATCAGCGACACATTGATTCAGGAAGACGGAACAGTCAGTGTGGCTCTTGAACGGAAAAACATGTTGAGCAAGAATGAGAAAATGGGAATTCTCGGTTCCGGGCATCAGTCCGTGCTCCATGTGAAGGATGCTTATGGGGCAGTCTAAGATCTGCATTGATTTTGGGGAAAATCTTCCGGGGCAGC
>CAJUOE010000232.1 GCA_910587895.1 uncultured Lachnospiraceae bacterium
AGAGACATCACTATATGAAACGGTTTTCGCACATGACATTTGTCATATGCGGACCGTTTTTTTTATTTGACGAATGTCATAATAAAAGATATGACATCCGGCAATAGGCAAATCCCGGCAATTTTTCTACAATAAAGACAGTTAAGATCACAAAAGCAAAAGGAATATGACAAAGAAGGGAGGTAGGGGTTAAATGAGCGACGGTTATATTTTGCAGATGAAGAATATCACCAAAACATTTCCGGGGGTTAAGGCGCTTTCTGACGGTTCTCATCCGTGAAAATGGGAGCGTGGTACAGCAATCGGCAAAAGGTCTCCTGGGTCACATCCTCCGCGTCGGCGCACTGCCCCAGGAAAGCCATTGCCAGACGGTATACTGCCGTGCCGTAAGCATCATAGGCATCCTCCAGCTGTTGGGTGGATATTGCTTGTTTCATTGCCTGACCTCCTTTCACCTATAAAACAATTGCCAGAAGAAAACGGTCACATGTTTTTGAAATATATTGGACAATTATTTATTTTCTCACTAAATAATGGAAATGGAAACTGCAAAAAAGCGATGTTAATGGTAATCATCAAAAACAATATGTCTTTCGCCCCTATAGTGCAGACAAGTACAAGACCGGGGAAGGCACTTGACAAACCTTCCCCGGCTTTGTACAGCCACATATCAGATAACAGTTCCTGCCTCGCGCCTGCCATATTCCTACATTTTCAGGGATACCTGTCTGGTAACCTGCTCCATGTTATTTATTCTAAATACATAGTATTTTGAGGGACATACTCTATTTCCAAAACACCTCCTGTTGTATCAAGGTCTTTCAGTTTCTGCAGGTCATCTTCCGAATCTGATGTCACTACAACATGAAGCCTGTACGGATTTTCATAAACGGCAGATGATATAACAAACTGCAGCTCATGGTTGCGCATAGCGTTACTCACCTTGTTCTGCAATTCCATTACATATTCCAAGCTGGCATTCGTATTCCTTTCAGCTTCATCTGGTTCATCCGCATAATCAGGCAGGGCTTCCTGCGAATGATGTCCATCTACTTCCATCTCACTACTGCTTTGGTCTTCCTCCCATTCTGCCACAATCCCTATAATCTCACATATGTCCGTTGCCTGTTCTTCTGTCAAACGATTATAGGCAATGCCCGAAAATTCATAAAACATATTGGAAACTGCCGAATATTTCAACTCATCTATTTCATTTCCATAATCGGTAACAATCAACAGGTAACGCCCCAGCCATACAGCTTGGTGTGACGACAATTCTGCATCGGCAGGCGCATCCATGCTGCCATTGTCAATCATCTCCCAATGATTTCTTCCGTAACAGGTCAGGGAAGAAAGAACATCATATATCGTGCTTATTTCCTCACGGTCCGTTATTATATGCGTTCCAATTTTCTCCTGTATGGCCTTTCCTTCATTGGTATTATCCATTCTGGCAGGACTTACTACAATTTCACTGATTGCATCAGCGGAATCAATCTGGTAAACAAGCTCAAGGACATCGCTATAAGGATATTCTCCACCATCAAAGCAGGAAAATTTCCATAAAGAATATTCCCCATTGTTATTTCTGATCAGGTACTGCATATCCGTATGGCCCGATACATAATACCATTCTTCTGTTCCGGATATGTTTTTTCCCTTGTTTTCTGACAAAATAGCACTTTCAACAGACTGAACCTTTTCATAAATTCCCATATACTGCCCGATTGAAACCTTTCCCAAATCAAGCGCTTGTTCCGTAATTCCATGTCCTCCGTCTGTCAACAATGAACTGATTGCAGCAAATGATTCCTGTTCCCCGGCAGTCTTTACTCCGTCAGTCTGTTCGCCGTTCAAGTCCGTAGTCTGCCCCACATCCTGCATTGGTATTGCAGTCACCCCGCTGCCTGGCGGCAACTTACTTTTAAATATGTTGGAAATTGTAATAGCAGAGACACAAACCAGGCAGAGACAGGCTGCTGCAGCTCCCCATCTGAATAAATGCATATTCCCGGCTGTCCTTCGTTTTTTTTCCACAGGTGCCGCTTCCTCTATATATTTTTCATCTATCTCACCCAGGACCTTCAGCAATCTTTTTTCTTTCATAGGCTTATCCCTTCTTTCTCCAGAACTTTTTTCAGTTTATTCCTTGTCCGCATCAGAGTCACCTTCACTGTGCTCTCGTTGACTGCATAATCAGAGGCAATCTCTCTGACAGGGCTTAAATACCAGTACCGCCGCACAAAGAATTTCCTTGTTTCAGGCGTTAAAGTAGCAAGAAAACTATTTATTATTTCTGCCAGTGCTATATCATCAACAGCCTGTTCCACATAGTTGGATGCCGGGATACACTCTTCCAGTTCCTCCAAGGCAAGTGCTGTCCGCCCTCCCCCACGTTTCTGAGCAGTATATTTTTCTAGTCTGTTCAGGGACAGATTGCGGGTAATCTTCCCTAAAAAAGCTGATAGCCGATTCGGATGCTTCGGCGGTATTGCGTCCCATGCCCTCATATAAGTATCATTCACACATTCCTCGCAATCCTCATGGTTATGCAGAATATTGTAGGCGATGTAGCTACAGTATTTTCCGTATTTTTTTGATGTTTCCGATATAGCTTTCTCGGAGCGCTCCCAATATAAAGCCACAATCTGTCTGTCATCCATACGCTTCTCCTTTCTGCATTGATAAGGCCCTTCACCTTAATACACCGGAAAATGGCTTCCTGCGTCACATATTTTTCTATATTTTCAATTATTTTTTATTAACTGTGATACATTGAAAACTTCTGATTACTGCCGTCATATTTATTACAGAGATTTGCGGTATTATGTTTATTATACATTGTTTCCCACCAATCAGAATTGCAATTTCCCACATACAGATTTTTTCCCCGAAAGACAGATAAAAGGCCGGGGAAAGCACTTGTCAAACCTTCCCCGGCTTCGTACAGCCACATATCAGATCACAGTTCCTGCCTTGCGCCTGTCATATTCCTACTTTTTCCAGGGACATCCCTCAATGCACGTCCATCTTCTCTGCCCACTTCAGATCCTCGTTCTCCTTCAGGAGTCCCATGTGGTACAGCGCCTGAACGCAGTCCGCATAACCTTGGATGTAGGCACGCTTCTCCTGAGCAGATGAAAAATCCTCCAGACGCTCCTTCATCTCCTCTGCCCTTTCCTGTCCGTCTGCAGGCAGTGTTTCCAGAAATGCCTCCCATTCCTGCTCCGTCTCCTTCCATGCCTCCAGAGCCGCCTCATACTCCGGCGTGCGCACATAGCTCTCCCGTTTCACATTCTCCCCGTTCAGAGTGCCTAAAAACTGGGCAAACTTTAACCATACGTCACTCATTGTAAAAATCTCCTTTGCCATATCTATCTTACCTCCCAGTATTCCCCGATCCCGCCAATATCTCTCCCTTACTTCTCTATACTTCATCTTTAGAAGTATATTATCACGCCATTTCGGTAAAATCAATTCATATACTTCATCTTTAGAAGGGAAAGCTATATATGAAAATCTACTGGAATGGTACATCCAAAAACATCATAGGCCCGAAAGTGAAACAGCTCCGCACTGCCCAGGGGCTTTCTCAGGCTGCCCTGGCAGGAAAGCTCCAGCTTCTGGGCATGGAGTGCAGCGACCTGACCATCCTGCGGATCGAACAAGGCAGCCGCTTCGTTCCGGACTATGAGGTGGCGATCCTCTCCGAATATTTTAACATATCCACAGACGAGCTGCTTGGGAAAAGGGAGCCGGGACAATGAAGAATGTCCTGCAGGCTCCCTTTTCCTTACCTCTTGAACGCCTCCAGTGATGACATGATGCCGCTTAAAGCATCCTCGTCAAATCCAAACGCCATTCCCGTGTTTTCTTCTGTTGTATCCGGTCCGGCCGATCCCCCCGCCGTTTCTTTCCGGGATGCCTCCTGTCCTTCATGCTCCCGGATCACCTGCAGCACAAACTGCCGTATCCTTTCATAGTCCACCGCCTGCCCTGCATGGGGCATATCCCCGGTCTGTGCCCCATTCTGATACGACAGCACTGCATTGACGATGTACTGTGCCTTCCCCCGCTCCATACCGTTCAGGAACTCCGCCACCTGCACATGGGCTGGATCGTTCCTGTTGAACCCTATGGTGGTCACAAATGCGTTCTTTTTCCCCATGGCAGTCACCTGCCTTTCCTCTGTATCTGGTAGAGCATACCATAGCCTTTTGCGTTGGCGCAGATGTCTTCTACAAAGATGCAGCGGCCAATCTTTCCGGAATGCTCCAGATACTCCCGAAGAAGCAGGGAGCCGCCCCCGATAAATACCACACAGCTCGCTTTCAGGTCAAGCCCCCGCTCCCTGAGCGTGCCGAGGATGTCATTCACAAAGGTCTTTGTCATGTCCTCCACGATGCGGATGACCTCCCCATAATAATCCGTCTTTTCTCCCCGGATGATCCGGTCAATGTCCGTATCGTCGATCAGGATGTCCTGCTCGGAATTGACGCGGGAGGAAATGTCATTATACAGACGGATGACACCCTTCTCCAGAGAGTCGCAGACGGACAGGTCAGGCTTCCCTCCCCGGATCAGAAGGTAATCCAGCGTGAATCCCCCGATGTCTACCGTAATGACCTTGTTAAATTCCGCTATCCTCTGGTAAACGGTCATGGCAGCCGCATAGTCCTGCGGGAAGGCGGCAGTTTCCATGATCTCAATCCGGTAAGGGATGCCCCTGTATGTAAACTGCTGGACGCCCCTGTCCATAAAATAATCCTCAAACTTCCGGTAAAGCGCTCCGTAATGCTTCGGGGGCAGTCCCACCGGCAGCGCTGCCTGAAGGAGCGTGTCCTTCGTGTTTAACATCTGTTTCTCCGCCTCCATCGCCACCGCAAACAGGGTCAGGATAAAGAAACGGTCGTCCAGCGTCTTGTCCCTCATATAAGGTATCCGTTGCTCGGTCAGGGCATAGTATCGCCCATCATACTGAAGGTATTCCCCCAGTGCGGGCCTGCAGTCACTCTCCACAAAGCCGGAGGTAAATATCTTATGCTCGGTCTTCATGTTCCTGTTCCCGTGGTCTATCGGTACAATTATTTTCTGATACATCATAACGTCAGCTCCTTTATGCTTTATTTACTGTTTTATACGCACCGTTTAAGTAAAAGCCAACAGCCTTATGAAAAACTGGGGGATTTTACATATTATGTGCATAAAAAAGGACGGAACCCCGTATGGAAGTCCGCCCTGGATATTACTTTTTATGAGGTCTGTCCCTGTTTTTTCTGGTCCAGCCCATGCAGGTAGTCATCCACGCCCTTTACGTTTTCCGCCCAGTCGCCTTCACTGTCCATGTCCCATGTAAGAGTTTTTACAGACAGCTCCATTTCCCGGCAGATCTGGGTGAGCTTATGGCATCCCCGCTGGATGTTCTGACGCTTGATGCTTTTCTTTTCACAGGGAATGACCTGCTGTTTCCAGTCCTTCCTGTAATTCTCACAATGAACACATTTCTCATTGTAGTCACCCCTGCAGGCAGTCTTTAGCAGCTTGTCCATGTCATATGCTTCATAGACCGCTTTCGTCCCCATCAGCTTCATTGCCTGTAAAAACGGCGGCAGGTTTGCGTACTGGTTTGCCCCCGGCACACATCCGAAAGTCCTGCCTGACAGTGCATGGGCAAGGTCGCCCTTCAGCGGTCCCTCTGTTACAAATACCGTCTTTTCCCCCGGATTTCCCGCCAGATGGACGGGACTTCCGGAGGATGTGCCCATATAATAGTTCGTACTGGAGAGCCAGATATACTTCCTGCCGTC
>CAJUOE010000233.1 GCA_910587895.1 uncultured Lachnospiraceae bacterium
CACAATAGAAGAAAGCCTCTTTTTCATATTGAAAATCTGATTATCAAAGCTGTCGATCTCCTTCGTGTTCAGCTCGGAGCTGATGATCTATGAGCACCAGTCCACGTTCAACCCGAACATGCCGCTGCGCGACCTGATCTATGTGACGCATGTCCTGCAGAGCCTTACCAGGGATGAAGATCTGTACAGCTCCGTGCTGGTAAGGATACCTGCGCCAAGGTTCGTCATTTTTTACAATGGGACAACGCCCCAGCCGGAAAAGCGTATATTAAGGCTGTCGGATGCCTTTGAGGGGGCGGACGCCGGGGAAGGACAGGAGGCAGGAGTGCGGCACAGGGAGCCGGAACTGGAGCTTGTCGTGACGGCATACAACATCAATGCGGGGAGCAACCCGGGGCTGATGGAGGCGTGCCAGACGCTGAAGGAATATGCGCAGTATGTGGAACAGGTCAGGGAACGTGCGAAGGATAAGGAGCTGCCGCAGGCAGTGGAGGAGGCAGTGTGCTACTGCATCCAGAATGGAATCCTTGCGGAGTTCCTGTTGAAGAACCGGGCGGAGGCGATAGCGATGAGCATCTTTGAATACGATGAAGAAAAACATATCAGGAATGAGAAGAAACTGTCGTACCAGGAAGGGCATAAAATAGGGGTGGAAGAAGGACATAGAACAGGATTGGAAGAAGGGCACAGAAGAGGGATGGAGGAAGGAGAAAAAAGGGGAGAAGACCGTTTGAATCGTTTGCATAAAAAGCTTTTGGATGAGAACCGTATAGAGGAGCTTAGAAAAAGTGTGGAGGACGAATCGTATCAGAAGAAACTGTTCGAGGAATACGGCCTCTGAGTAAAAAGAATATCCATACAGCAGAAAGCAGGAATCACAGCGATTCCCTGCTTTTTGTGTTCAGAAAACTATCTGATCCGAAAGAAAAGGGAAACTGTTTTTCTCAGCATGAATGGAAAGCGTTTTTCGTTGCCTAAAGTGTGGATTCGTGATAAAATTCTGTATAGTTTCTGTGATGACAGGAGTATAACAGAAGACTCCCGGAACACAAAAATGCGTTCCGGGAGTCTCCCGTATTTATATAATATACTTGTCCCTCTATAATAGTAACAATCGAAGGGGGCAAAACATGACGCTTTTTTTGAAAAAAATTTAAAATAATAAAAAATATCAATAAAATCGGACATAAATTAATCTATTTTTGCAGAATTGATAAAACGCCTGGAGGCGAATGTGTGGAAATCAGAAAATCCCCCAAAGCGCAAAATGTGCTCCAGAGGATTTTCAAAATACTCCCTACATAATAGTAACAATCGAAGGGGGTAAAACATGACGCTTTTTTTGAAAAAATTTTAAAAAATTTAAGAAAAGCGTATTTTTCCGAAAAAAGTGTCGGAATGTCGAACAGAAATTTGTTACAATATAAGGGGGAGAGAAAGGGATGGTGAAGTATGGATAAGAAAGAATCTTCAGATTCCAGGAGAAAGGAAGAACGGTTGGTGGTTTTGGAAAAAAAAGCCGCGAAGGAAAATATGAACTATGATTCTTTTCAGGAATTTGTAGAATCACAGGATATTTTGTATTCAGACCTTCCGCCGAAGGGGATGGAAAATATTGAGCTGATGTTTCTTCTGGGAAAGGAGTGGGCTGGAAAGCCCCGGGAGAATATTGCTGATGGGGACAGGCTGGCGGAGGATGACCTGTGGGACGACTGGGACGAAAGCGACTATGAATGGTATGAGAAATATCGCAATGCTGAAAGCTGGGAGGAAGAAGACCTGGGAGAAGATGACTGGAAGGACAGTAATGTGTGGAACGGCATCTGGGGCGAGGAAAGCGATGATCCGGAGGTGATAGCGCGCCGGAAGAGAATCGACGAGCTCTTGGACAGCTGTATGGACCGGGCGCTGGGACAGATGGTGGAACAGCAGTACGCCGCGCGCCCGCAGAAATTTGCCAGACATAGATTCTCACTTCCGTTTCAGTGGAAGATGGCAAAAACGATGCGAACCTTCGAATCGGATGACCGCGAGGAGAAGGAGACGTCCTATTCCCTGCCGAAGTTCCTTCGCCCGGTTCGTTCTGCAAGAGTTGCCGTTGCCATGGCGGTAGTGATGGTTGTGCTGCTGGGAACGACGGTTCGCGGTACGAATCCGATTATTGTCTGGATGTATGAGACCTGGATGGTGCAGCACGGAGACTATGTGGAAATTGAGGGAAGGGACAACGAGCAGGAGATTGCGGAACATACGTCTGATTCCTTCCGGAAATATGAGCTGACAAAAGCGCCGGAAGGGTATGAACTTCAGGATGAAACGTTTGTAAAAGAGATGGGAGTATATCAAATATTTTATGTTCGTGAAGATGGGCAGATGCTAACTATTCAACAATATAAGAAAGACAATAATAATCTTGGAAATTTCACTGCTAGTCGGAAGGATATGGAGAAGATAACAATAGGTGACTTTGAGGGGTATTTTATTCAGGATTCTGATATGAACAACCTGATTCTCTCGGATGAAGAAACCATATTATTGTTTACTGGAGATTTGTCGAAGGAGGAGCTTTTGGAGATTGCCGGGAATTTAAAAGTAGCGGAATAACTTCTAGCTTGGAAAATGGATGCCTGGTTTTCACTATGCGAATGAGTAAAGCAGAGACAAAGATGTTAGTATGAAAGTATTAATCTTGGAATAGAGAAAAATGCTTGTGCATATATACCAAAAACTAGGCAAGAAAATTGTGCATACTTACGAAAAATAAAAAAGTGCTCCAAAAAGCGTCATGTTTTGCCCTCCTCGATTGTTACTATTATAGAGGGCAAAACAAGATGCCCTGAAAACAGGAAAGGAGAACAAAAGATGAAACTGAAAATGAGACAGAGAGTGTGGATGTCGTTGGTACTGGCTGCCGTGCTGGCAGTGATCCCGGTTACCAGCAGCCAGGCGAAGGTCAAGGTGTTGCAGAAACTGGACAAAGGTGCAGTCGTGCAGGTTGGCGGCGAGGAGGGCATTGATCCGCAGTATGTGAACACAGTATCAATTACCGCAGATATCTCGATTAGCGGAAATACTGCCAAAGTATTTGCAAGTGCAGTTGCAAAAAGAGTCTGTCATGTAAGCGTCGTGATGCGGCTCCAGTACAAGGATGGCGATACCTGGACGACCAAGAAGTCCTGGGTGGCTGCCAGTGATAGTGGACATAAAGCTTTGAGTGAAAGCACAACCCTCACTCAGCGCGGGCTCTACCGGACGTACGCCAGTTTCGATGTAGCGGGTGAGAAACTTACCTACACCAGCTCTTACCAGAGGTATTAGCGTATGAAAGAGTTTGTGAGGGGTTGTGGGTTTATTATCGTCTGTTTTTTGATCCTTGTGGTAGTGAATCTCATTATCAACAGTTTTTACTGAGCAGGCAGGAGAGGAGCTTATCGTTCATCTCCGGCGTCATGAAACAGAAACGGATGTATTTGTTGTCGAGAAACGGAAACGTAGAACAGTCTCGAATCATCATTTTCTGCCGAATCATTTGGTCGAACAGCATCCCTGATGTCAGGTCATCATCATGAAGGCGTACCAGCATGAAGTTTCCGCTGGGCGGATATGCCTGAAATCTGCTTTCGGCCATAAGTATCTCGTAAATTCGGCTGCGCTCCCGGGAGATCAGGGAACGGGTTTGCGCAATATAGGAGGAATCCCGAAACATAATTTCGCCGGCAATCGCAGCCAGTGAGTTAATGGTCCAGGGATTCTTTCTTGTATTAATTTCCTTGATTAAATCGCGGTTTCCGGTTACGGCGTAGCCCAGGCGCAGCCCCGGGCAGGCGAAGAATTTCGAGGTTCCGCGCAGGATCACGATATTGTTGTAATAGGCAGTCAGCGGAACCGAGGTGATTTCCTCGTAGTTGTCTGCAAATTCCACGTAAGTCTCATCCACCATCACGAAGATATCATTCTGTTTGCACACGTCTAAAATCTTGCGCATCGTGCGGCGCAGGACGGCTCCAGACGTCGGATTGTTGGGGTTGCAGATCACGACAAGGTCAATGCTTTCGTTGAGATGCGACATGAAGTCGCTGGCGTCCAGGGCGAAATCCTGTTCTTCCTTCAACGGGTAATAGAGGCAGGTTCCGCCGCCCAGCGAGATTTCGCGCTCGTATTCTGAGTAAGTGGGTCCGATAATTAACGCCTTGCGCGGATGGGTAATCTGGATGAAAAGAGATATCAGCTCGGTAGAGCCGTTCCCCATAATGATATTTTCATAATCCGTATCCGCGTATGTGGCAATGCATTTGCGTAAGGACGTGTATTCCCGGTCCGGGTAGGTGGTGATGGCATCAATATGGTTTGCAAGCGTCTCACGAAGCATGGGGGAAATGCCAAGCGGGTTCACGTTTGCGCTGAAACTGACAATCTCCTCTTTTTTGATGCCGTAGATTTCTTCGATTTTTTCCAGGTCGCTGCCGTGGAAATGGTCTTTGTGTTGAATCATGATAATCCTCTCCGTTTTCTGATTTTCCAATATAATTGTAAAATGGGCAAACTCAGGAGCCACACTGCCTTTACACAGGTGCTCAAATCGTATATAATAAGGCTATATGTTATCCCTTTGATACCATATTATACAAACTATCGAGAAAAAAGCAAGCAGGTGGACGAGTTGCAGAGAATAATAGAAGAACTGGCGGCGGGAAAATGTGAGCGTCAATTCTCCCTGTTACAGTTTGCGCCGGAGAAATTAGAGATTGAGATGATAGAGGGCGTAGTTTATAAGGGCGAATTCACGATCAGCAACAGCGAAGGGATTCCCGTGGAGTGTACGGTTTGTTCCACGAGTCCCAGAATGAAGTGTTTGCAGGCAGAATTTAAGGGTACAGAAGTAACGCAGAAGTTTGAATTTCACAGCGAGGGGCTGGCAAGCGGCCAGAAGCAGGAAGGCGAATTCCATATTATCAGCGATCAGGGAGAGTATGTTCTCCCCTTTTCCGTATCTATTGGCAAAGATTATCCGGCTGGTTTGCAGGGGAAGGTTAAGAGCGTCTTTGAATTTGCCAATCTGGCGCGCATTTCCTATGATGATGCGGTGAGGGTATTTTCACAGCCTGAATTTGAGAATGTCTTTGCACCCGGTGAGATGGAACAGCAGCTTGTATTCCGGGGACTGCGCCATAAGCCGTGTACCAGGACGCAGGTGGAGGAATTTCTGATTGCGTCGCGCAAGAAAAAGCGCGTGTTCTTTGAGGTGGAGGAGGCGAAACGGGAATTCCATGGCGTGACTGAGACCCGCAAACAGGCGATTGTGCTCAAAAAAGAAGAGTGGGGGCATTTTTCGCTTGAGGTAAGCACGGACGGAGACATGATAAAGCCGGTAAAGACACGGATTACCGATGAGGATTTTGTGGGCAGCCGCACAACGGTGGAATATCTCATAGAGCCAGGAGAGCTCCATACGGGGAAGAATTATGGCAGAATAACGTTACAGACGCCGTTTCAGAAAGAGGAGGTAACCATCTGTGTGACGAAGGACGTCGTACACAGGGAACATCCGCTCTGGGAAATCCAGAAGAAACAGAGGATGCTCGTGAAGGATTATCTTCTGTTTGGCACGCACAAACTGGCAAATATCATGTGGGTTAAGCAGACGTTGAAGAACCTGGAAGAGCTGCAGGAGCTTATGCCGGGCAATCTCTGGTATTTCCTTGCAAAAGCCCAGGTCTATTTTGCAGGAAAGCAGCGGCAGAAAGCGGAATGGGTGCTGAATTCTTTCCCGCGCAATAAGGTGGACAAGGAATCGCCGCTGTATGCCTATTATCTGTATCTTTGCACGCTCAGAGACCCGGAACCGGGATACATCAGTAAATGTACGGGCAAAA
The DNA here is from genome assembly GCA_910587895.1 of uncultured Lachnospiraceae bacterium. Classification (GTDB taxonomy): domain Bacteria; phylum Bacillota; class Clostridia; order Lachnospirales; family Lachnospiraceae; genus Petralouisia. Next base: position 5,874 of record CAJUOE010000233.1, read on the forward strand.
TCCGCAAGATTTATAACAAATATCAGGAAGAGCCGGTATTATTGTGGATCCTGCTGTTTCTGGATGAGGATTTGAATTACAGCAAAGGGAAAAAACTGGACATCATCGCAAGGTATATCAGGCGCGGCAAAGAGAGCGTGCTGCTCTTGCTGGAGGCATGGCGGATTCTGGAGAAAGAGCCTTACCTGCTTGGCAGGATTACCAGGTTTGAGAAGAAGGTCCTGTATTTTGCCGTCAAACATAAGGCGATGACGAAGGGCGTTGCAGAGCAGCTTATGAAACTGATACCTGAGATTCCGGTTTTTGACAACATCTGGTATCAGGTCTTATGCGCGTGTTATGAGGCGGATCCCGGCAGGGAATGCCTGCAGGCCATTTGCAGTTACTGCATTAAGGGGCAACGGTACGGAAAGGAATATTGGAAATGGTATCATCCCGGCGTGATGCAGGAGCTGCGCATTGCCGGCCTGCATGAGGCGTGGGTTCGCTCGGCAGGCAGGGAGCAGATGCAGAAACTTCCAAGGCAGATTGTTTTTTATTTCCAGTCTTACAGCAATTTTGCCGGGGAAGCGGAGGCTTTACTGTATCAGTCGATGATTGAGAATAAGACCCAGTGGAAGAATATCTGGCCGCATTACACCAAAAATATTCAGGAATTTGCGTTAAAGCAGATGCAGGGCGGCAGGATTGACCGTGCGCTTGCCGCTATCTACGGGGAAGTGCTGACGCCGGAACTTCTGACGCTGGAAAATGCAAAGGACATGGCCAAGGCGCTGTTTGCCTGCGAGGTTCGATGTGAGAATCCCAATGTGCGCAACCTGATTGTCTGTGAGCATGTCCTTGAGAAAGAGCAGGTGGCGCCGGTTGTCCACGGCAAGGCATACGTGAATATATACGGCAGTTCTTACCAGATCCTTCTGGAGGATGCGAGGGGCAGGCGGTTTGTGCCGGATGAGGAGCCTGTGGTGACGCCGCTATTGGACAGCGGGAAGTTCCTCGCGCAGGGCATTGCCTGCGCACAGGATAAGCTTCCGTTCCTCCTGAAATATTTTGACAAAAAGAAAATCTGGCAGACGTTTGAAGAAGAGGATCTTGCATACCTGCAAATCCTTATAAATGCTCCGGAAATCAGCGTGTCGTACCGCAGGGAGCTCAAACAGCAGATGATCGCATATTATTACGATAATTACAACGGCGAGGCATTGGATGAATTTCTGGCGGCGATTTCTTTTGAGGGAATCGGGAGCGGGGAACGTGAGAAAATCATGCGCCTCCTTGTGGCAAGGCGCCATTATAGGCGCGTGTATGAGCTTTTGCAGCGCTATGGCACGGAATATATTTCGCCTTCCAAACTGGTGTATGTCATCTGCCACCGCATGGATGAGCTGGAACAGGAAGGGCAGGAGGATGTTGATGATTTCCTGCTGGAGCTTTGCAGGGCGGCGTTTGTGCATGGCAAATACAATGAGCGGATTTTAATTTATCTTGGCCATCATTTCGAAGGGGCTTTCGGCGAGATGTTAAAGCTCTGGGAAGCGTCGTGCAATTTTGAACTGGATACGTATAAGCTGGAAGAGCGTTGCCTGTGCCGTTCCCTGTATACCGGGGATTTTTCAACGCTGATGGGGAAAGTCTTCGAGAGCTATGTGAGAAATTCCGGCAGGGAAATTGTGATTTTAGCATACTTAAGCCGGATGGCGCACCAGTATGTGGTCAGGGACGCTGTGGTAGAGGAATTCATTTTTCAGAAAATTGCAGGGCTTTTGGAGAGCGGCGAAAAGCTTAACCGCGTTTGCAGGCTGGGCTTTTTGAAGTGGTGCGCAACGAAAGAGAAGGCGACGCCACGGGAATGGAAGCTGGCAGAGCCCATTCTGGAAGAGCTTGTGCGTGAGGAATGCTGTTTTGCATTTTTTAAGTCCCTGCCGGCGAGGCTGCAGGAAAAATATATGTTCCATGACCGCATCATGGTAGAATACCGCACGACGCCGCAGGCGAAGGTATACATAAATTACCTTCCCGTCGGTCACACGAAATATGTGGAGCAGGAAATGAAACAGATGTACGATGGGATTTTTGCGAAGGAGTTCCTTGTATTTTACGAGGAAAACATACCATACTACATCAAAGAGGAGCTTGACGGGGAGTACAAGGTGACCGAGAGCGGTCAGGTTGTGAAACAGAACATTGCAAATGACGGTGAGGAGAGCCGCCCGGTGCAGATTGATGATATGATGGCGGCATGGCACATGAAAGATGAGGCCGCGCTTTTGAAATTGCTGGAGGCCTATGGACAGGAAGATGAGATGGTAAAACGGGAATTTACGTTGCTGTAAGCGCCATGGAGGTAGAAATGAGACCGACGAAAGAGGAATGGTATATCGGAATAGAGGCAGGAAAGCAGTGGACGCAGGTGAGCTGCTACCACGCCGGCGTCGCGGAGCCGGAGACGAAGAGTACGCTCGCAGGCTCACAGCTCTATCAGATTCCTACGGCAATCTGTAAGCGCAAACAGAGCGGGCAGTGGTGCATCGGCGAGGAAGGAAGGCGTCTGGCAAAAGCGGAGGAAGGATATTATGCTGCGGATCTTTTGACGCGTGCATTCCAGAAGGAAACCGTTATGCTGGACCGCGCGTATGCGGCGGAAGACTTGTTGAGCGTTTTTTTTCGCAAGCTGCTCAGGCTGGCGTTTCCGGCGAAGGGAATCGGCGCGGTGACAAAATGCGTGTTTTCCCTGGAGGAAATTACGGAGGAATCGGTGGCATTCTTATATCAGTTTGCGGAAAAACTGGGATTTTCGAGAGAACAGATTCAGATTCAGGATCACAGGGAGAGCTTTTACGCCTATGTCGTCTCGCAGGAGGCGTCACTCTGGAAACAGCAGGTATTGCTGTTTGAAGAGGAAGGAAACGGCGTTTACTGCCGGGCGCTTTCCTGTGACCGCAGGACGCAGCCGATGATTGTCGAGGTTGGGGAGGCGTTTTTGGGAAAGCTGCCGGAGGACGAAACACAGAAGGATAAAGAGTTTGCGGAAATGGTCAAACAGGCGTTGGCGGGCAGGATTGTAACGGCAATCTACCTGATTGGCTCCGGTTTTGAGGGAGACTGGATGAAGGATTCCTTACAGCTGATCTGCCGCAACCGCCGGGCATTTCAGGGGAAGAATCTCTACACGAAGGGCGCGTGTTACGCCGGGGCATTATCAATGCACGGGGACGAGGCGCAGACCGTGTATTTCTGTGATTATAAGGTGCGGGAAAACATCATGCTCAAAGCAGTGCGGGGAGATATGGAATTTTTCTATCCGCTTGTGGAGGCTGGGAGCAACCGTCACCAGGTAAATAAGCAGCTGCGCATCCTGATAGAAGGGGAGCCGACGCTGGAGGTCTGGATTCAGGAGCCGGGGAGCAAGGAGGCAAGGGTTGAGAGCATGGAGCTTTCCGGGCTCACCATTCTGAAACAGGAACGCCGCAGGTTATCGTTACACGTCTTCTGCGGGGAGAAAGGCAGGCTTTTCCTCAAAGCGCAGGATTTGGGGAGCGGCTCCATGCGCCCGTCGGGGGAGCAGGAATGGGAGTTCGAAATATAGGAATGGAGAAGGACAATGGGCAGAATGTGGATATGCGAAGGGCAGCTGGCAGAAAGGCCTTTGCTGATAAATGCGAGTGTAAGCTTGTATTCCTTTGAGGAATTGTGTTATTATCTATATCATAATGCAGAATCTGTGGAGGAGAGTTTTTATAATGAGGAGTTCTGCCGGTGGATTGCGCAGGAACTGGATATGCCGCAGCTGGCAGAGCAGCTTAGGGATGGAATAGAGAAAGGCAAAAGCGGCGGCTTTTGCATGGAACAGATACTGACTGCCGGAGGATTGTACAGCCATAAGGAGATAAGCGCAGCGGTTTCGATTGTGCAGAGCATGGAGAGCACGGGGCCTGCCCAGCGTGCAAAGCTCAGGGGCGACCGTTTCCTTAAAGCCGGCAAATACCGCAAGGCTTGGCTGGAATATCAGAAAGCTCTGGAAGAAGAGGATGATCTGTTATTTCAGAGCCGGGTCTGGCATAATATGGGAACGATGTATGCCAGGCAGTTCTTATTTGAGGCTGCCGGGGAATGTTATAAGCGCGCGCATGATACCGGACAGCAGACAAAGAGCAGCGAGGCGCATCTGCTGGCGCTTACCTTCCGGGACGAGCAGGCGAAAAGGCAGGGAGCGGGCAGTATGGATAAGCCGCTTCGCAGGCTGCGGGAAATGAAAGCGTCCGGCGATCGCATCGGATATGAGGGAATGATAGAAGATTTGTTGCAGCAGTTGAGAGTCGAATACAGGAAAAGTGAGTAGAGATGGGATTATTCAGGAAAAAGAAGAGACCAAAATATGTAGATGAATTATGGGGATATGACGGCACGCCGGCGCAGGCGCCTGAACCGCAGGGAAACAAGGCGGCGGCAAAAAGCAAAAGCAGGGAGGCTGTGCAAAAGCATACGGCAAAGCCGGAGAAAAACGTGGCGATGGAGTATTGCGAGCAGATCCTTACGGCGGCAAAGGCCCTGGAGGAGACGAAACGAGATTACAAGACGGTGACTGATTACCTGACCGACATCCAGAAGATAGAAGAGCTGCCGGAAAAGGAATTTGCGGAGATTCAGGAAGTTGCCCAGAATGTGATGGAGCTGAATAAGTCGCGGGATTCCTACCTCAACAAATCCAAAAATATCTCAGATTCCCAGTTTGCCCAGATGGAGCAGCTGAGTGATCAGATGCCGGCGATTATCAAACGCCTGAAAGAGAACGAGGCATATCAGAATACCGTAAAGCGTGATATGCAGTACCTGGAGGGCGAGCGTGAGGAATGGCGGTATTATAAAGAGGCGCTGGAGCAGGAAAGCCATGTGCTGCGCAGGCTTTTGATGGTTCTGGCCGGTGTTTTCGTGGCGGGGGCAATCCTGATTATAACGCTTGGACTGGTGATTCCCTTTGACATTACGCTGCCGTTTCTGATTGAGACGTTTGTCGTCGCCCTGATTGGGATCGGAATGGTCTGGCGGCTGCAGAATGACGGCACGGATATCAAGCGTTCACAGTTGAATATCAACCGTGCCATTACGCTGTTGAACAAGATTACCTTTAAGTATGTGAATGTCACAAACGCAGTCGATTATGCCTGCGAGAAATACCATGCGAAGAATTCCTATGAGCTCAATTATATCTGGGAGCAGTACCTCGAAGAGGTGCGGGAGCGCGAAAAATACCAGAAGACGAACGATGAACTGGAGTATTTCAACGACAAGCTGATGATGATGCTGCACAGATACCACCTCTACGATACCAAAATATGGATTTATCAGGCGCAGGCTTTGCTGGATAAGAAGGAGATGGTGGAGGTAAAGCATGAGCTTTTGGTGCGTCGGCAGAAATTGCGTGCGACGATGGAAGAACAGATTGCAAATATTCAGAAAGCGAAAAAGGATATCCTTAAAATTGTCAAGGAACATCCCGGCAATGAGAGTGAGATTAAAGGAATTCTCAAATCTCTGGATGAAATGTGCGGGTTAGCCTAGAATATTGAGATAAGATGAAGTATAATCTAATAAACAGATAAATTTTATATCATATGATTCATTCCATGATCTGAACATTAAGGAGGAAAACGGTATGTACCATTGCCATGTAAATTTTTATCTGCTGGGTCAGCAGAGTGGACTATTTGAAAAATTAAAAGAAATGTCCCCGATGGAGCATTTTACGCATGAATATCTGGAAAGCCCCAGGCCGGAGGAAACGCTGGCGGCAAAGGCGGATGTGATTCTTGCTGATTTGCGTGATCTGGATGCAAAGGAAACAGTACAGCAATTGATTCGTGCGAAATCCAAAGAGGGGCAGCTTATCCTGCTGGCAGAGAAGGAGCAGATTAGCAGTTTGGAGGAGTATTATACAGAGATTAAGGATATATGGAGTTTCCCGATGTCGGAGGCGGAAATTCAGTTTCATTTCTTAAGATGGCAGCAGGAATACAGGATGAGCAAGGATTTCTGGGAGACGAGCAGCTTTCTGGAAGCCACGATTGACAATACGCCCAACCTGATCTGGTATAAGGACAAAGACGGCATCCATGAGAAGGTGAATAACAGTTTTTGCAAGACGGTGAATAAGACCAAACAGCAAGTGCAGGGGCGCGGCCACGCCTATATCTGGGATGTGGAGCAGGATGACCCTGCATGTATTGAGTCCGAGCGCGAGGTTATGGAAAGCAAGAAGACCTTTGTCTCGGAGGAGATTATACAGACAGGCGCGGGAATGAGGACGCTTACAACCTATAAATCCCCACTTTACGATCTGGACGGCAGCGTGATGGGAACCGTAGGCGTGGCGATTGACGTCACGCAGGAGCGGATTTACGAGCAGGAAATCATACAGCAGAACCAGATGATGGAAAAGGTATTTACCAATATCGACTGCGGTGTTATGCTGCATACGCTGGATGGAAAACGCGTGATCAGCACGAACCGCGCGGCTCTTACAATTCTGGGCTATGAGTCTCTGGAAGAAATGATGGCGGACGGGTTTGACATGATTGCGAATACCGTTATGGAGGAAGATAAAGGAAAGCTCCGAAAGGCCATCCAGACGCTGGAAAAAGAGGGGGATACGGTCAGCATTGAGTACCGTGCGCAGCATAAGGATGGGAACATCCGGCATATAATGGGCAATGTCAAGCTCATAAAACAGAACGGGGAGATGATGTACCAGCGTTTCCTGTTAGACTGTACGGCGCAGAAAATCCAGGAGGAGAAGAAAGAAAAACAGCAGCAGGAGCTGATTCACGCACTCAGCATTGACTATCGCATTGTCTGCTGTTATGACCTTGATCAGGATAAAGGAATACCCCTTCGCTGCAACGACGAAGAGGGGGCTGCTTTTGCGATTAACAAGAATGGAATCATTTCTTTCCGTGATAGTTTGAAGCGTTACATAGAAGAATTTGTCCATGAGGATGACCGTGAACTGGTAAAAGAAGCTGTCCAGATAGAGAACCTCAAAAAGGAACTGGGAGACAAGAACCAGCATTATGTAAATTACAGGGCTGTCGTAGGGGGAGAGACAAAGTATTTCCAATTGAAGATAGTGCGTACGGGCAAATGGATAAAGAATAGCGGCGTTGTCCTGGGAATCCGCTGTGTGGATGAGGAGACCCGCAATGAAATGGAGAAAAAGACATTGCTTGAAAATGCCCTCATGCAGGCGAACCGGGCAAACAAGGCAAAGAGTATTTTCCTGTCGAATATGTCGCATGATATCCGCACGCCGATGAATGCGATTGTGGGCTTTACGGCGCTTGCGATTACGCATGTGGACGACAGGGAGCAGGTGGAGGAATATCTGAAGAAGATTATGACTTCCGGCAACCACCTCCTCAGCCTGATCAATGACGTCCTGGATATGAGCCGCATTGAGAGCGGCAAGATACGCCTGGATGAAAAAGACTGCAGCCTGCCGGATATCCTGCATGAGCTGCGCAATATCCTTCAGGCGGATATCCGCGCAAAGCAGCTTGATTTGTATATAGACGCTGTGGACGTTAAGAACGAGGAGATTATCTGTGACAAGCTGCGGCTGAACCAGGTACTGTTAAACCTCCTGGGCAATGCCGTCAAGTATACGGGCGCAGGCGGCATGGTTAGCCTGCGGATTATCGAAAGGGCCGGCGCGCCGGAAGGTTATGCACAAGGCGATGGAAAGCAGATCTGGATCTTCGAAACGATAGGTTCTGATACAGGATATAGAATGAAGAACCAGGAAACAGGACTTTATGCAGCTGCAGGCGATACCAAGAATGGGGCGAAGGTTTGTCAGAATGAACTGGATGCCTTTACGAGTCTGCAGGTATGGGCAACAGAAGCAGAGATTCTTGCTGCCCCGGGATCACCGCTTTCAAAAGTGGAAGACGAAGACTGGTTCCGAAGCCTGGCTGATCAGAACCAGTGTCTGGCAGTAAGCGGCGGCAGTATGGAAGAAAACGCGGAAATTGCTACCTGGAGTTTGAAAAGCAGGCAATCGCCCACAGCGTGCGGCTGATGAAGGAACTGCTGCCTTTGCTTTAAACATTTTTTGGAACAGATATCCG
>CAJUOE010000234.1 GCA_910587895.1 uncultured Lachnospiraceae bacterium
GCCTGGACGGGTATCAGGACCTTTTTCGAGGGCCTCTGGAGCGGCATCGTATCATTCTTCACGGGTGTCTGGGAGGGCATCAAAAATACGGTCCAGACGGCAGTGATGCTCATTGGCTCTATCCTGGAGGCGGCAGTCAGCATCATCACGCTCCCTTTCCAATTCATTTGGGAGAACTGTAAAGGGATCATCACCAAGACATGGGACGCCATCAAGGGCGTGGTCACTTCGGCGCTGGGTGCCATCGCTTCAGTGGTTTCCAAAAGGATGGGAGCTATCAAGAATGTGATCACGACCATATGGGGCGCCATAAAAACAGCCATCACCGCTGTGCTGGATGCCATCAAAGGTGTAGTTTCTTCTGCATTTAACGCCATCCGGGCAGCAGCATCCACCGTATGGAATGCCATTCGGTCAGTGATCGCGTCTGTTGTGGACGGGATACGGGAAAAGGTCACATCTGTATTCAATGCCGTAAAAGGCACGGTATCGTCTGTATTTAACGGGATCAAGTCCACGGCGGTGACCGTGTGGAACGGCATCAAGAACGCCATCACTGCGCCGGTGGAGGCGGCGAGGGACAAGGTAAAGGCTGTGGTGGATGCCATCAAGGGTTTTTTCTCCGGCATCAGCCTGTCCCTGCCCCATATCAAGCTGCCGCATTTTAGCATAACAGGGCAGCTTTCCCTTGATCCGCCGAGCGTCCCGCACCTGGCCATTGACTGGTATAAGGACGGCGGCATTCTGTCAGGCGCGCAGATATTCGGCCGGGCAGGGGCCTCCCTGTTAGGCGGCGGGGAAGCCGGGAAGGAAGCCGTGCTCCCGCTGGACACCTTCTATGACAGACTGCAGGAAGCCTTTAAAAGCGCGCTGGACTATGCGTTGCCGGAGTATGCGGCGGCGCCGGAAGGGATGCCGCCCGTAAACGTGTATGTGCAGGTCGGGAACCGGGAGTTTAAGGATTATATTGTCGAAGTGGCCGAAAAGGGTATATCAAGGCGGCAGTATGACAGCATGAGGTCAAGGGGGAGATAAAAGATGTGGGATTACGATCTGGTCTATGCCGGTGACAGGGCCGGGGACCACGGCCTGGCTGTAGTGAAAAGGCCGGATATCCCCGCGCCGGTGAGGGACTATACAGAAGTCAGCATACCTGGGAGGGACGGCCCCCTGTATATCGATGAGGGGACAATCGGTGATATCGTGGTCAGCGTCACCTTTAATTTCATAGGGAAGCCGGATGAGTGGTTCGGCCGTTTCCGGGAAGCGAAAAGGTGGCTCCTGCAGGGCGGCCAGAAAGAACTGATCTTTACGGATGACGCAGAATATTTCTACCTTGTCAAAAAGGCTGTGCTGGATGGCGCGGAGAGAAGCTGCCTCCAAATCGGCCAGTTCACCGCATCGTTTTACTGCGCCGGGTACCATTACTTGGTGGATGGAAAACGTGAATATGGGCTGTGGGATGTGAAGTACAACGCGTTTGAGACATCGCACCCAACATATATTATCAAAGGTGAGGGGCTGTGCGAGATCCGGGTGAATCATAAAGTTTTTAAGGCGAATGTCGGCCAGAATGCCACGGTAGATACGGAACGGATGGTCACCTGCCGTAAAGACGGCACGCTGATGAATACGGATGTGGATGGGGACTATGAAGACTTGTACCTCGTCCATGGGGATAACGATCTTGAGGCAACGCCTGGGTTTTCCGTGAGGGTGGTGCCGAACTGGAGGCGGCTATGATACAGGCATATAAAAGGGAAAACACACAGTATAGGTACAATGGCGACATGGTGCTCCTGCCGGAGAAGTGTGTCCTAAAGGCAGAACTCAATGGCGCCTGGGTTCTGGAACTGACGCACCCGATCGACGGGGAAGGCCGGTGGAAATACCTGAAGGAGGAGGCCGTGGTCTGTGCGCCGACTTTCCAGGGGAAAAAGCAGCTCTTCCGGATTAGCAGGATAGAAAAAGAGGATGGAGGCATCACTGCCACAGCGTACCCGGTCTTTTTCGACAGCGCGGATGACCATTTCCTCATGGATGTGAGGCCGGAGGCAAAAAACGGGCAGCAGGCATTGGACATCCTAACGGCAGGCAGCAGGTATTCCGGATCTTCTGATATCACATCCGTAGCCACGGCGTATTTCGTCAGGCGCAACCTGATGGATGCAATCAACGGGGAGGAAGGGCCGACCTTTATTCAGAGGTGGGGCGGGGAGATCCTGTATGACAACTTCACGGTCATCATCAATGAAAAGGTTGGCGGGGATTACGGGACGGAGATACGGTATGGCAAGAACATGGCCGGGATAGAGGAGGACGTGGATATGTCGGACGTTATCACGCGCATTGTCCCAGTGGCCTATAACGGCCATACGATGTCCGGGGATACACCGTGGGTAGACTCGCCGCATATTTCAAAATACGCAAAAATATATACGCGGGAAATAAGATTTGAAGACGTGAAGATGGAAGCGGATGTCCAGGAGGACAGCGGGGATGGAGAATGTATCGTTTGTAAAAGCCAGGAAGAGCTGGACACCGCCCTAAAGCAGAAATGCAGAGAACAGTACGCATCTGGGATAGACCTGCCTTCTGTATCCATCCGGGTGAGCATGGCGGACATTTCCAAAACGGAAGAATATAAAGGCTATGAAGGGTTGGAAACGGTAAGGCTGGGGGATACCGTCTTTTGCAGGAACAAACGGCTGGATATCACCACGGCCGAGCGGGCGGTGGGAATCGAGTGGGACTGCATCCGGGACTGCGTAAGCGAAGTGACGCTCAGCAGTGTGGGAAAGGAATGCTTCAGCGGCATGGTCTCAGCGGCGGCGCGAGTGGATTCCGCGATCCGAAGCGATGGGAGCGTGATGGCGGAGCGGGTCCGGGGGCTTTTAAATGCAATGGATACGCAACTCCGTTTTCAGAAGAACATCGCGCAGAGGCAGGATGTCCGGGCAATCTTGTTCGAAGATATGGATGAGGAAAGCCCCACCTACGGGGCCATGTGCCTTGGAACGCAGGGGTTCCAGATCTCAAACAGACGGACGGCTGACGGGCGTGACTGGGACTGGACAACAGCTTTCACGGCGCAGGGCGGGTATGCGGACGCGCTGGTGCTCGGTATCCTTTCCGATAAGACGGGGACGAATTACTGGAACCTAGATACCGGAGAGTTTTTCCTTTCATCAGAAACAGGGATAGGGGATGAAACAGTAGGGTCTATCCTTACAAAGATAGGCGCAAACGCAGGAGCCATCATCGCCGAGGTAAAAAGGGCGGAAGGTGCGGAAAAGAGCCTCGGTACCCAGTTCGCGCAGACAATCGAAAGTATCCAGTTATCCGTAACGAATAGTACGACAAGTGCAACCATTACCCTTTCTGGCGATGGGATTTCCGCCCAGAGCGCGACCATAAGGTTTACCGGCGAGATAGTATTTGCATCCAGCCTTGCAGATGGAACCACAAAGGTCAGCGGAAGTAATATTTCCGGGGGCACTTTAAGCCTTGGAAGTTCCAATAATGGCTACGGAAAATTGAGGATGTACGATGCTTCCAATCGATTGATGGGAAGCTGGGACAACCGGGGGCTCTTTACAAATGATACGGTAATCATCGGGGACTTGTGCATGGCTGGAACCGTCGCGTACTCTTTAGATGTAGATGCAGCGGAAAGGGTGAAAGCCCGTGTGATGAATCTGGCCTTTGGAACATCCAGTACTGGCACAACTGGAGAATATGTGCTGTATATCGGCTATCCAAATTATAATTGGAAGGTTACAGAAGCCCGTGCATATATTCCCTTTACTTTTGTGGATTCCGTTACGATAAACAAAAGCCTTAAAGTTTTAGGCACGAAAGAAAGGGTTGTCGAAACGCAGCACTACTCCCAAAGGTCCCTTTATGCTTATGAAATGGCGTCCCCTATATTTGGAGATATTGGAGAGGGCATAACAGACGAAAACGGGGATTGCTATGTCTGTCTGGATGACATATTTTTGGAAACCACGGCGGCAGGCATGGAATACCAGGTATTCCTGCAAAAAGAAGGTCCAGGGGATGTCTGGGTGCAGCAAAAGTTACCTGCCTATTTTATTGTAAAAGGGACACCGGACCTTAAATTTGCTTGGGAGGTCAAAGCAAAGCAGAAGGGTTATGAATTGAACCGTCTGGAGGACAATGTTGACAGGAGGATTGGTTTTTATGAGGGGCCGGAAAGTGTCCTGGCAAACGAACGGGAAACCTTCATAAACGAACAGGAAAAGCTGCTGATGGATGAACGGCAGTTTATCATCGAAGAACGGGAGGAACTATTGTATGAGACAGCTTAGCAGTTTTATGGTGTTGAACATGGACGGCGGTAACCGTATATCTTATACCTACGATGAAATCAACCCGGACACTGGGGAACCGGTGAGCACCAATAACAAAAAGAATTTTTATGTAGTCGACCAGGAGCTGGCCGGGCACATAGACGCGGTCTGGGACTATATCCGCAGGAACAAGCTGGAGGGCTAGGAATGACGCGCTCCCAGCAGAGAAAGGGGTGACGGGTTTTGGTAACGTATGAATATGACCTGGATGTGACGCCGGGCGGCATCCCGGTGCAGGTGAACTTAAGCCAGTACGACCAGGATTATGAGCTGAGATTCAGGCTCTATTCCCGCAATGGCACGCTGGACATCAGGCCGGGGACGGCGGTGGGCATCCGGGGCACCAAGAGGGATGGGAATGGGTATTCCGTTCATGCTGCCATCAGTGGCGATGTGGTGACAGTATCCGGTGACCAGCAGATGACAGCGGTGGCGGGGAAACAGACCTTTGAGCTTACGCTCACGGATGCCGGAAAGGAGCTGAACACGGCGAACTTCACCGTCAATGTCGAACGAGCCGCTTTGGATAAAGAGACGCTTGGTTCAAACTCCGTGATCAAAGAACTTGTTGCGGTAATTGACAGGACGGATGAAATTATAGCTGCTGCAAATAAAGCAGATAGTGCCAAGAAAGATATTGCAATTCTTGCGAAATCTGCCCAGGACGCCGATGCCGACGCAAGGACCCAGGCATCCAGAGCGTCTGAAGCAGCGGAAAGCGCTTTAAAGTCACAGCAAAATGCAGAAAAGGATATTCTTTCCGTCAAAACAGCTGCATTAAAAGAAATGAATGATACCTACACAGCCAGTATGGAGGCAATCAATAAAAAAGCAGCAGACATCGTAAAACTTACCACAGATGCCGATCAGGTGTCCAAACAGGCATTGGAAAAAGCCTCCAATGCTGAAAATGAAGTGGCAGAATCTGCGAATGCCGTTGAGGCACTGCAAAAGGACCGGGATGCTATGCGTTTACTGGTGGAAGGGAAGGTAGACGGTGCTTATGTGGAAAACGGCTATCTGTATTTGACGTCTAGTGATGAAATTGTTGCAGGCCCGCTTGGCCCGTTTTCCGGGACGGGTGGTGGTGGCGGCGGAACTGGCGGCAATAATGCGGAATTATCCGTTACGAATACCACAGGCTGGCTCAGCAGGACGATTGCGGATGGTGATGGATGCGAGATCAAGGTGAGCTGGTCTTCCGTGGAGGACAACCTGCCAACCGGGAATGGCACCATGAAAATCACGGTCAACGGTATTATAAAGGCGATTCTGGACATCGCCCAGGGTGATGTGACGGTAGATCTAGCAAAATATCTGAATATCGGCTCCAATGTTGTAAAAATTAATGTGGCAGATGTGTATGACAATAACCGGACGATTAATTTCAGCGTTACGAGCATCGCAATTTCTGTCAGTTCGACTTTTGACGCATCTATGCCGTATCAAGGGGCGATCTCTTTCCCTTATACGCCAGTCGGAAGCGTGCAAAAAACCGTGCATTTTCTGCTGGACGGAAAGGAGATTGGCAGCTCTGTGACTTCGGTATCTGGCCGGCAGATGTCCTTTACAATCCCGCAGCAGACACATGGCGGCCATGTGTTTGAATGCTATTTTGAATGCGACATCAACGGGCAGAGCGTCCGTTCCAATACGCTGCATTATGAAATTATCTGTCTGGAAGTACTAAACGATACCCCGATTATCGCCAGTTCTTTCCATCTGGAGACCGTGCAGCAGTACACAACTTTGCATGTAAACTACACCGTGTATAATCCGGCCAGCCTGACGGCACCTGTGGAACTGTATGTGAACGGGAAGCTCATTAGCCGGCAGACGGTTGACCGTACCCAGCAGGTATTTACCTACCGTGCAGATGAAACGGGGGAACTAGCCATCCAGATCGTTTCCGGCGATATGTCCAAGACATTGAAAGTAAATGTAGAGGAATCCGACATAGAAGTAGAGGCCGAAACGGACCAATTAAAATTATATCTTTCCAGCGTTGGACGGAGCAACCATGAAGAGGCGCCAGGTACTTGGCAATATGGAGAGATTTGTGCCATATTTACGGGATTCAATTACACATCGGATGGCTGGCAGCGTGACGAGGATGGGATTACCGTTCTTCGGGTATCCGGTGATGCCCGTGTGGAAATCCCATACAAACCCTTTGCGTCCGACTTCCGAACCACTGGAAAAACCATTGAGCTGGAGTTTGCCACAAGGAATGTCATGGACTACGATTCGGTGATTCTGTCCTGCCTGTCTGGCGGCAGGGGTTTTACGCTCACAGCTCAGAAAGCGGTTTTAAAGTCCGAGCAAAGCGAAATCTCTACCCAGTATAAAGAGGAGGAGCATGTCCGGATAGCCTTTGTAGCAGAAAAACGGGTGGAGAACCGGCTGATTTACTGTTATATCAACGGCATTCTGTCCGGTGTGGTGCAATATCCTTCTGATGATGATTTTGCGCAAGCAGTACCAGTCAACATCTCGGTCGGCTCGAATGACTGTACGATTGACCTGTACTGTATCCGAGTCTATGACAATAACCTCACCCGGCACCAGATCTTGAATAACTGGATTGCGGACACCCAAACTGTGGACGATATGCTGTCCCGGTACCAGCGCAATCGTATTTATGACGAATATGGAAATGTCGTGATTGCGCAGCTCCCCTCGGATCTTCCGTACCTGATTATTGAATGCGCCGAGCTTCCACAATACAAAGGGGATAAAAAGACGATAAAAGGCTCTTATGTCGATCCGGTCACTACTTCCAAATCTTTCACCTTTGAAGGCGCGCAGGCAGACGTACAGGGCACCTCGTCCCAGTATTATGCCCGGAAGAATTACAAGATTAAATTTAAAGGTGGTTTTGTGCTGAGTAATGGGACACAGGCGGATGCTTATTCCATGCGTCCAGGGTCAGTTCCAACAAATACGTTTACGTTTAAGGCGGATGTGGCCAGCTCAGAGGGCGCAAATAACGTAGAGCTGGTCAGGCTTTATAACGATGCCTGCCCCTATAAGACGCCGCCGCAGAAAGAAGACGGCACAATCCGGCAGGGCATTGACGGGTTCCCAATTGTTATTTTTTGGGATAACGGCACAGAAACCACGTTCTTAGGCAAGTACAATTTCAATAATGATAAAGGAACGCCGGAAGTGTTTGGATTCGCAGAAGGGGACGAGAGTTGGGAAATCAAGAACAACACTTCGGATCGGGTACTGTTTAAATCCGATGATTTCTCCGGCACAGACTGGATGAATGATTTTGAAGCAAGATACCCGGAAGATAATACAGATGCCGTATATTTGGCAGAGCTGGTATCCTGGCTGAAATCTACGGATCAGAGCGCGGCCACAGGAAATGCACTGGAGACCCCGGTAAGTTACGGGGATGCGGAATATACAGTGGATACGGCTGCATACCGGCTTGCGAAGTTTCAAGCCGAACTTTCGGAGCATATGGAAAAAGATGCCGTAATCTTCTATTACCTGTTTACGGAACTGTTCCTGATGGTGGATTCCAGGGCAAAGAACGCCTTCCCTACCGCTTTTTTATCCGCAGGTGGGAAATGGTTTTCGCTGCCTTATGACTTTGATACGGCTGTTGGAATTAATAATGAAGGCGCATTGGTATTCAGCTACAACCTGGAAGATATTGACACGGTAGACGGCGGGGCGGACGTATACAATGGCCAGCAGTCGGTCCTCTGGGTCAATCTCCGGCAGGCGTTCTTTGATGAAATCCGGGCCATGTATCAAAATCTGCGGTCTACGGGGGCTTTATCCTATGCAGACACCGAACAGCGCTTTGAAGAACATCAGGCAAAATGGCCGGAAGCAATCTTCAATGAGGACGCCTGGTATAAATACCTTGCGCCCCTGGTGGAAAGCGGGAGCGCCGCTTACCTCTCTATGCTGCAAGGTTCCAAGGCTGAACAGCGGAAATGGTGGCTGTATAACCGTTACCGTTATTTAGATAGTAAATACAACGCGGGGGACGCATTGACGGACGTGATTACCGTCCGGGGCTATGCCAAAGCGAATATCACGGTCACCCCCTATGCGGATGTTTATACCTCTGTGAAATATGGTTCCTATCTGGTACAGGAGCGTGCAGAAAGGAATACAGAACATACTCTTATTTGTCCGTTGGATAATGTAAACGATACCGAAATTTATATTTATAGCGCCTCACAGCTTGCCTCCGTGGGGGACCTGTCTGGGTTGATGGTTGGTTATGCAGAATTTTCCATGGCCACAAAGCTGCAGGCTTTGAAATTGGGAGATGCAGCCTCTAATTATTCCAACGGGAATTTGACGGAAATCCATATGGGCAATAATGTTTTGCTGCGGTCGATTGACATTCGGAACTGCCCGAATCTGACGCAGGCGGTAGATATTTCCGGCTGTTCCAACGTTGAGGAGGTATATTTTGATGGGACGGCCATTACCGGCCTGCTGCTGCCCAACGGCGGCATCCTGAAAAAGCTGTATCTGCCAGAGACAATCACGAACCTGACGATTCGCAACCAGACAGCGATTGCGGAATTGTCTATTCCGTCTTATGCCAATATCTCTACCCTACGACTGGAGAATGTCAGTGCAGCGGTAGACAGCAAAGCGATGTTAAAGGCAATCCCTGCAAACAGCCGCGTCCGTATGATTGGTTTTTCCTGGGAAGCCGAAAGTGTAGCTGAAATATTCGATTTATACGACTTGCTGGACACTATGAGGGGACTTGATGAAAATGGAAATAACATGGATACGGCACAGATGGGCGGGACGATCCATCTGGAGGCATTGACGGGTGCAGAGCTGGCGCAGATGTTGGAAAGGTATCCTAATATTGATGTGACTTATGACCATATCACCAGCTACCTGTATTATTACAATTATGATGGAAGCCAGCTGCTTTATACCGAAAGCGTCTATGACGGCGGCGATGGCGTGTATAGCGGCAAGCCTTCTAGGGCAAGTACAGCGCAGTACACCTTTACTTTTTCGGGATGGTCGCTGAAACCAAATGGGACGGCCAGCGGGGACGCGCAGAAAAAAGTCGGTGCAGACCGGAAGGTTTATGCAGCCTATACCTCAACGGTGCGTACTTATACCGTTTATTTCTACAATGGTTCTACGTTGTTGCAGACCGTCCAGAATGTACGGTACGGAAGTAGTGCTTCCTACACTGGTACAACTCCGACAAAAACAGGCGTGGATAAGCCAGAAGATTATGAGTTTTCTGGTTGGTCGCCAAGTCCCACAAACATCACTGGAAATACAAGCTGTTATGCACAGTTTATATATACCGGTTTTATTCAGGATGATTGGGATGTCATTGCAGCTAATGTTGCTAATGGTTCTTATCGGGATGTATATGGAATTGGGGGAGTGAAAGAACTGACGCTTACTTGGGACGAAGATAATACAGAAACTATTGTCGTAGAAATTGCAGATTTTGATCATGATGATTTAGCGGATGGAGGCGGTAAAGCTGGTATTACATTTATTGCACAAAACTTGTTAGCTGAAAGTAAACCAATGAATAATTCTAGCACAAATGCTGGCGGCTGGACACAATCTGTAATGAGAGCATATTGTAATGATGATATATTTAATGCACTTCCAGCTAAATTACAAGCCGTAATTAAAGAAGTAAATAAATTATCAGACGGTGGACAGGCAGACCAATCACTAAAAACTACTACTGATAAGATTTGGATACCATCAAATAAAGAAGTAGGATTTAGTGATTCTGCTGATGTTATATCTGGTCAAGGAAGCAAGTATCCAATATTCACTGATAATAATTCACGTGAAAGAGCTAAATTTGGTACTGCGAATTATATTTATTGGTGGCTTCGCTCTGCTTACAGGGGTAATGGTGGCTATTTTCGGAGTGTGCTCAACAACGGTGATTGGAACAACATCAGTGCGCGCAACTCATATGGTGTTCTCCCTTGTTTCTGTATTGGTCAAAGCAGACTAATCTCCGACACCTGGGAAGAAATCTTTGCAGCAGAAGCAGACGGAACATATAAAGAAAAATATGCAATCGGTGACCAGAAAGAAGTAGAACTTACATGGTCAAACGGTACAACAGAAAAAGTGATATATGAAATCGCTGATTTCGATCATGATGATTTGGCAGATGGTTCAGGTAAAGCTGCTATTACGTGGACTACTAGGAATTTATTGAACACAAGCAAAACTATGAATTCTAGTCAGAAAACTCATAATGATACTACTGCATATAATGCTGGCGGTTGGACACTATCCGATTTAAGAGTATATTGTAATGGCGATGTATTTAATGCATTTCCTGATAATATAAAATCTGCAATTAAAGAGGTTACTAAGATCTCTGATGGCGGACAGGTAGATAAAACATTAAAGTCTACTGCTGATAAGATTTGGATACCTTCTTATGAAGAAGTGGGGCTTAGTGGAAGCAGTTACAATGTAAATGGTCAAGGTACAAAATATCCGCTATTTACTGATACTAATTCGCGTAAAAGAGCTAATTTTGGTACTGTAAGTTATCGCTACTGGTGGCTCCGCTCCACTTATACCAGTGGCAGCAACTATTTCTGGTATGTGAACAGCAACGGCTACGGCCGCAACAACGGTGCTAACAATACGTACGGGGTCACCCCTTGCTTCTGTACATAATCAACATAATCTGTTTAATCAGGCTACCGCGCCTTTTACCCTTTTGGTTTGGCGTGATGGCCGCACTTTTAGAAAAGAGAATCCTATGGAAAAATATTCCGCATTATTAATTGGGAATTAAATTTCTATAAATATACAATAACACGAATTGTTTTTTCTTTAAGATGCAGGCACCTCTTTCGGAGGTGCTTTTTTCATGTGAGAAAGGAGGAAGTTATGGAAGATTTAAAAATGGGATTGAAAAGTGGTCAGGAAATTGGGATTGTTGGTTTTGCGCTTCCGTTGTCTATTACTGTGAATTGTAAGTCCATACAGTAGATGGAAGAAATTTGGGAGCAGCTTCATAATCAGGAAGCTATGGAAAAGGTTGAGATTGTCCGGGATGGATTGCCGGCGGCACCTACTTCGGAGTCATGGTTGATGGAGCACAGATTGTCGATAACGGCGACGACACGCTGACGGTACATTTCTATATGCATGACAGTGGTGAGCGTGCAGTGGATGAATATGTACAGGCAGCAAAAATCTTATTAGGGGAGGAAAGGTAGGCTATGGGAGTAATCGAAAGAGCCAGGGAACTTCGGAAAGTCATTGAGACCAATGCGGCCGAAATGAACGACGAATCCGCGTATGGAGCTATGGAACTGTTTGCGTTGTGGGATGGAAGAGGCATTTCTTACACAGCCGGAATCCGTTTAAGGCATCGGGGAAAGCTGTACAAAGTTTTGCAGACACATGTCTCTCAGGAGGATTGGGCGCCAGATGTGGCACAGTCGCTTTTTGCTGAGATTCTTCCTGGCCAGGAAGGAACAGAAACCGGTGTCTGGAAGCAGCCGGACAGTACGAACCCTTATATGGCCGGGGACAGGGTACATTACCCCAAAGAGGACGGACCGGTATATGAATCTATCATTGATAATAATGTTTGGTCCCCGACGGATTACCCGGAGGGCTGGAAAGTAGTGTAAAAGGAGGGCTGGCATGGAAGACTTTATAACAAGGAGGGAGCATCAAGCATTCTCTGAGCTTATGAGATCAGAAAACGAAAGGCTTAAAGATGAGGATGAAAGACAGAACAAGCGGTTAAGCGCTCTGGAATCTGCTACACAGCAAATCAACGCGCTTGCTGCTTCGGTGGAACGGCTTGCTACCAGCGTAGAAAACATGACAAAGGAGCAGTTAAAAATCAACAAAAGCATCGAAAAACAAGGGGAGCGCATAGGCTCCCTGGAAAGCCGGGACGGTGATATGTGGCGCAAAGTCACCTCACATCTGCTCACCGTCGTTATCGGGATTGTAGTAGGTTACATTTTTAAACAGATAGGGATATAGGAGGAGAAGATATTATGACAAAAATCAATTGGAAAAGAAAACTGACCAGCAGGAAACTGTGGGTATCCATATGCGGATTTACCTCCCTGTTGGTGGTGGCATTCGGTGGAACAGAAAGCGAAGCCGCGCAGGTATCCGCCATTATCATGGCCGGGGCAACCGTCGTCGGCTATGTCATCGGGGAAGGGCTGGCCGATGCCGCAAACAATATCCTAGAAGGAGAACTGGCAGAAGCGGTTGATGTATTGAAACTGGATGATCAGGATTGATAAGAAAGACGGAGGGTATCTATGATAAAAATCGTGTTCAAAAACGGAAGTGTTGCAAAGTGGAAAAAGGGAGAATGGACAGGTTATAAGTACGATGGTAAATGCTTCATCGTCACCAAAAACGAACAGTGGGTCGGAATCTACAACATGGACAGCGTTATTTCCATCATTGTTAAGTAACATTAAAGCATTCACAGAAAAAATCATCGGTTCAAGGAGGAATGATAAATGTTAGTGGAAATCATGAGGATTCACAAAGAAGATACCATCGTAGTGACAAGTCTTGATGTTGCAGAGACCTTCGGGAAAGAACACAGAAACGTACTTGCAGACATTCGCAGTATTCAAAACGAAATTCGTACCGCTGAATTTTCAGCGCTATTCTATGAGGATAAATATACAGCGTCTAACGGCAAGAAAAATCCATTGTATTATATGAACAGGGATGGATTTACACTCTTGGTAATGGGCTACAACGGGGAAAAAGCCATGAACTTCAAACTGGCCTATATCAAACAGTTCAATGCCATGGAAAAAGCCCTCATTGACAAAATCAAAGAAAGGGAAAAGGGGATTGCCGTAAGGCAGGCCCTAACCAAAACGATCCAGCAATCTGGTGAAAATAACCGGATGCATGGGCACGCGTATTCGATTTACACGAATGTTATTTACAAAGCCATATTCGGGAAAAATGCAAAGCAGCTCAGAGATGCTCATGGAATTGCAGCCAACGAGAACCTGCGGGACTGTTTTTCCGAAGAGGAACTGCAGCTTGTACAGTCCAAAGAGATGCTGGTAAGCGGGCTGATTGGCTGTGGGTGGGGATATGGCCAGATTAAAGACTTTATTTTACAGAACAACGATATTTCCCTGGCTGGATAAAAAATGGAGGAATCTATGGAAAAAACAAACATCATGGGACAGGCCCAAGCCACCGCCGCACAAATGCAGGCATATATCCGGGAAATAAATCCGAATGTAGCGCAAAGCGTGATTGCTATGCTCCCGCTGTATTTATCCGAAGGGGCGGTAGAAGGCGTGAGGGGCGATATTGCCTTTGCCCAGTCTTGCTTGGAGACGGGGAATTTTACCTTTTCCGGTTCTGCGGTCACGCTGGACCAGAATAATTTTGCCGGGATAGGCGTTACTCAAAATGGGATGAAAGGACATTCCTGGGCGACGCCCCAGCTTGGTATCCGGGCACAAATCCAGCACCTGAAAGCGTATGCCAGCAGCAGCCCGCTTTGCAAAGAATGTGTAGATCCGCGCTATGCTTATGTGAAAAAAGGATGTGCCCCTTACGTGGAATGGCTGGGCATTCAAGAAAACCCACAGGGGGCGGGCTGGGCTGCCGGGGCAAATTACGGCGGGAAAATTTTAAATATCCTGGAAAAAATCATACATACGGAAAGTGGGGAAAAGGAAATGAGCATCTCTATCCTAAAGAAGCTAATCGGAATCAACCAGACACCCTTACGGCGTTCCACTGCGGATATCCGGTACATTGTGGTACACTACGTCGGGGCGTTAGGCGGGGCGCGGGAAAACGTGGATTATTACGCAGGCGGGAACCGGGACGCGTCCGCGGATTTCTTTGTGGGCCACAACGGAGAAATTTACCAGGCAGTGGATTATTACCAGGCGTATAGCTGGCACTGCGGCGGCGGTTTGCAAGGCAGCGGCGGGGCTTCCCATTATGGGAAATGCACCAATCAAAATTCCATCGGGATTGAAATGTGCGTGAAAAAGCGCAGCACAGCCACGATGAACGCCACAGACAAAGACTGGTATTTTACGGAGCAGACCTACCAGGCTACGGTGCAGCTAGTCAGACATCTGATGGCAGAACTTAATATTGAAGCTGACCACGTAATTCGGCATTACGATGTAAACGGAAAAATCTGTCCAAATCCGTTTGTCTATAATACAGGCGCACATACCTGGGCAGAATTTAAGAAAGCGATTACAGAGACAGGAGGGGACTATATGTTTGAGATGAAGACAGTTCAAAAGGGCGAAACCGGGAATCACGTACTGCTGGTGCAGGAAATCCTGCGGGCAAGAGGCTTCAAAGGAAAAAATGGCCAGGAACTGGCATTAGATAGGGAATGCGGAACCCAGACAGTATACGCCATCAAGCAGTATCAGAAAGAGCGGGAGAAAGTAGAACCAGGTATTGTCGGGGCAATCGACGGAATCGCCGGGCCGAAGACGCTGCGGGATATGATTGCACTATAAGAAATAGAATGATATAATTTGTTTGTTACCGCCCCTATAACTGGTGACAGAGAGGGGGTGTTTCGCATTGGAAATGTTCACATCTTTTATTGTTTCCGTCGCGGCTGGTATAGTTGCCTATTATATCTGCAAATGGTTAGACGGTGACAAATAGTCGGTAACTAGCCTATGGCCCTAAGCCCTGCCATTGCCAAAATGGGAATAGAAAAGCCCCAGTGTTCGCGGCACTGGGGCTTTTTGTCGTCCGCATTGGACTATTCACATCTTTTTGCCTATTGGCATTATAGCATATGTGGATCGGATTTTCAATATTCCCAAATAAATCATTTTTTCTAAGTATCAGGTTTTAAAAAAAGAGCCAGGGCGTAGTAGCCTTGGCTCTTTAAATCTCCTATGGCATTTTCTCGCTACCATAAAGCGCACAAATAATTGTGCAAATAATTGTGCATTTTATGCTCATAATTAACTTGCAATTATCTCCGATAAGAGCGAAAATGTGTACAACAAAAAAAGAAAACACACAAAACGGAGGTACACACCATGAAAAAAATTGAACTTTTTGAAAGAGCCATCGCAGAAAAAGCAGAAAGCCTTGAGGAATGGGAAATCAACCCAACATTGTTCTGGGCATACCGCAACAGCATTACGGCAGGCAACGACAGGATAGACTTCGGCGAGAACATCCGAAACAACGAGATCGGGGAAATTGCAAAGGCACTTAAAGAAAACGGCATCACCGAATTCACCATCAGCAACACCTTTACAAACCTGATCTCGACGCTTGCGGAATTTGAAAAGCACGGCTTCCAGATAGCAGGGCTAACCGAAGTAAAAGCAAACTACACAGACTTCCAGACCCAGGAATGGGCGGTCATCCCGGCAATCCGGATGCAGGAACGGTAAAAAGGCGGCCTGCCAGGCGGCAAAGCCTGGCAGGCCAGGCAACCACCACCGGACGGAGGAGCTCCGCCGGTGGTTTTAGTTGTAGGGAGTGTCAAGGAAATCTGTCTGTTAGCATCAAAAATATCGGGAAAAGAATTCCCCAAGAAGCACCGGAACAATCGACGGGATCGCCGGGCCGAAGACGTTGCAGGATATGATTGCGCTATAAAGAAAGAAGATGTAATAAGTAGAAATTTGTTGAAATCTTGTGATTAGAAGCGTATAGTAGTATATGTTACCGCCCCTAGACTGGTGACAGAGAGGGGGTGTTCCATGTGGAAGCGTTTACTACTTTTATTATCGCTGTTGCGGCTGGTGTGGTTAGCCACCTCATCAACAAATGGTTAGACGGCGATAAATAGTCGGTAACTAGCCTATGGCCTTAAGCCCTGCCATTCTAAAATTGGGAGTAGAAAAGCCTCAGAGTGCCAGCTCTGAGGCTTTTTGCTGTTCCACATGGACCATTTTACTACTTTTAGCCTATCGGCATTATAGCATATGCGGAACGGGTTTTCAATATCCCAAAACAAATCACTTTTTCAGTTCTTTTCTACTGAGTGTGGGAAGACACCCAGACAGTGTCGGGCAATCGACGGAATCGCTGGGCCGAAGACGCTACAGAATACGATTGCACGAAATACTTGCATATACTGTGTCTTTGTAATACAATAAGTATTAAATATAACATAAAAAGTATTACTTATTAGAAAGGAGACGCTAGTATGAAAGTAATTTCGATTGCCAATCAAAAAGGGGGCGTTGCGAAAACCACCAGTACTTATAATCTTGCCGCGGCAAAAGCTTTAGCAGGAAAAAAGGTTTTAATGGTTGATTTAGATCCGCAGGCAAGCCTTACAATCAGTTGCGGAATCAATCCCGATTCAGAAGAGTTTGACAAAGCAAATATCTGCAGCCTGTTCGATGGGAAGACCAATCCAGCAGAATGTGTTTTCTTAGCAGAGAAATCTGGACTGGAAAACCTGTATATCATTCCATCCAACATAGATCTGGCCGTGACAGAGACAAAGCTGGTCATAGGACGCAACAGCGACGTCCAGCTCCGAAAATCTGTCAAGAAGCTGGAAGATTACTTTGACTATATTTTTATTGACTGTCCGCCGCAGTTAGGAACCTTGCTGATAAACGCGCTTGTAGCAGCGACGGAAGTGGTGATACCAGTGAAAACAGATTATCTGTCCTACCGAGGCTTGAAAGCCCTGCTGAACAGCATTGAAGAAATACAAAGTGGGGATGGTGACCGGTCACTCAATCCAGATCTGCATCTGACCGGGATTATCGCCACGATGTTTGAAAAACGAGTAAACGATCAAAAAGATGTGCTTACAATCCTAAAGGAGAAAGTGCCCGTCATAGGGATTGTAAAAAAGTCAGCCGATGTATATAGGGATGTCATTAATGGGAAACCTGTGGTGCTTTCCAACAAGAAATCGGACGCAGCACAAGCATACCTAAATATCGCAGAAAAAATATAATTTACATATAATTATTAATACTTTTTATGTTAAAATCATATAAAAATTATATCAGAAATAGGGGTAAAGCAGATATGGCTAAGAAACTATTGGAGCAACTAAAAGAGCAAGAAGAACAGGATGCAAACAACAGTTCAATCTTAAAGGAGGATGATTCGGGACAGACCCGGAAGAGCCGGGCCTTGCATACGATCCTATCCAAAGACGGCGCCAAGGACAAACAAATATCCGCCAAAGTAAATGGCAATGTATATGCTATGTTTTCGGCAATCAACAAAGCACAGGGGCTTTCCAATAACAGTGCGTTGAATATGATCATAACAAAATACGTCCGGGAGAATAAAGGGATTCTGGACGAGGATTAATCGCATGATAATACTGAGGGACAGCAAGAGGGTGGAGAGACACCATAGCTTTTGCGCAGCCGAGCTGGACGAATATGGAAACGAAGTAGAAGAAACAGTTCTGGAATAATTTTCGGGGCTGTTTTTTTGCGAAAAAAATCTTATTGATTTGAGTAAGCAATTCCAGATAAAAATCCGCTCGAATCATTTTTTATTAATTTTTTATATAATTTATAAAAAATTAATAATTGGAATTTTCCCTGATAATCACGCTCAAAACTAGCTGAAACAGCTCCATATTTATGACACCTATTTATGGCACTTTCTCCCCCCTTGATTCTGCTGCATCCTGGTTTTGGTGTCAATACTTGTAAGTTTTGACACTATTGGTCGCAAAGCCTTTAAAATCCATAGGAGCGACAAAGCGTCATTTCGTAAGTGACAAAGCGTCATTTCGTAAGTGACAAAGCGTCATTTCGTAAGTGACAAAGCGTCACTTCGTAAGTGACAAAGCGTCACACAAAATAGATCCACTCTTTTAGAACCATTTTTTTAGAACCACTTCTCTATCTATCTTAGGGCACAGGCCGAGAAACAGGCAGCAGAACAGAAGGGCGGGCAGAGAAAAAGAGGGAGGGAGAAAAAAAATTGGAAAATTAATGAGAAAGTGCTTGCAAATGTTCGGAAAACAAAGTAAAATAGCTTAAAACGATTAAACAACAAAAAAGCAAACAGTGAAGCGGTTCTACCAACACCATTCACTAAAGGAACTACCAATTCCAATAGCTTATATCACAGTCTGCTTTAATTAACTGGATTGTATCACAAGACAATCCAAAAGGCAAGAGGTATAAAAATATTTCTTTTAAAATAAAGCACAGACCAGGTATATAAAGCGCTTAAGGGAATTTCAGATTCCTTTAAGCGCTTTTTTAATGCAATCAAGGAGGAAAAAAAGATGGCAGAAGCAAGATTAGAAAGAAGATATTTTAAAACTTATTATGACTTTTTCTATAACGGGAGACTCAACGGCGAGGAAAAACTAATTTTCGTAGCCTTAAAAAGTTTTCTTGACTTCAGTATGGATAAAAACGGAACTAAAGGGGAGGCGTATCCAACAATCAAAACCCTCTGTGGGATAACAAACTGGAGCAACCGAAGGGTTATCAACATTATAAAAGGCCTCGTAAAAAAGAACGTGGTCAAGAAAATACGGAGGGGGTTCAACAAATCCAACCTGTACATAATAGAAGATTACGAGGAAACGTGGACAGATAAAAGCCCAGAAGCGGTTAAAGAAGCAGAAGCCGACGACAAAAACAAGTCTATGACCTTAGAAGATCATATAACAGAGATTGAAAAAATGGGGTACGAGGTTGAAGTAAGGAAAACAGAACCTATGTTTGTATCCAACGCTACCACTATGCCCGAAAATAAAGTAACCAAAGAAAAAGAGCCTGTGTCAGGAAGCAACAAAACTACTGACACAAGCACTCACAAAAACAATTTAGATAATGATACCACCGGAGAACCAAAAAGTCAAGAAGGTTGTTTCATGTCTAAATCTAACGCTGATGAGCCAAAAAGTCAAAAACAGGATTCCATGTCTAAGGCTGACGCCGATGCATTGTTAAATCGCCTCTGGAAATTATACCCGGTAAAAAAAGGCAAAGGGCGAATATCCGCTACTCAAAAGAAAAAGCTGCTAAAGATTGGATATGATGAGATGGCCAGGGCGATAGAGCGGTACAAGCAGTATGTGGAGAGTGTTGATTACCTGCATTACCAATACGGCAGCACGTTTTTCAATGGCGGATATGTGGATTATCTGGACGCTAATTACGATCCGGAAAGCGATCTGAAGGCAAAGAGCAGCCCAGAAACAAAGCATAAACAGAAAAAGAATCAGTTTGATGATTACCCCACCAGGGAGTATGATTTTGATGAAATCACGAGAAATCTGTTTAATCAGTGAGCTGGATATGATAAACTGAAAGCGTGTTCTAAAATTTTATCAATGTGGTAAAAAGTTGCGGGATATATGAGAAACCACGTGAACTACCCATTGTCTAAAGCCAATGGACCTCCTGCTTCACAGACCTCGTAACCTACTATCTCCACAGGCGTAAATTCGGGCAGTCCCTGCCCTATAACGGTTTATACCGTACATCATATCATGCATCGAAGATGTATGAACTAAGGTACCTTGTATATTTTACGTGTCGAAGGAAAGCTTGGTTTTCGCATAAATTTCTCGGCACAACCTCATATATACAGTTATCAATGTTCGTGTATGGGTAAATCATAGCAAAAAATCTAAGTTATGGCAACCGTTAGTTTTGTGGTCTTAACCCATCATCTAAAGCTAATGGGATTGCGACCACGTTATTTCAATCTTCATTCGGATACTTTATATATTTTTTCGGGCGACAAATATTCAAATTTGCTGTATCCTGTTTGGTTTGACGAATTATATCAGGTCTTTTATCCTTAACAAAAATAAAGCGGTATATGGAGGGAGTTAATATATGTCTAATGAAATAATAGAAGTGCAGATTTCCAGCCGTAAGCAGTGTTTTGCTGAATTCTATTATGGTTTTATAGGCTGCGATTTGCTGACAGGAGAAGAAAAAATAGTTCTTATTTCCCTTATGAGTTTTCTGGATATACAATCGGATGACAGTAATATACCCCCGACAATAAAAAGGATTCAGAAAATTACAAGTTGGAGTAAGCAAGAAATAATAAATCAGATTAAAAATCTCGAAAAGAAGGGCGTTATAAAAAGAGTCGAACAAGGACCAGACAAACCAACCCTTTACATACTATCTGATGAGCCTATAGTGGGAACTCGTAACATCATAGAGGAGGTGATAGCAAAAGAACATATTGCCGAGTTGGAACGTATGGGTTATGAAGTAAAATTGGAAAAGAGAGAGAATGATACCATCGAAAGTTAAGAACGCTGTCTGGTATCAGATCTGAAAACTCTCTATATCATGCACGAAAGCAGTCGCATCTGGATATGATGAATTTAGGACACTATAACGGCGATTTTTAATGCCTTCCTCCCCTGTCATTAGCGGCAAAGGGAGGGGCTTGTTTGCCATACCAAAAACCTATCTTGTATCATAAACCCAGCTCTTTCATGAGTTCTTCTGAAGATATAAATTCATGGCATTCCGGATCTTCTTCTATTTCTTTAAGCATCATAAGGTCAATCTCATCCGGCTCTACTTCTTCAATCTCATCCCATGAAGAACGGGGCTGAAATGTGGACAAGATATATTCCCATAAAGATTCTGCATCGGAATCGTCCATAATGCTGACTGCTCCTAAAATGCGCTCTTTTACTGCACTCATAAAATACCTCCTATTTCTTATAAACTTGCCCGCGACTTTCGATTTTTTCTATATACAGGATATTCCAATCTATGTCAAAAATCACGCGATACGCCCCAATGCGCAAACGGTATCCATTTCTTCCCTGGAGTTTTTTTACATCTCCAGAAGGAAGTTGGTTTATTGCACTTATAATTCGTATTTTGGTGGGTACGTCTTGTTTGTTAAGGAATTTAAGAGCCTGTTTTGAATATTGAATCTGCAAAAAATCACCTCTTGGATCGGTTGTTTGTGCGTTTTTCATTCATCTTCCGTTTCATCCGGCAATGGAAGAAACGGTATAGGTTCAAATAATATGTTCTCATTTTTCTTTGCCCCGTTTGTGGTACTCGAAGCAATAGCTGCAAATTCAATACAGAAATTCTCCATAGCATTTCTGGCTTTCTTATCTTTCAAAAGCTTTTCAATAAATATATAATCCATATTTGTCAAATTATATTTTTCTGCTAATAAATCCAACTCTCCGCTTGGCTCTGGTCTAAACATTTCCCCTTCCCCAGTACGAAGCCATTCTTCGCAAATATCAAATTCTCGGCAAATCAAAGATACGACGGAATCAACTGGATTGTTTCTTCCTGATTCGTAGGTAGCTATGGTGTTTCTTTTCACACCAATTCTATTTCCAAATTCTTGTTGTGTAAGATCGAACAACCTTCTGATTCTCTTTATTCGTTCTCCCATTTTGCAGCACCTCCTATTACGAAGTATAGTTTTGAAATGTTACTTTGTCAACAAAAAATCACAAAATCACAAAACAGTGTCTTGATAAAACGGGATTTTGTGACTTAATATACTCACAAAATATCAAATAAATCACAAAGTAACAAACAGTGTCTTGATAAAACGTCGTTATGCGACTTAGAGTGTTCGCTAAATATCGCAGAAACCGCAAAATCACAAATAATGTTTCAATAAAACGTTGTTATGCGACTTACAACATTCGCATAACAACAAAACGAGAAGGGAGAATCTTGCAGCATATTTCCCCACGATAGCGTAATTGCTCTGTGAATTAAAGACTGTATTTTTGTCATTTTTTATCTTATAATTTACAAAAATTGACAAGAATGGAGGATGCATTTGTGGAAAAACAAATGGATAAGGAAGATTACAGAAGGGAAATAGCCGACATGATAAAACGAATTGAAGAAAAAAGATTTTTAAAAGCTATCTACATATCTATTTCTGAATATTTAAAAGAAAAAGGGCCGGATTGACCGGCTCAATCTTCTTGGGTTTCTAGCAACTTTTTCATAAATTCCTCGATTTCTTTTAGGATACCTGGATCGGTTTCGGCAATAGCATTTACCCAACGCATGATTGTTTCGTCGTCTGTCCGTTGCAATTTTCCGACATTGGATAAATAACGGTTGTCTTTGCAGTCCTCTATTTTCATTTCTCCTTCGCCAGTGCGCAACCATTCTTTGTTGATATTGTATTTTATTGATATTTGCTCAATGTGAATTTCCTTCACTTCCCTTTGACCATTCTCGAACATTGCAAGGGCTGGCTGACTTATTTTTATAGAAGAGGCAAAATCTCTTTGGTTTTTTCCAACTGATTCTCTTACAATTTTAATTCTATTTCCTATCGTCATTTGTTCCTCCTTTCTGTAATCAATTATATCACAATAAAGATAACAATGCAATCAAAAAATACTTGACTTAATAATAACTATGTTATATTATATAATTACAAAGTTATCAAAGGAGGTGTTATCATGGCAGACATTAAAAAGTTAGAACTCACAGAAGACCCTTTGACGAACATTGAGCGTATGACTCCGCTTCTTAATGAAGAATCTAGGAAAGCGGTGTCTTACCTTATGTATGGGTGCTACTTAGGTGAATCAATGGCAAAGGGCAAGCAGCAGGACGAACCGCTGACCGTGACTACATAGGGAAGGGGTGAGAAAGATGCGGATTTCCAAAAAAAGATGGAAAAAGTTAGAAGAAAGAGTGGCCGACCTTGAAAAACAGATTCAGGGCCGGCCAGTTCATCCAAAAATCACAAAAGAAGAGTTTGATAGGCTTATTCAGAAATCTTTACAATCTTTAAGTCGACCAAAGTTTGAATAGCTGCGGTCGCCCCATGTTTTATGGCTGATAAATAGAATTCTAAAAGAGGTTCGGCAATATCAGTTTTTGTATTCAGGGAATCTAATAAAGATTCATAGGCAGAATAAATGTTTATTTTATTCTCTTTCATATTTTTCTCGATGCTATCAAAAACTTTGTTAGCTAATTCCTCTTTGTTCATAATAATCTCCCTTCATATGTACTCGGCTGCGGCAACAGCCTGTACATAGATTATAGGACAGGGGGCGGAAACAATCAACAATTTTATTCTTGCAACGATGCAGGGAAGAAAGGACAGGATATGACAGATCTGAAAATATTTAAAAACACAGAGTTCGGGCGGGTAAGGTTGGTGCTGATCAATGGTGAACCTTGGATTGTGGGAAAAGATGTAGCAGAGGCGTTAGGGTACGAGAGGACAGCAGATGCAATCCGAACACACGTTGACGATGAGGACAAAGGGGTCGGTGAAATACAGACCCCTGGTGGAACGCAGAAAATGACCATCATCAACGAATCCGGGATGTACGCCCTTATCTTCGGAAGCAAGCTTCCATCGGCCAGACGCTTCAAGCACTGGGTAACGTCGGAGGTTCTCCCGGCAATCCGAAAAACCGGCGGATATATACATCCGAATGTTTATAAGATTAAGGACACAAGCCTTGGTGAAATAACCAGCTTTGTCCGGGAGATGGATAAGGTCATGCGCGACCAGAACTCGCATCCATCCGACATTGCGGAAGCATTTAAGGGCATCTGTGAACAGTTCGGGATTCAGCTCCCGCAAGATTTTGTAAGGGAGCCTGTGGCCGTGGAGCCGATACACTTTCTGCCGCTGGATGCGTTTGAGAAAGATATAGAGATAGATTAAATCAAATACCGCTGGCCGTGGCTATGTAGGGAGGGGGTGAGGCAGGTATGTTTTTATTTATTGCGGGAATCGTAGTGGGCATCGCATGGTATAAGGCGTATATCTACTCTTTCATAAGAAGGATAGACTATACAGCGTGTAGCTACTGCGAATTCAAAACTAAAAGGGATGAGCTTGAGCTTTATGGGCGTAAGAAGAAATAGGCTATTTTTTCGGCTTTCTTGGCGGGCAAGGGATTGAGAAAGTGGGGTCTGGCGCACCGCCGCCATCGCGCCTCCAAAGAGGCTGATCATGAGGGTGCTGTTCTGGAGTTCTAGGGGGTTGGTGTCCGGAATTGTCATTGTTATTTTTAAACATATAATACCTCCTTAATTGAAATGGTATGTAATAGAGAAGAAATTCTTACAACTCTGTTCAGCTTTCTTTGTACAATATTTTAGTTCTGGAAGATAAGTTCCAGCGAAAAACTGCTCTACAAGTTTAGAATATTGCCGTTTGTGTCCAGTTAGACGTTTTGCAATATCTTCATCTGAAAGTTCGTGTACATCTATGAAAATCCAGTCCTCCTCAATATCCAAGAGCAGATTATCGATGGCACTTATAGCGAACTTTGTAGATACCAGCAGGTCATTGTATGGAAGCCTTGGAAACAATGCCTGGACAACTTGGGAAATGCCTATTAACACAGCCCATAATCCAGGGAATTTCTGCCAAATATCCCATGCCGCAACACAGGATAATGTAGTCAATGTACAAAGTGCAGTAATACCCCAATTAATTTTGTTAAATAAAAGTTGAAAATACTCGTAGTAAAAAGATTTGTATTTAATAGAACAATAAAACGCCCAGTACTGCTCACGCATTATTACTACTCTCCTTTTTAATATAAATTCAGTCATGGCAGATCCTGCAGGTACAGTATAAAAGGAAATATGACAAAAATCAATAAAAATCGTACAGGAAAGGGATAAGAGGATGTTTTGCAACCTTAAGAATGCTTTGAATTGGTATAGAAAGCAGGCATGTAGCACAGATACGCTTGCCCTTAAAAAGCCGATACATATTTTTAGTAGCAAAATAGAAAGGGGATTCGCTATGAACGGAATTCAGATTTTTAACAATGAGGAATTTGGGCAGATAAGATTGGTGTTAATCAATAATGAACCTTGGATTGTGGGTAAGGACGTAGCGCAAGCGTTAGGGTATGAAAATACCAAAGATGCTTTAAACAGACATGTTGAGGCAGAAGATAAACAGATAATCCAAAGGTCGCAAATCACGACCTTAGAAATTCCGAACCGCGGAATGACCATCATTAACGAATCCGGGATGTACGCCCTCATATTTGGCAGCAAACTCCCATCGGCCAGACGCTTCAAACACTGGGTAACATCGGAGGTGCTTCCGACCATTAGAAAAACCGGAAGGTATAGCCCGAATACATACCGCATCCAGGACGCGCCACTTAGTAAGGTCACTGCCCTTTTGCATGAAGCTTCCAGCTTTCTTCGGGAAATGGATAAAGTGATGCGCGACCAGAATTCGCATCCATCGGATATTGCAGAAGAATTCAAAAGCGTATGCAGCCAGCTTGGCATCGTGAAGCTTTCGGATAACTTTGTCAAAGTGCCATATGTCTATGAAACGGAGTTCTTTCCGCTGAGTGTGATTGAGGGATGCGAGGAAGATTAAAAAAATGTGGATATCAGCTCATAAATGGGAATGTATGTGCCAGCGGATTGCTGAATGCGAAAAACGTATTACTGCCCAGGAAAAAATGCTGGATGAAAAAATAATGGAAATGGCAAAAAGGCTTCTTAGAGAGCCAGATGAGCTGTCCAAGGAGATTGAGAGCCAGGAAGCTATTGAGCAGTTTATAGATGAATTTATCCAGTCTTAACGAGAAAATGAAGGGAAAAAAGAGGTAAAGCGAAATGGAAAAAGAAAAAATGGAGAATTGGGTGTCAATCAATCTGCCAGAGGGCTGCCCGAATATCTGCATTTCATTTGACCGGGAAGCTGCCAAAAAGCAGATAGAAGAGTTTGGGGCCAAGCCGCTTTACGGTTTTGAAGGCAAAAAAGAGGCATGGATTCCGACAGAGATTTTTCTAACCTATGGGGGATGCCTGGCCCCAGAGCGGGGGTTAGATAAACTTTTTAGGTATTACAAGGTCAAGCCACAGGAAGAAATATACGGAATAGGCACGATGACAAAAGACTGTTTGGATGTAGCAATGTCAGAATTTGTGAGCAGCATCGCAAAAAGACAGCGCACCATCATTGACTATGATGAGGACTACGATACCATTCTCCTGCGTTTTTTGCCGATGGATTACGGCGGAAAAGATCCAAGGGTGAAATCCAAAGCGAAAGAAACTGGAAAGATAGAAAGAACTCTCAGAACCCTTGATAAAGGCAGGGCCTTTAAAAAGGAAGAATTGGACAGGCTTAAAAAGCAGCTTGAAGCTAACCGGGCAAGAATACCAGAAGATAAGCTTAAAACAAAGTATAAGCTGGCTTATGAAAAAATTTTAAAAGAGATTGCCGAGTTGGAAGAAGCCATCGGAGGAGAAAACAGCCAGGGGGCGCCGGTATGAGGATGAAGATGCAGGACGGAATCCTATACCTTGCACCAGATAATGCCAGTGAGGCGGCAGCCTTAAAGTCCTGGAACCAGGCAAAGTGGAATAAGGGGTATCGATGCTGGACGGCACTGGTAAGCCTGGAGATACTGGACAAGCTTTCTGCCTTACAAAACAAGCCCCTTCCAGACTACATAGAGGCAGAGCGTACCCGCTTGAGGGCCGTGCAGGATGCTGTGGATGAGGAGCGGATGCGCCCGGAAGATGAGGTAAAGCCGCTCTATCCCTACCCGGTAAGAAAGCCTTTGTACACCCACCAGATCCGGGCTGGCAACATGTGCCTGCTGACTTTCGGGCTGATAAAGCCGCCAGGAGGAGAAAAGGCATGAAGGCAGAGAACGTAAAGACACAGCTTGAGGGTATGCTTTCAGAATTCCGGTACATGACCGGCCGGGAAGATTTGGACGGGGCATACAAAGAGGTGCTGGAAGCGAATGCAGAGGCATTGGAGGAAGCGCTGGACATCCTGCAGGATTACGAAAAGCAGGCCCGGCAGGCAAAAAAAGATGCGAAGCACTTTCATACAGAGACCAAGCCCCGCAGGGAAAACGGAGGGTGGCTTTGAACTGGCAGGGCTTGCCTTTGGAATCCGGCCGCTGTGGGCAAGCGAGATAGAGCCGCTGCCCATACTGGTGACGGGAAAGAACATCCCAGGGATGAAGCATCTGGGGGATATTTCAAAACTTAACGGCGCAGAAATCCCAAAGGTGGACATCATCACCGGGGGGAGCCCCTGCCAGGACATGAGCATCGCCGGGAAAAGGGAGGGGCTTTATGGGGAGCGCTCCGGCCTGTTCTGGGAATTTATAAGGGTTGTAAAGGAGATGAGGGAAGATGACAAAAGAAAAGGGAGCGCACATCCACGCCCCAGGTTCCTGGTCTGGGAAAATGTGCCGGGGGCTTTCTCAAGCGGCAGGGGAAGCGATTTCCGGGAAGTCCTGCAGGGCATCGCAGAAATCAACGATGGCAGGGTTTTTATTCCTCGACCTGAGAACGGGAAATGGAAAAACGCCGGGTGCATCATGGCAGACGCTTCCTCAATCGCATGGAGGGTCCTGGATGCCCAATACTGGGGAGTCCCCCAAAGACGCCGCCGGATCTTCCTTGTCGCAGATTTTGGAGGGTGGGCAGCTCAGAAATATTATTTAAGCGCGAAGGCCTGTCTTGGGATTTTAAGGAGGGCACAAAAACGTGGGAAGGAGCTGCCTCCCCTCCTGAAGGGGGCGTTGGAAAGGCAGGCAGGAATTCAGGAGTGGGGGGTGAGGAGCTTCCTAACCATAGAAAACCATCCGAATGACTGCCGTATCCGGTTAAATAAAGAGGGGAGCGTCCAGACACTTACCGGGCGGATGGGGACCGGCGGCGGGAATGTCCCATTGCTTTCAGATGATCAGGGCGGGGCAAACATCCGTCCCATGGACGGCAGGGTTTCCCCGACGTTGAGGGCTGGGATAGGCAGCCATCCGCCTGTATTGATAGATGCGTTCCCGATAGCCGACAAAGCGACCCGCTATCAAGGCGGAGGGGCCACGCGGCACGGGGATGGGGCAGGGAACGGCCTTGGGGTTGGCCGGGCAGGAAGCCCCATCTATACTTTAACGGCAGCAAGCAGGCACGCCGTAGCATATGACTGCAGGAACCATACGGCAAAAAAAGAGGTCAGTGGGACACTCCAGGCAAAGGGGAGCGGCGGGCACTCCTTGAATTACATCAATCCGGTGGCAGTTCCTGAAACTGCAGGGGCACTGACTGCAAAAATGGCGAAAGGCTCCGGCGGTCCGTCCGGTGACGAATGCCAGAACCTGGTCATGGCTCCCCCGGAATACATTGTACGCAGGCTCACGCCGACAGAATGCGGCAGGCTGCAGGGCTTCCCGGATTCCTGGACGCAGGGCTTAAAAATATAAGGCCGGATAGGGAAACCATCCGCCATTGGGAGGAGGTTTTTGAAGCGCACCGGGAAGCTACCGGGAAACCGGGGAAGAAACGGAACCGGGGGCAGGTTATCCGGTGGCTGAAAAATCCGGACAGCGATACGGCACTTTATAAAATGTGGGGGAATGGGATTGCCCTCCCGTGTGCGCTGTATGTGTTTGAAGGGATTGCAGAAATCCTGAAAGGAGAAGATGAAATGGAAGACGCAAAGATAAAACCCCAGTTCCACGGGACGCCGGCATGTGAATACGGCCTGGGGGTCTGCGAACTGCTGGAACAGATCGGTTTGTACCAATGTGAAAAAGAAACTTATAGCGACATCATTCTCGGAGGGGGATATGGAAGCATTGAAGAAAATACAAGCCATATCCTGCGGGCCTGGATGGATGCGGATAATCTTGTTACCCTCTGCCAGGGCTTCCTTCAGGCGGAAAAAAACCGGATAGAAAGCGAATTGTGGGCAGAGGGGCAGAAGAACGAGGAGGTGACGCCATCATGACAGAAGGTGCGATTAGAAAAACCGCAAATGGAAAAGGATTCGCTCTTTTGTTTGAGTAACCGGGATGGGATGCGGAAAAACATTGACAGCCATTGCGATTATGGGAGCGGCATACCGGATGGGCGTTGTTAAAAAGGTGCTGGTGATAGCCCCAACGTCCGTCGTGTCCGTATGGCCGAAGGAGTTTGAGGAGTTTGCAGATTTCCCGGTGGAGTGTAAAACGCTCTTAGGAACCAGGCAGCAGAGGTTAAAAGCCCTCTCGGAACTGGAAAAATGCCGCGCTTTGAAGCTTCGTGTGGCGGCCATCAATTACGAATCCACCTGGCGGGAGGGCATTTTTGAAGCCTTAAAGGAATATGACGCAGACCTTATCATCTGCGACGAATCCCAGCGCATCAAGACGTACAATGCGGCGCAGAGCAAGGCCATCCACCAGCTTGGAGATATTGCCCGGTATAAGATGATTCTCTCCGGCACGCCAGTACAAAATGAAGCCATTGATATTTGGTCCCAGTACCGCTTTTTAGACCGCACCGTGTTTGGGGATAGCTTCTTTGCCTTCCGGGGCAGATACGCGATTATGGGAGGCTTCAACCAAAAACAGATTGTTGGCTATCACAACCTAGATACCCTGGTGAGAAAAGAACATTCCATTGCCTTTCGGATTACGAAGGAGGAAGCTGTGGATCTGCCGGAGCAGACCTTTGAAACCCGTTACATCCAGATGGGTAAAAAGGAACGCATCCTCTACGATACCATCCGAAAGGATTCTTATGCCGAACTGGAAAACGGGGGCGAGGTTACAGCGGCAACGGTTTTGACAAAGCTTCTGCGGCTGCAGCAGCTAACCGGGGGTTTTTTGGTCAAAGACGACGCCGAAAAGCCGGAGCAGGTCAGCACGGCAAAGCTGGACGCATTAAAGGATATTCTCACAGACTACGTGGTGGAAAGCGGCAAAAAGCTGGTTATATTTGCCCGGTTTTTGCCGGAAATAAAGGCAATCCTGGCCCTGGCTGAAAAGACACTGCCAAAGGGCAAAAAATCTGTGGTCATCTATGGTGCCATCAAAAAAGAGGAGCGGGGAACTTTGGTGGAGCAGTTCCAAACCGATCCAGAAACGGTGTTGTTTATCGGACAAATCGATACGGCGGGGACAGGCATTACGCTAACGGCGGCGGACACCTGTGTGTATTACAGCAAGAATTTCAACTATGCCACCTATGAGCAGTCTTTATCCCGGATACACCGGATTGGCCAGAAGAACAGATGTACCTACATAGACCTGGTGGTTTCAAAAAGCGTGGATGAAAAGATTGCAAAAGCACTTCAGGCAAAGGAAAACCTGGCAAAGACTGTGGTGGATAACTGGAGGGAGATATTCAGATAAGGAGGCAGGTATGTGGAGGATTCTATTTCATTACAGCGACGGTGGCAAGGTAAAAATCAGAGGTAAAGGCCGGATAAGCCTAGAGCTGGCTAAGAGATATTATGAACAGTACGGCCTTCATTCCGACGGGGGATTTTATCAGGAAAGCCCCTATAAAGATTATAAGCCGGAGCATTTGACAAAGGTAATCTTCCGGCTAGGGAAAGAAGAGGAGGAAAAACATGGCAGAAGAAAAAAGTAAATTGATCACCTTGATTGAAAAATACGAGGAGCTTCGGGAGTGTAAGGAAGAACTGGCCGATGCAACCAAAGAAGTCAACGAGGAACTCAAAAAGGTTCAGGAAGAAATGGTGGAGCAGATGGTGGAAGAAGACGTGCCTTCCCAGGGATATGGCTCTTACAACTATTCCCCGCAGACCGTGCAGCATTATTCCTTTAAGTCAGAGGAGCTGCTTTTAGCAGAAGGCAAGGATAAGATGGCGGTGATGCGCGAAAACGGGTATGGGTTTTTAATCGAGGAATCCATTGCCCAGCGTTCCTTAGAAACCGTGATGAAGGAAGCTGCCCAAAGTGAAGAAGGCATACCGGAAGAGGTAGAGGCCATTTTAAACACTTACGAGGAGTTAAAAATCATTCGCAGAAAGAGCCGGAAAGGCACGCTTTCCTCTGCCCGCAAAGCCATAGAAAAAACAAAGACAACATTGGAGGGATAAATTTATGTGTGAAAAAAGCAATACTGAGATAGCAGAAGAAACTATCTTCCAGCTCATTCCCAAATACGAGGGGATGGATGAAGCCCTAAAAGCAGAGATCGAGGAGGAACTAGACGACCTGGATGAGGAGGGAGGCATTGACTGCAGGCGGATTAAGCTTCCGACCGGGAAGAGCAAAGCCTTTGAGGTGGAAGGCGACAATCCAGATGACCCAGATATGGAAAAAGAGCTGCGGGGTGTTGTCCTGTTTACCCATCGGATGAACGCCCGCTGGGAGGGCGAATACGGCGGCGAAAACCGTCTTCCCGTCTGCTCTTCCTGGGACGCCAAACAGGGCGTCGAGTTTGAGACCGGACAAGCGCATGACTGTGGTCTCTGCCCTTACAATGCCTTTCAGGAGAACGGCAAAGAATGTAAGAACACCCGGCGTATTTACCTGATGCTGGATAAAAGGACGCATCTTTACCTTTTGACCGTACCGCCCACATCGCTGCGCTCTGTTGGCAAGCAGTTAAAGCGGATTCTCTCCGGCGGCACGCCGCTTACCCGGACGGTAGTCATCTTTAAGCTGGAATCCGCCGTCAGCAAAGGTGGTAAGGATTATGCCCGCATCACCGTGGAAAAGGCCGGGGAATTAACCGCAGAGCAGGGCGATCTAGCCAGGCAGATGCGCGAGGAAATCAAAGGGCAGCATACATCCGTAGCAGTGGAAAATGCGGATTATGTAAGTACAGAGAGTACACAGGCGCAGAAATCAAGTTCCTATGCAGGCGATCCAACGAATGAGTTTCTAAACATCCCAGATGAAATCAAGGGTGATGGGCTTCCTTTCGACTAGACAACATAGAGCGGGGCAGGCAATTTTGCGCTGCCCTGCTGTGAAAGAAAAAGGAGGCGCTTGTATGCAAAGAACAAGAAACCAAAGCTATCAGAAAGCAGGGCTTGGCGTATGGAGAGATCTGAAATAGACATTGACCGCTTCGTGGATTACCGCGCAGAATACAGCGCCTATGTAAAAAAAGCGCATATATCGGGGGATAACCTAACTGGCCTGTGCCCGTTCCATGCAGAGAAAAACCCCAGCTTTTCGGTGGATTTAAAGACCGGGAAGTGGCACTGCCTGACCGAAGATACCGGCGGGAACTTCATCAGCTTTTATGCGCAAATCCACAACATTGACAACAAAGAAGCGTTTAAACAGATTTTGGAAAAATATGGTGTCTCCCTGCCGGAAAAAAGCCAAGAGAAAAAGGGCGCCCTTTCGTCTTACAGCCTTACGCAGTACGCCTTGGAAAAACGGCTGCCCAAAGAGTGGCTTACTAAGGAATGCAGCCTTTCTACCGAGCGCGACCGCTATCATAAAGCTGATTTTCTGAAAATTCCTTATCTAAACGAGGAGGGGAAGGAAGTTACTTTTCGGAAGCGCTTTGCCCATAAACAATTTCGGTGGAAGCGGAAAGACAAGAAGCAGGAAGGAGAGAAAAGCCCAATCCGGCTTTACGGGGAATGGAAGTTGCCTTCTATCCGGGAAATCGGTTACACCATCCTGGTGGAGGGGGAAAGCGATTCCCAGAGCTTGTGGTATATGGGGCTTTCTGCCCTTGGCGTTCCGGGGGCGTCTATGTTTAAGACAGAATGCTGCGCCCTCTTGCAGGATCTAAAGCTGTACATTCACAAAGAAAAGGATGCGGGCGGCGAAACGTTCCTGCGGAAGGTAAAGCAGAAATTAAGAGAGGGGAGTTTTACCGGGGAGGTTTGCTGCTTTACCTGCGGGAATATCCCAGACTGCAAAGACCCTTCGGACGTCTTCCTAAAGTTTGGCCAAGAGGAAGGCGCAAAAAAGATTGTGAAGCTTCTGCAAAAGGCAGAGGAAATCGACCTGGACGCGCCGGAAGACGTAAGTTCTGCCATCGAGGACGCCCCGGTAGCCCTGCGGCAGCCAAGGGGGTGGGAGTATTCGGAAAACGGCATCAGTAAAGTAAACGAGAAATCTTATACAGCAAAGCTGGTTTGCAGGACGCCCTTGCTTTTGACCAGGCGGCTAAAGAGTCTGGACACCGGGGATGAGAAGATCGAGGTGACGTTTAAACGGGACCAAAAGTGGCACAAAGCGATTTTTCAAAGGAGTGTGCTTTTTACCAGCCGGGGCGTGACAGCCCTTGCGGACTTAGGATGCACCATCAGTAGTGAAAACGCCCGGCAGGTCGTGCAGTTTTTATCCGCCCTGGAAACGGAAAATCTGGATATTATTCCCAAAGCGGATTCTACTTCCACCTTTGGCTGGCAAACAGGCCGCCGGTTTATCCCTGGGTTGGAGGAGGGGATTCTCCTGGATGTGGAGCAGTCGCAAAAGGCTATGGCGGCCGCGTATGTAAGGAACGGCAGCATGGACGGTTGGATTGAAACCATGCGGCCCCATAGAAAGCGCGACAGGTTTCGATTTATCCTCTCAGCAGCGTTTACCGCCCCGCTCCTTCGTATCCTGCGCCAGCGGACCTTCTTTGTTTATAACTGGGGGAACTCCAAGGCGGGCAAGACCGCTGCGCTAAAAGCCGCACTGTCCGTATGGGGAGAGCCGGAACAGCTCATGGTCAACTTCAACGCTACTCAAGTGGGATTGGAGCGCACAGCAGCCCTTTATCGGGACTTGCCTTTGGGTATCGATGAGCGGCAGCTTGCAGGCAAGGACCAGGGCAAAATTGAAAACATCATCTACATGGTGGCAAACGAAAAAGGGAAGATCCGGGGTGCAAAATCCGGCGGTGTGCAGCACACCTACGCTTGGCGAACCGTGGCGATTGCCACCGGGGAGGAGCCAATTGCCACAGAAACGTCGAAGGCAGGGGTAAAGACCCGCGCTTTGGAAGTTTACGGCGGCCCTTTTGAGGACGAAGCTTCGGCTTCCGCGATGCACCAGGACAGCCCGCAAAACTGCGGGTGGGCCGGGCCAGCGTTTGTAAAAAAGCTTGTAGGCTACTCGGAAGAAAGCATCTGCGAGTGGTACGAGCGGATGAAGGAGTATGTAAACGATTTATCCGACGGGAAATCTGGAAGCCATGTGTCCGCGATTGCGGCGGTGGCCCTTGCAGATGCGCTTGTGGAGGAGTGGATTTTTTGTGCAGAGGGGCAGCAGGAGGTGCCGCAAGAAAAGGGCCAAAGCCTGGAAATCCAGCCGGAGCCGTGGAGCCGGGCCAGAAAAATGGCGAAAGTGATTTTGGAAGAGCAGATGGCTTCCGACATCGGAGACGACAACGAAAACGCGGTGCAGTTTTTGGCAGACTGGGT
The DNA here is from genome assembly GCA_910587895.1 of uncultured Lachnospiraceae bacterium. Classification (GTDB taxonomy): domain Bacteria; phylum Bacillota; class Clostridia; order Lachnospirales; family Lachnospiraceae; genus Petralouisia. The sequence continues at coordinate 34,485 of CAJUOE010000234.1, forward strand.
AGTGTCGAACAAATCTTCATTCGGGGAAAAGGTAGTGGGGCCATGTTTTGGGACAATGTCGGAGTTTGGGGATGTGGCATACATTTTCCCCTCCATTTTCCGCAATGCGCTTACGCAAGCGGGGTATTCCCCACAGAAAACATTAAAATATATGGCGGAGAAAGGGATGGTTTCCTGGGCGAAGCGCAAAGATTGTGAGGGCAGAACTTATTCCGTAGTCCGGCGATTTTGCGGAAAGAATATGCGGTTTGTCGAATTTTTCATTGGGAAACTTTTTGAAAACGAGGAAGCAGAGGAGCGCGTAGAAGACAGCGACCATAAAGAGGAAAACGAACAAATGACAATAGACGGATTTTTGAAGCTCCCAGAGGATGCAAATCTGCCGTTTGATTGATAGAAAGGAGAGGAAGGTGGAGAAGTGCATAAGGACTTAAAAGAAGCCCGCTAGAGGGCGGGCATGACGCAAAGCTGTTAGGCTTGTATTTTTGAAAGAAGAGCTTCCTGTAATACCTGAGAGAAATTGATACCCATAGATATGGCGCGGTCATTCAGCCAAGATGGTATGGTCAAAGTTTTCTTTACCGCTTTTGTGTCTTTATATTGGTTAATATCGCAGGAAACAAAGGAAGAAAAACCATCATCTGTATGGATGGCAGAAATATCAGAAGGAGGAGCGATAGCCTGATTCTGCTCCAAAAGTGTGAGAAGATAACCGGCTAAAGCTTCCTGTGCTGATTCCATGGCTTCCGTAATGGAATCTCCGTAGGTATGGCAGCCTTCCAGGTCAGGAAATTCAACCCAATATGTGTCATTTTCTTTATGAAAGATAGCAGGATATACAAATAACATGATGATAACCTCCTTGTATTGTTTTAAGGAGAGGCAGATTATTTTAAACCTGCCTCTTTAAGGATACGATTGAGTAAGCCGGTTGGAACATCTCGGCCGTGTACGGGAATAACGGTAGTTTTCCCGTCCTTTTGAAGAATGTGATGGCTGCCATTGATTCTGGCTGTGTTCCATCCGTTTCTCTTCAAAAGTTTTAACAGGTCTTTATCTTTCATGCCCTACCTCCTTACGAAAACAGTATAACACGTGTGACACGTGTATTCAAGGGGAACATATTTATTTTAGAAAAATGGAAAGGTGAGATTATGCGTAAAAACTTAAAAGAAGCCCGCCAGAGAGCGGGCATGACACAAAAACAGGTGGCAGAATATTTGGGGATATCAGAAAGATATTACCAGTTTATTGAATCTGGGGATAGAACAGGAGATTTTACTTTGTGGGACTCTCTTGAGGATTTATTGGGCATTCATCAGAGGAAACTCCGCGAGAATGAATAAAATCATCCCGACAAAGCAGATAATCCGTGGAAACATTTAGAATATCCGCTATTTTGACAAGAGTATCCAATGACGGAGAGCGTTTTCCGCCCTCGTAAAATTGATAAGAACGTAATGCAAGTCCTAACTGATCAGCCATTTTTTGAGCGGTAAATCCTTTGTTTTTGCGGGTTTCATTTAAGCGTTTAGAAAACATGAAATTCCTCCTTAAAAAACACTTGACTATGAACAGATTGTACAGTATTATAACAACAAACAAAATGTACAGTTAGTTCATGAACAAAAAAGACATAAACAGGAGGACAAGCAATGATAGCGGAAAAAGTTAAATAAATTCAATATAGGAGGAATAATGCGTAAGAACTTAAAAGAAGCCCGCCAGAGAGCGGGCATGACACAAAAGCAGGTAGCGGAATATTTGGGAGTGACTGAAAGAGCATACCAGAGAATAGAAAGTGGAGAACGCATGGGTATGATTGAAACGTGGGATTTGCTGGAGGATCTGTTCAAAATCCATCAGCGAATGTTACGGGAAATTTCGTCCAATTAAATCGTCAAGAGATATTTTGAAAAAATCAGCCATTTGTACGAGGGTATTGATGTTGGGTTCTCTTTCTCCGGCTTCGTATCGCTGGTAAGAGCGAGGGGTAATTCCGATAAGTTCAGCCATTTGTTTTTGTGTGTAACCGTAGCTTTCCCTTTGGTATTTGAGGCGTTCATTAAATTTCATCTAAGTTCCTCCTAAAAAGTGTTGACATGACCGAAAAGGACGTGTAATATACAACTATAAATACACGACCAATAAGGACGTAAAGCAACAAGAGATTATGATAATACTTCATTTTACCACATAAACAGGAGGGAAAAACAATGTTATCAGAAAAAGTTCAAAAATTAGAGCAGGAAAATATCGCTTTAAAGGCGCAAGTGGAAACATTGCAGGATATATGTGGAAACAGAGTGGAATTGCCTAAGAATTGCGAGTATTGCAGTAATTTTATCCAGCATTATATCAAAAATGGAAGTTCCTATTTACCGACTTGTAATGGCCATTGCGTGGCAGGAAACCGGATAAAAGACAGAAAGACAAAAAATACATGCAAGGCTTTTGCAGAAAGGCAATATGGAAAAAACTACCTATAAAAACAGCAAAATGGAGGAAATGTAATGGGAAAACCACTTGGAAGGCACCCGAAAAAGGGCGTTGATTATTCGGGGTGGTCGGTAACCATTTTTGATAACGATACCAAGATCGACAAACTTCTCGATGCGCAGGGCTGGAATGGATTTGGGATCTATTTCTATCTTTGCCAGAGGGCCTATGGCGGGGAAGGATATTTCTATCAATGGTGCTATGACGACTGTGCATCTACGGCGAGGAAGATGGGCGGCGGCATTCGTGCCGGTACAGTAAAAGAAACGGTAAGCTATTGCTTGCGGATTGGTCTTTTTGACAAAGGGCTGTTTGACAGGTATGGAAGGGGTATCCAAAGCAGGTATTGGGAAGTTTTAAGAACAAGGGATGTGCGAAATGTGATTGCTGACTATTGGCTTTTGCCCGATGACGAGTGCAAAGGTTTAAAAAAGACACCCTTAGAAAGCAGTTTGAACGGGGAATGCACCGATTTCCACGCGGGAAATACGAATTTCGACGTGGGAAACATGAATTTCCATGTGGGAAACACGGGTTTCCTGTCACAAAAGGAAAGTAAAGAAAAGAAAAGTAAAAAAGATAAAAACACTCTGTGCAAAACCGCGGGTTTTGCACCGCCTGAGCGCGATGTTCAAGCGTTGTTTGACAACCTCTGGAAGCTGTACCCGGTCAAGCGAGGAAAAGCTCGTGTGCTGTACAGCCAGAAGGTGAAACTGTTTCAAATTGGCTATGAAGAGATGGAACGGGCAATCCGCCGTTACAAAAAGTACGTGGCAAGTGTCGATTATTTGCATTTCCAGAATGGCAGCACGTTTTTTAATTCCGGCTATATGGATTATCTGGACGCTAATTACGATCCGGAAAGCGATCTGAAGGCAAAGAGCAGCTCAGAGACAAAGAATAACCAGAAAAAGAACTGGTTTAATGACTACCCCACCAGGGAGTATGATTTTGCGGCAATACAAAGAGAGATGTTTAATCAGTAGCTGGAAAGGGATAAAACATGATCGATTTGGAGAAAAGAATCCGGGCAGCAGGAGTGTCAGGAAGAGGCAAAAGCAGCTCTGATAGAATGAGCAAAAGGTGAAAATTGACTGCTACACGTGCTACACGTCAGAATCTTGACGTGTAGCGCCACGTGTAGCACCTGAAAGCCAGAAAAATAGAGGGGTTGAGGGATACTGCTACACTTGCTACACGTATTTTTTAGAATAAAACTATATATGCGCGTTATTTCTGCATTATCGCAGATATAATGCGATAATGCAGAAATATTTTAAAAACACATGGTATGTTTCAAAATTACGTGTAGCAGTGTAGCAGAGGTTCAGAAAGCTAGAGAAATCAAGGGTTTGCGGGATGCATGACAGTAAAAAATACGTGTAGCAGCACGTGTAGCACCTGGGGGCGGATTGGAATGGAAATTTACCAAAAAACAGCCGAAAAGCTAGGAAAACTGGGAAGAAACGAGGCCCAGATGAGCGAAGTGCAGTTTGTGCAGTATGAGGAAGTGTTGAAAAAGTGCAGAAAGGAAATTCTTGCAGGCGTAAAACAAATTTTCTGCACTTTCTGCACTCCGAAACTGACGGTCTTAAAAAGTGATCTGCCGTCTGCTTCGGATGAAATCCGGGAAAATGTCCGAAGGATTGTAACGGATGAGCAGACAAAAGAGGAAATCAAGAGGTTAAAGAGCACCCTCTTTCAGACGTATTCCCTGGAATGCGTCCTGGATACGGCCGGTTTTCTTAGCAGCCGGATCTTGTACGAGGCTTATGCCCCTTACTGGGTTAGTAAATGCACAAAAGTCAAGGCCCCTCTGGGGACGGAACGCATGGGTGTTTCCGGGGAGGTGTGGTACAACCCTATGATAAATATGTACTGGAATGAAAAATGCCGCCTGTGGGTATCGGCAAAAGAAACGGCCTGGAGGATCGAGCTTCCGCCGACAAGGGAATTGTGCATGGCAGAATACAAGGAAAATAAACAAAAAGTTTGAAAAAAGGCGGTGGGAAGATGCTGGAAAATTACGAGGAGGGTTTTGATAAAGATACATTCCTTCAGAAAGTGATGGAAGATGAGCAGCTTACTAAAAGCAAGGCCGTAGAAATCTGCAGAAAGGCTATACCCAAAGAACCCTATTACCAAAGGAAGCTCCTAAAGGGGTTAAAGGAAAAATACCCGGAAGCATTTGTCGTAAAAATAGCCCAGGGCGCATACTCCCAGGGCGGACTCCCGGATATACTGGTGATTTTAGACGGTCATTACTTCGGATTCGAGGTGAAGCGGCCGCTCATCGGGGAGGTGTCAAAGCTTCAGGAAATGACCATGGCACGGATTCGTGCAGCGGGAGGCGCGGCGGAAGTGGTATCTTGGCCGGAGGAGGCCGTGGAAACCATAGAGAGATACCGGGCGGAAAAAAGAGAATGCTGGCCAAACAGTGCCCTGTCCATTTTACGGGGGAAGGAGAATGTTATGAATAATTTAATGAAAATGTATAGAAATACAAGGGTGAATGATTATTTTAAGAGTTATGCACATGCTCAAATAGAGGTGGCGCACAGAATTTTGGAGTACTTAGAACCGGATGAATGTTTCCCTCCAAAGAATTTAAGTAAAAGCACGATGGATAGTTTTCTGAAAAGAGACATTTCCAGTGCGGTTGACGGAATAATCAGTGAATTGAATATTGACATTTCCAGTTCATCTGGTTCGAGGGAATTAAGCAGAGAGGCTGTTGAATTTGCAGAGGAAGTTCTGAAAGATTTCTTTGAGAGAAAAAAGAAAGAGAATTTATCTGAAAGAGAGCAGTTGCTTATAAGGCTTGGAGAATTGGATAAAGAATTGGACGTATGAAGCAGTAAGACAGGAAGTGGTGGCAGCATGGAACAAGAGGGTGTAAGGCAGAGAGGAGAAAACCAATGGGCGCAGCAAGCAATGAAGAAAAGAAACAGTTCCTCTGGGGCTATCGGAATTCCCTGCGCAGGATTGAACGGATAAAAGCCGAGATGGAGGAGCTGCGTGCCATGAGGGCGAACATATCCGCAGGGGGCGGCGGGGCGGGACGCAAGGGATGGAAGAACGACCTGTCCGGGCGTATGGTGAGGCTGGACGAGCTGGAGAATGACAGGCAAAAAGAACTGGATGTCTTGATGCAAGTACACGAACGAATAGAAACGGCGATAAACAGCCTGGAAGATAGACGGGAACAAGACGTATTATTCTATCACTACATAAAGGGCCTGACTTGGTGGGAGATAGCGGAACGGATGGGTTGCACAGACCGATGGGCACGAAAACTTCACGGTCGGGCTTTGGCTCATCTAAAATTTTCGGAGGAGTTCCTAGCAGTTCCGCCTTAAGTGTGGTATTATGATATCATGAAAAACACAGCAAGGGAGAAGGTTGTTTCATTTAGCCTTCGGATTGCCGCCCTTGTTCTTTCGGACTCAACAGGAAATTTTGCAAAAAACGTCCCGCCAGCAGGCAGGGCGTTTTTTATGTTACATCGAATCGATCCGGCAGAATAGCGTACAAAAAGAACTTATATACTCTTATAGATTGCGCACATGCACTGAGGGAGGTGAGGCAGATGCCAAGAAAACATGTTGTGGCGCAGACCGAGGGAGTGTCC
>CAJUOE010000235.1 GCA_910587895.1 uncultured Lachnospiraceae bacterium
ACGATGAATACGGAGATCAGCATGGCAGACCGGCTCCATATCATCTGCACGACCCTGGACGGGCTGGTCAGGATTAAAGAAGCACAGTGATATCTAATGATTAAAAAAATAATTTGTTCCAAAAGGAATCATCAGAGGGAACGGTGAAAGCCTGCATCGAATCTGCCGGGGGGACGAAGAAACGGGTGGTACTCGCACTGCAAGCATAGCGTTTGGATATCCCAAACGCGACTTTGGGGAGAACCCCAAGCCCCCGGAGCAGAGATTGGAAGGACTGTCTCAGGGACAGAAAAAAATTTAGAAGCAAAAAATATAAATGAGATACCACATGCATGTTTAAAAATGGATTCAGAAGTGAAAAGGAGAGGAAGAAATTTATGGGATGGTTATTAAGCGGCATTATGTTTGGCGGAGTGATCGGTGTGTTTATGACCTGTATCGTCATTGTGGGAGGGCGGGGCGACCAGATGATGGAACGTGCCAGGATGGAGTCGGAATGGAAGAAGCGGGACTCCGGGGGTAAGAAGGTGATCCGGTTCGTAGACCGGTTCAACCACAGCCTGTTCTACATCGAGGATGGAGACCCCATCCAGCTGTTCACCAACAAAGGGGAACGGAAATTTTGTATCTGCCATTACCTGGATGACCTGCATGCCAGAATTGACGGGAAAGAGTGGGCGCTGTGGGAGTTTGCCAAAACGATGGCAAAAAATGAGGTTGTGTATATGCCGCTGAAAATGCATGTGGAAAAGCGGAAAGGAGGTGCTGTGTAATGAAAAAACGATATATCGCGGGAATCATGGTTCTGACAACACTGGCAGGATGCGTGATCTGGAAAAGGAGACGGGGATAAGATGGCAGAAGATATGAGAAAGGCAGTCTATATGGAGTTTCACCGGAAACCTGCGGATGAGAATGAGATGCTCCATTCCGTGTTCCCAGGAGAAAAGTGGAGGGTGCAGATTGAAAAGATCATAGAGTTGCCCAGGGAAGAATTCCTGGGTTTTGCAGATGAACTCTATGGACATTTCGCGTTTCTCTATGACAACGGGGAATATATGTATTTTGATGAGGACGAAGGCTGTGCCCACTGCCTTCTGGTTATGACACCGGATCGCAGGGAAGGGATTCTGGCACAGGCGGAAGGTTTTCCATATGTCCGTTATGGCGCTTATGTTCCGGACTGCAATGTGCTGGATCTGTCCGGGATTTCGGTGGAGAGCCAGATACCGAGAACCAGTATTCCGGAACGCCCGATCACGATGCAGAATCCTGCGATACAGAATCCGAAGAACGGGAATAGAAGTGAAACATATAAAAATCGCACAAAGGAAAGGGAAGAACGATGAGGAAACGGAACCATGTGATACCCGTCCGGCTCAATGCCAAGGAACTGCGGTATCTGGAGGAACAGGTGAAAAAATGCGGGTATGTGTAAACGGGGGATAAGTGAACCTATTAAAACAATCAATTTAATATAAACAATAGATCATATTATAATTGTATATGAACTATTCTGACATTTTGGCACATAATCTTACTGAAAATGCGACATTTTGTCGGATATAAGTGACTGGCATGGCGATTGTTATTTACTTACTTTTAAAGTAAACTTACAAAGAGGAACTCCCCCGATTGAAGCGAGTGGCCAAAACAAGACTGGTCAGGTGTCTTGTGAATACTAATTAAACCTATATTCTTATGAGTTGTCCAATAGGAACGACTGCAAAGACTGGTCAAAATTGCCCTGAAAGCGGAGTATGGAAGGTTGTAGGATCTCCGACAAAATG
>CAJUOE010000236.1 GCA_910587895.1 uncultured Lachnospiraceae bacterium
GAATTGTCCGGAGAAACCATTTTCATAGACGGCACAAAGATCGAAGCATGCGCCAACAAGTATACCTTTGTATGGAAGAAAGCGGTCAGTAAGAACCTGGGAAAATTATTGGAGAAACTGGCTGCCTTTGTAGAACTCTGCGAGGAGACTTATGGGATCAAGGTGGTGTATCAGAACCAGGTGAAAATGAAGCACGTAAAAAAGCTGCGGAAGAAACTGTATGCATTGAAAAAATCGGAAGGAATTGAATTCGTCCATGGCACTGGAAAACGAAAACATATCCTGCAAAAAAGCATTGAGACTTTGGAAGGATATCTGGAAAAACTGAAAGAATATACGAAAAAGCTGCATATTTGCGGAACACGCAACAGCTATTCCAAGACCGACCATGACGCGACTTTTATGAGGATGAAAGAAGACGCTATGGGGAACGGACAGCTCAAGGCCGGATATAATCTCCAGCATGGCGTAGACAGTGAATATATTGTATGGCTGACCCTGGGACCACAGCCCGCGGATACCACAACATTGATTCCATTTTTGAAATCCATGGAAGGGAATCTTGGCTTTTCCTATCAAAAAGTAGTCACAGATTCCGGATATGAAAGCGAAGAAAATTATGGGTATCTGGACGGCAGCGGGAAGTTGGCATACATCAAACCGGCAAATTACGAGATCTCAAAAACAAGGAAATACAAAAAAGACATCGGCCGGGCAGAAAACATGGAGTATGACGAAGCAGCGGATACCTACACGTGCCATAATGGGAAAAAATTACATAAGGAAAGCATAAAAAAAGAGAAAACCCGGACTGGATATGAACGGGAGACGACGGTTTATACCTGCCAGGAATGTGGCGGATGTCCATATAAGAAGGAATGCATCAAGGGGAACCACTGTAAGACACCCTTGGAGGAACGGAACAAGAACCTGTATGTATCAAAAAAGTTGCTCGAATACCGGGAAGCAGATCTGGCGCGGATTGAAAGTGAAGAAGGGATTGAACTCCGGATGAATCGAAGTATCCAGGTGGAAGGATCCTTCGGGGAGCTAAAACAGAACAGTGGATTCCGGAGATTTTTGTGCCGTGGGAGCCAGAATGTGAAAGCAGAATCGATCCTTTTGGCGTTTGCACATGACATCAATAAGCTGCACCATAAGATTCAAGGAGACAGAACAGGGAATCACCTGTTTCCCTTAAAGAAAAGGGCATAAAAATAGCCCTTTCAAAAGACTCAGGTCCTGTCTGGTGGCAGGGCCTGGGAAAGTATGCCCATCCAGAAAAACAGAGGGGAATACCGCTCATATTTCAACAAAAAAACCACTCTTTTTAGAAAAAGGGGCTGTTATGTCTGAGATTTTTTTATCTCTGGTGCAACAGCCCTTGCTCATCCATTCGCGAAATCCGTACTATCAAACTTTTGAATCTGCGCCCTTCTTCACCCCGCCAGCACCAGCAGCAGATACACCAGCGTCGCCAGCAACCCCACGCAGAACAGGATCAGCCCATAAGACAGACTCCGCCCGATCAGGCTTGTATTCTCCTTAAAACTGGTATACGCCAGCGCATACTGGTGGGTATAATCCTTCTCATCCGGCCGCTCCCGCCATGCCGTCTTATTCAGAATCCCCACAATCCCATTCACAAAGCTTCCCAGCCGGTACGTTACCGCGTTTCCTTCCAGCAGCTCCTGGGGCTGCGGGCTGTCCTTGTAGATCGTCTTCCGCAAAAATACCACGATCGTGTCCACCAGCGTATCAAAAAAGCTGGCTTCCACGCTTCCTGCGATGGGCAGAATCTTCGCGATAAAATCCACCGCATGATCCAGTACAAAGCATACCGCGCCGCAGACCGACGGAACCACTTTCAGCAAAATCGGCCGGTACAGATAATCCTCCAGATCCAGCACTCTCGGCCAGTAATTGACATAGACCGTCTCCCCGTTTTCTTCCTTCCGGAGCATCCAGAATCTGACCAGCACCACATATACCGCCGCGCCGATCGCGATCGAGGTCAGCCCGCCTTTCAGGTTCACGAAGCTGAAATAAGAGACCTCATGGATATGCTCCAGCCGTCCTCATTCTTGGAGAAA
>CAJUOE010000237.1 GCA_910587895.1 uncultured Lachnospiraceae bacterium
GGAGAGGAGGGTTTTTATATCTTCTAAATCCCTGACCGTCTGTTTTGTATACCTAAAAGACATATCTATCTAACGTATGTTCGGTAAACATACGTTTTTCTTTGCGCTCTAAAAGGTCGAAATTTCCTATAAAACAAGAAACAGAGGAAAAAGCAAGGGCTTGGCTGAATAACATTTGTAATTTATTGACAGTGGCAGGAGCAACGCAAAACCAAGTAAAAGAAGCTATAAAAAATCTGAATTTCCATGATTTCGAAGACTGCCTGCAAGATGAATGTGCCGTCCACGCAAATGCATCTTATATTGTAACCTGTAATGCAAAAGACTTCAAGGCAGCAAAAACACCAGTTGTAACACCTGATGTTTTCATAAAAATAATCACTAAGGATATACAACAAGAAAATCATACCTGATTTAAGAAAAGATGGGCAACCTAAGGCCTTAATTGGTAATCGAGTAGGAGGAAATTTCTCTGAATGAGAAATTTCCGACCTCTCACACCACCGTGCGTACCGTTCGGTACACGGCGGTTCAATCAACTTAACAAGTAACCCGCCTTTCGGTGTAGTAGTCTGCCATCGAGACTAATCCAAATCGGGTTAGTCTTTCTTTGGTTACAGCCATGTTCATGGCGCCTCTTTGACACACATAGGCAATCCTTGCCCCTGTGTATGCCGTAGACCATGCATATTTTCGGCTGATTCCAAGTTTCATCAGGTTCCCTGCCCTGTTCTTCGGCGTTTTCCAATGCTTCCAAATACACATTCTCAGACGATAGCGTATGTTGCTGTCCAGTCGTTCGCACAAGCCTTTCATGCTTCCGATTTTGAAGTAGTTAACCCATCCCCGGATAAGCTGGTTGAGTTTATTCACTTTGTATCCATTGCTTACTCCCCAACTCCTGCACGTAAATTTCTTCATCTGCGCCTTGAACTTTGCTACCGCTTTGGAATGGGGTCTGGCTTTGTATCCTTTGGCGAATGAGTCAAAGTAGAACCCAAACCCGAGATACTTGATTCCCTTGGGCTTGTCAGCCTTGCTTTTCTCTGCGTTTACTTTCAATCCGAGCCTTTCTTCTATAAACCGCGTGACGCTCTTCATTACCCGTTCCGCCGCCTGCCTGCTTCCCACCATGATGATAAGGTCGTCTGCATATCGGACGAAGTCCAGTCCTCTTGCTTCAAGTTCCTTGTCCAGTTCATTAAGCATGATGTTCGCCAACAGCGGCGATATGTTTCCTCCCTGCGGCGTACCGACTATTGTATCTTCATACTCATCATCAATCATCACACCACTGGCAAGAAATTTCCTTACCACCGATATGACGTCTCCGTCCTTTATTGTCCGCCCGAAGATTGTCATCAGCTTGTCTTGGTCTACTGTGTCAAAGAACTTTGCAAGGTCAATGTCCACAATCCAGCTGTGTCCATCGTTCATCATTTCCAATGCTTTTAAGACTGCCTGCTGTGCACACCGTTTGGGTCTGAATCCATAACTGTGGCCGTGAAACTGCTCCTCAAATATCGGGGTAAGTACCTGTGATACCGCCTGTTGTACGAAACGGTCTACTACTGTCGGCACTCCAAGTTTCCTTGTACCACCGTCGGGTTTTGGTATCTCCACCCTGCGGACGGGCTGCGGCTTATATTTTTTTGTCCGCAGCTGTTCCCTGATGCTTTCGCCGTTTTCCGAAAGGTATGCGCCAAGCCCTTCCACAGCCATTCCGCCAATGCCTGCCGCCCCTTTGTTTCTGACGACTTGCAGATATGCCGCGTTGAGATTATCTCTGCTTAATACCTGCTCCATGAGACTACTTGTGTCCATGCGTTGTTTCCTTTCTGCCCCTTTTGCCTTTGCCGCCTTTGAAGTGATCGACAGACGTTTGCTCCGGCTACGAAGTGGAACGTACTTCAACTGATTGATTGTTCAGCCCTTCGCTCCATCCCCATTACAGGGACTTCCTCGTTACTATGGCTTCTGCTGACTTCTCACAGTTCGTTGTTACTACGGCTGATGAAACCGCCTGTGAGACCTCCCCAGTTAAGGTGCGTATTCTTTCCCTCCATGCACCTGCCGCATTTACCCGTACTTCTGGCAACTTTTGGACTTTAGTGTATTTTGCCACCGTGTCCCGCTGAGCGAGGTAGGCGCTTGCTCGCTGGTCGTCTCTGCTTGGAATCCGATTGCAATTTGATTATCCCCTACATTCCCATCGTGGTTCCATGTAGTGCCCTGCAGTTTGCTCAAATCTACCGCAGTATACACAACATCCAAGCTGACAGGTACACTGGATTTGTTCGCCACTGTGATTCTTGTGGAAATTACCTTGTTCTCCCCCTGAACCGAACGAGA
>CAJUOE010000238.1 GCA_910587895.1 uncultured Lachnospiraceae bacterium
CCACCCCTACGGTTATGTTAAAAATAATTGCTGCGTCTTCTTTGTTTGCAATCAGTGTTGCCATATGGTTTTCTGTTGTGGATTATATTGGTTTTGCGTATTTCTTCGGAACGGCGGAAGGAGGGGAGCTTCCGCTGTATGCTGTCAGCAATTTCAGCACGGCTGCGGTAAACTGTAATTTATGGCAATATGCGATTCTGTCCGCAGTGATAAGGGCAGTCGGCGTATGGACGATGAGCATGGTGTTTCTATTGATTTCCTTGTTTGGGCACAGTGCCCTTGTTCCGTTTGTCGCTGATTTCGGAGCAGCTCTGTGTTTCATTATTACAGGTGCGTCACAGAGCAGTTTCAGTAATACCTGGCTCAAAATCATAAACCCGTATTCGCTGCTTGCTAACCGCATACTATTTGGCAAGACCGAGTTTATTGGTTTTGCAGGATATCCGGTACAGAGTTTCCAGGCAGCAATTATTTTTAACATAACCGTAGGGGTGGTTTCCATAACGGCAATGATGATGCTTTCTAAAAGGAACGCTTATTGCCGGGAAAGGAGGATAAAATGTCTGGATTTATGTACGAAGTAAAAAAGATTATGCTCCGGCAAAGGGGGCTGTTCTATATTGCCCTTGTCCTGCTCTTTGGCACGGTCTGGCTTGCCTTGTCCGACAACCCTTATGGCAGTGCGATGGAGCGGTATAAAAATGAATATGAATGGTATCTGGAAAAGGTAAAAGGATACTGCACCGAGGAATCTTCCCTTTATCTGGAGCGGGAGGCGGAGAGGATTGCAAAAGCGAAGGAGAGGCAGAACAGCCTTTTGGAGAACTACTATGACGGGAAGATCAGTGAAAGTGAATATAAAAAAGAGAGCCGGAAGCTTACGCTTGTGTGGGCGGTATCTCATTACAGATTAGGCTTTCCAGAACGAATCAGGCAGGTGATTTTTGGCAGCGAAGAATATTACCGGGAGCTGGCTACGGCAGGGGTTTGGATTGACAACAGCAGAAAGGGGCTGTCTGTTAGAAAAAGGGCCGGTCAGTTTTATGTGCAGGCATGGCATGGAGCGGCGCCGGTGAAACGGGTAGAAGGGGATGTGGAGGAGAAACTTCCTTCCTATTACATAGAGGGGGCGAAGCATGATTCTAAAATGGCGGATGTATTTTTATCCGGGAGTGAATTTTACTCGAAGTTATACAGAAGCTCATTCTGGTACGATGGAGTGATTTTAAAGTATGGGCTTCCCAGGCATGATGTTTTCTGGAATACGGGGGAGATTCGGGAGAAGGTACGCCGGTTTTACCGAATTGAGAAGGAAGAGGCAATCGTATTGTATGCGCCTACGTTTCGGAGTTATGAGGATGTGGAGTGTTATGATCTGGATATAGAACGGGTGGTATGGGCGTTGGAAAAGAGATTTCATCAGTCTTTTCGGATGATGGTCAGCAGACATCCGGTCAATTATCGGGCGTATTCGTTTCGGAGGGATGCAACGTATTTATCGGTGGGTGAGTATGATGATTTTCAGGAGCTTCTTGCAGCGGCGGATGTTCTGATAACGGATTATTCGGGCTGTATGTATGACTTTTCTTATACGGGGAGACCGGTGTTTTTGTATCAGAAGGATTACAGGGAATATTTGGAGGACCGGAGTTTTTACATATCGATGGACAGGCTTCCATATATAAAGGCGCATACAAATGACGAACTGGTAAATGCGATTGAGGATTTTGACGGGGAGAGATATGCGTCTGAATTGGAAGTGTTTATGGATTCTATGGGGAATTATGACCGGGGAGATGCTTCGGAGAAGGTAGTGGGGTATTTGAGGAAATGGCGGCGGAAACC
>CAJUOE010000239.1 GCA_910587895.1 uncultured Lachnospiraceae bacterium
GGTGCAAATCAGTTGATATGACAAAAATTCAGAAGGTATGGAGTCATTGGATCTGACAGGGCGCTGGCATCTTACATGCCAGGCCTGTACAGTTTCTCTAGTGACTCCATTTTTGCGCCGCTGTTTTCCATCATCAGGTCTAAGAGCGTCAATGCTGCCATGCATTCCACTACCACGACGGCTCTCGGCACAATGATGGGATCGTGTCGTCCATGGATGGAAATGGAGATTTCTTCCCGGGCATTGTTGACCGTCTGCTGCGTGGAGGCAATGGAGGGGGTCGGTTTGAATGCTGCCCGGTATATGATGGGCGCGCCGCTGCTGATGCCGCCTAAGATGCCGCCGGCATGGTTGGTGACAGGCGTGACCTGTCCATTGTTCATGCAGAAAGCGTCGTTGTTCCGGGAACCTCTTGCAGTAGCAGCCAGGAAACCGTCGCCGATTTCAAACCCTTTGACAGCGCCAATAGAAAATATGGCCTTTGCCAGTTCTGCGTCAAGTTTATCAAATACCGGCTCGCCGATTCCGGCGGGGACGCCGGTGATAATTCCCTCGATAATTCCACCTGAGGAATCCGTCTGTTTCATGCAATCTTCCAGATAGGCCTGTGCTTTCTCGGAAGAATCGTTGTCCGGCATATACAAAGGATTTGCAAGGATCTGATTTTGAATTTCTGTCAGGGAACTTTCGGGGTTACGCCTGGATGCGGCAAGAATTTCGTCTGCCGTCTGTGGAATCGTGATTGGGCCGATGGCGCGTGAATACGTCAGAAAAGAAACGCCAAGCTGCTGCAATATTTTTACGGCAATCGCGCCTCCGGCAACACGTCCGATTGTCTCGCGTCCGGAAGAGCGTCCGCCGCCGCGGTAATCCCGGAAACCATATTTTGCGTCGAACGTATAGTCTGCGTGCCCCGGACGGTAGCAGGCTGCAATATCCCCATAATCTCTGGAACGCTGGTTCTGATTGAAGACTACAAGGCTAATCGGTGTTCCGGTCGTGCGTCCTTCAAAGACGCCGGAGAGGATTTCCACGTGATCCGCCTCTTTACGGGGCGTTGAATATCTGGACTGTCCGGGTTTCCTCCTGTCCAAAAAGCGCTGTATGTCGGATTCGCACAGGGCAAGCCCTGCCGGGCAACCGTCTACGACAACGCCGATGCCCTTTCCGTGGGATTCCCCCCAGGTTGTAATCTGAAAATGTTTTCCGAATGTTGATCCAGCCATAAAGACCTCCTGATATGTTTGTATTTTCATTAAAATTCTGTTCTCATTGATGCAGTGAACCACTAAACATTATAATCAATATCTGATAAAATGAAAAGTGATTTTTGCAAATGCATGGGCTGAACGATTACTTTAGAAACGGCATTCTGGATTAATGGAATGACTTTTCCTGTCTTGTGTGGTATAATACGGGTTGAAATTCAAAGAAATTTCATCACATGAAAATGATTTAGAAAAATGAGGAGGAGCTATCTTATGTATAAACTATTAAAACAGGAAGGCCGCGCAAAGCGCGGAGAATTTCATACGGTACACGGCGTTATCCAGACCCCGGTGTTTATGAATGTGGGGACGGTTGCCGCAATCAAGGGTGCGGTCTCTACGCAGGACTTGCAGGAAATTAAGACACAGGTGCAGCTTTCGAATACGTACCATCTCCATGTGCGTCCCGGAGATGAGATTATAAAAAAACTTGGGGGACTCCATAAATTTATGGTGTGGGACAAACCCATTCTCACAGATTCCGGTGGATTTCAGGTGTTCTCGCTTTCTGGGCTGCGCAAGATTAAGGAGGAGGGCGTTTATTTCCGTTCCCATATTGATGGAAAGAAAATTCTCATGGGACCGGAGCAGAGTATGCAGATTCAGTCCAATCTTGCCTCCACAATTGCGATGGCGTTTGACGAATGTCCTTCAAGCGTAGCGAAACGCTCCTATGTGGAAGCGTCAGTGGCACGGACGACGAGATGGCTGAGACGCTGCAAGCAGGAGATGGAGCGTTTAAACAGCCTGGAGACGACCATTAACCGGCAGCAGATGCTGTTTGGGATCAACCAGGGAGCGATATTTGATGATATCCGTATTGCGCACGCCCAGGAAATTGCAGAACTTGATCTGGACGGTTACGCCATCGGCGGACTTGCTGTGGGAGAGAGCCACGAGGAAATGTATCATATCCTGGATGTGACGGTGCCGCACCTGCCAAAGGACAAACCCACGTATCTTATGGGCGTGGGAACTCCGGCGAATATTTTAGAGGGCGTAGCACGCGGCGTAGACTTCTTTGACTGTGTATATCCGAGCCGCAATGGGCGTCATGGACATGTGTACACCAGCCATGGAAGGCTGAATCTTTACAACCAGAAATTCGAATTGGATGCAAGCCCTATCGAGGAGGGGTGCGGATGCCCGGCATGCCAGCATTACAGCCGGGCATATATCCGGCATCTCTTAAAGGCAAGTGAAATGCTGGGAATGCGCCTCTGCGTGCTCCATAACCTGTATTTCTATAATACAATGATGGAAGAAATCAGGAATGCGTTGGATGAGGGAAGGTTCCATTCATATAAGAAGGAGAAGTTGGAACGGATGGGGATACCAGAGGCATAGAAGTTCAGCACATGCCTCTTATGGTGTGCTCATTCATGCCAGCATGATTCACCCATAATTTTGGCGAGGACGGAACTGTTACCGAAATTTTAATATTTTCTATGAAAACACTTGCCCTTATGCCCTATTTTGTGTAAAATGGTATAAGCGCGTAAAATTACGCGGGTGAAATAACAGTTCTGAAATAGAAAAGAGAAGAGAATCAGGAGGAAAGAGAATGTCTATTTTGTTACAGGCAAACGCCGGAAGCATGTCTGGATTTTCATTAATCTGGATTGTCGTAATGTTGGTAGCTCTTTATTTTATGATGATTCGTCCGCAGCAGAAGGAGACGAAGAGGAAGAATGCCATGCTCTCAGAGCTTACGACAGGCGATACGATTTTGACAACAAGTGGATTTTATGGAACGGTGATTGATATTACAGAAGATACGATTATTGTTGAGTTTGGCAGCAACAAGAATTGCCGTATTCCCATGCAGAAATCAGCCATTGCCATGGTGGAGAAACCAGAGGATGCGGTGGAAAAAGAAAGTAAGTAAAAGCGCTCCGCAACTTGTTGCGGAGTTTCGCTTTACGTTAAGGAGGAAGTTATGGATTATCAGGTTGGAGTGATTTCCGGGGATGGAATCGGACCGGAAATCGTAAGAGAAGCGAAGAAAGTGTTAGATAAAGTGGGGGAAGTCTTCGGACATTCTTTTTCCTATGAAGAGATATTGATGGGAGGCGTTTCCATTGATGCCACAGGAGTTCCACTGACCGATGAGGCGATTGCGCAGGCGAAGAAAGCGGATGCTGTGCTGATGGGCTCTATCGGAGGGAATACAAGCACCTCTCCCTGGTATAAGCTCCCGGCAAACTTAAGGCCGGAGGCCGGACTTTTGAAACTGCGTAAATCCCTGAATTTATTTGCGAACTTAAGGCCGGCATACCTGTATGAGGAATTGAAGGCAGCCTGCCCTCTGAGGGATGATATTATCGGGGATGGTTTTGACATGATGATCATGCGTGAATTGACCGGAGGCCTGTATTTCGGAGAACGCTGTACCGAAGAGCGTGACGGCGTGATGACCGCGGTAGACACGCTTACGTACAATGAAAATGAGATTCGCAGGATTGCAAAGCGCGGATTTGATATTGCCATGAAACGCAGGAAGAAAGTTACCAGCGTGGATAAGGCAAATGTACTGGATTCCTCAAGGCTTTGGCGGAAAGTAGTGGAAGAGGTTGCGAAGGATTATCCTGAAGTTTCCCTGGAGCATATGCTAGTGGATAACTGTGCCATGCAGTTAGTCAAAGACCCCGCGCAGTTTGATGTGATTTTGACAGAGAATATGTTTGGTGATATATTATCAGATGAGGCAAGTATGGTGACCGGCTCGATTGGTATGTTGTCATCGGCAAGCTTAAACGATACGAAATTTGGCCTGTATGAGCCCAGCGGCGGTTCTGCGCCGGATATCGCAGGGAAAGGAATTGCCAATCCGATTGCCACCATCTTAAGCGCAGCGATGATGCTTAAGTATTCGTTTGACCTGGATCAGGAGGCGGACGCTATTGAAAATGCAGTCAGACAGGTGTTGAAGGAGCAGTACCGCACCATTGACATTATGCCTCAGGAGGAAGATAAGAAGGCTCTCGTTACCCAGGTGGGAACTACGGAGATGGGAGATTTGATTGCTGACAGGATAAGGTAAGAAAGTGAGGAACAAAGATATGCAGCTGACAGGAGCACAGATCATGCAGTCACGTTACGTACAGATAGCAGAGCTGCTCAGAGGGCAGATTGCCGACGGGCAGTATCCTCTGGGAAGCAGGATACCAACGGAAAATGAATTGGCCCAGTCTCTGGGCGTCAGCCGTCCCACTGTGAGACAGGCTCTGGATCTGCTGGCAAGGGAGGGAAGGCTCACCAGGGTGAAGGGCAGCGGTACTTTTGTGGCTCAGCCCAAGCTTGTACATGAGTCCACCAGTTTCGTGACTGGATATCGGGAGGAGAGCAGAAAGAAGAACCGTATCCTGCGCACCCGTGTAGTCTGTATCCAGACGGAAAAGGCAGGGGAAAAGGTAGGGGATGCCCTGAAATTACACGCGGACGAGCTGGTTACCCGGCTGGTGCGGATACGGAATACTGGATAAAACAATCAGTACAGCGGTATCTTGAAAATTGCGGCTCTACCGTCCGCATACCTACCCACACAAGGGCGAAAATGTCACGCATACGGAAAGCCACAAGCCAGTTAAGGCAGGAACAGGGCAAAGAACCAACAGTAAAGGAGATAGCGGCTTTATTGGGCGTATCAGTGGAAGAAGTTCAGGAGATACAAGGCTATATGCAATCGGTAATAAGTTTAGATACGCCGATAGCAGAGGACAACAGCTTGACACTTGCGGACACGCTACAAACCGATTTAAGCGTTGAAAACGATACGGTTGATAAAATATACTCTGAACACTCTAAAAATGAATTATGGGGCATTGTGGAGCATTACACAGCCACAAGAGAGAATGAAATAATCAAAGAAATTTTCCTGTATGGGAAAACCATGTCACAAGTAGCAAGAGAACAAGGCGTATCCATAGAACGGATAAGGCAGACAAAGGTGACTGCCGA
>CAJUOE010000240.1 GCA_910587895.1 uncultured Lachnospiraceae bacterium
GGAGCAGCTCGCAAAGGAAATGGACTGTCTGGCCGAGAACCTCAGTACGCTGGAGGGTGCCAAGAGAGTCATGGACCGCAGGTATATCCGTGTGCCTGTAGTCGGGGTCATTAATTCCGGCAAGAGTACATTCCTGCATTCGGCCCTGGGAGGCGGAATGAGTGATACGATGAAGGAAAATCTGTTTCCCAGCGCCGGCGGCCATCAGTCCTGTACCGGTACACGTACCGTCCTCATTTATGATAATGACCTGGAAGGGCTGATGGTACTGGCGAAGTTTAAGGATAAGCTTACTTTTGTCAATGACTGCAGACAGTCCATCCGCCGTATGATTAATGTGCTGGAACGCCTGAATTTATCCGGCCAGTATCCGGGAATATACGAACTGCAGGACAGTATCGCGGAGGGAGCCGATGTGATCTCCCTTCTGGGCGGGTATTGTCAGTCCGCGGAATTTAAAGCTCTCTGTAAGATTCAATATAAAGATGCGAGGGATGCGGAATCCGTGTGGGATTTCTGCTCTTTCGTTCATTTTTCAAAGAATCAGGATTACACGGAAGACGAGATGGCTCGCGGAACACAGAAGAACTATTTTAACCTTGGCGACCTTACAAAAAGCTGGAAAGAGGGTACAGACTACGGCGTACAGATATCATCAGAACGCGAGTTTGAACTGGTGAAGAATTTTGTCTGTAAATATGATCCAAACATAAAGGAGGGAACGAACCACTATACGACATACTGCGGTGTGCAGGTGGTGGAGATCCGGGGGAACCTCTGCGGCGAGATTGCCGGTCTGGAGCTCATTGACAGTGTCGGGGCCAATGACGATGCGATCAGCAACGAAGAACAGATGAAAACATTGATGCAGGACAGCGATGCCATGATTCTGCTGGAGCGGCCGCAGTCCCTGGCCCGCGGGGGATGGAGTATTGGCGAGTGTGTCCAGTTTGTCAGGGAACAGAAGAAGGCGTCAGACCAATTTTTGTATCTGGTATATAACTGTTATAAAAATAATACGACAACACCCTCGGATTTGTCGCTTGATATAGACAGTGCGAAGAAATACTACTCTGGGGACTGCAAAAGGGTGTACGTCTCCGATATCGGAGAGTGGGAAGAGGTACAGTCCAAAATGCTGGTGGACATGTTGGTTAATCTGTCAGAAAGTGTGGAGGAAACGCACAAAGAATATCTGAGCCTGGCAGAGAAGGCAAATTCAAATATTTCCGGCAGCATCCAGACAATCCGGCAGATTGCAGGGAGCCTGGGACAGATTTGCATTGCGGAGGACGAGAACGCATCGGAGCGGAAAGAGTTTATTGAGAAAATCCTCCAGCGTCTGTTCGGAGAGGTTGAAAAGCTGGCATTTGATACGAAGAATGAAACGAAAACACCCTGCCGTGTCAGGGTAAACGAGATCACACAAAATCTGGTAGAAAATCTCAGGCTGGATGCCAAGACGATTGATTTTAACACATCGTATGAGTATGTGTCCCCGACCGGACCGCGGTTTGTCTATAACCGCTATGTGGCATTTCTATGCATGTATTCGCATATGCTGGAGGACGCAAAGCGTCAGTATAATATCCTGAAAACCGATATCAATGCATATGTGGCAAATAAAAGGCAGGAGCTAATAAAAATACTCTGGGAGAGTGGACGTTTTCAATGCATTGTGTCCGATCCTGATGCAAAAGGCAGTGTGGGATCTCCAGACGCTGGTAAGATATGCAGCTGGCTGAGAAAGAATGCCAGGGAGCTTCTGGCGGATGTACTGGAAGACCTGCTGCTGAAAGATATTGGCGCGGAGAGCCTTATTGACGGGAGCATAGGGAAAGTGATCGAACAGTTTGAGCCGAAAAACCTGACGCTGGAGCAGCTGTTTGGGCAGCAGATCTCTGATCCGGGGCTGGAGAATGATGAGAGCGCTAAGGCTGCAGTGATCGTGAAACAGCTTTCCATGAAGGCGGACGAACTGAGAAACGCATTGCTGGAAAATGTGCTCCGAATTGCGGATGGCACGCCGGAATCAAACAGGTCCGCTGCCAGGAAAAAGGAGGATTCCGACTGGGATAAAATACTGAACAACAATACAGCGGTCGTTGGGAAAACATCCGATTGGAAACCGGAGCAGAATCTCCCGACTTTCGGCGCCGACGCTGATTTGTTTGATTTGGATCAGCGAATCCGCAAGGACGTTGTCTGCGACGGTATTTTAAAAAAATTCAGGGATAAGCTGCGCGGGGAAGGGTTACCGCAGAACGCAGAGCAACCGATCAACCAGCTATATAATTTGTATTACCACTATTATGATGTGCTGTTGTCTGAGGAAGAGCTCTCGTATAAAAAACGTCTTGGCGAGCTTCGCCGCAATACGGATATGCTGGCAAGGCAATTGATCGTGCTCTGTCAGAAATGGAACTGATTATTCGGGGAATGCCGGCTGGCAGTGGGATAAATGATTTGAATAGTGCAGGGACAGAGTTTCTATTTTTAATTCCGGAAACAAATTTCAAGTTATGTTTATGAAATAGGCTATACTAATGGAGGTCGGCGTATGTTATTTTATAAGAAAAATCCAGGATTTGTAATTGAGGTTCACAAAGACGCCCCGCGTGTCGGCACTCCATATGTGGTGAATGCCAAGGGGAAGAGAAACTGGTTTTATGAGAATGATCCCGCAATGAACCGGATCATTGGCGGCTATAGTAAGGGACCAGAGCATAGCTATGCCAGGGAATTGATCAAGAGATATCCGTTGAGCAATGAGTAGGCGGGTGTGCATACTATAATGTAATGAAGGGATAGAGAATGCTTGTTGGCAGCTCTGTCCTTTTTTATGTACAGCCCCGTGCAAAATGTGAAAAACCATATGCGGAAGTTTTTCACATGGAAATATGCCGCTAAGGCGGCGCATGGGGCGCGCGGCGAGTAGGTGA
>CAJUOE010000241.1 GCA_910587895.1 uncultured Lachnospiraceae bacterium
CACAACATTAAAGGAACTGCGAAAAGAATATCGGCGGCTTGTTTTAAAGCACCATCCCGACAACGGCGGTAACGAAGATGTGATCAAGGAGATCAACGCCGAATACGACCGCCTGTTCAAGAAACTAAAATATGACTACGAACATGAAGATACATACAGCAAAGCCACGGATAAGCAGAAACAACAGTACGACTGGCAAAAGGATGCCCAGATCAGGGAGGCGATCATGCAGCTTTCCAGATTTAAGGATATTACCGTAGAGGTTATCGGCGTCTGGATATGGGTGTCAGACTGCTACCCATACAGAAAGGAACTGAAGGCGCTTGGGTTCCGCTGGGCAAGTCAGAAACAGATGTGGTATAAGCATTTCGATGACTTCCACAAATTCAGCTCTAAGCCCGCATCTATGTCTTATATACGGGCAAAGTACGGCTCCGTGGAGATCAAGTTTCAGGAAAAACAGGAAACGGAAACAGAAAAACTGACCAGGGCATAAAAGAAAGGAGACTCATATGATCGATTTAAAAACAGCAAATCCACAGGAGATTGCATCCTACTTTTCCCACAAGGTAAACAACTTCTGCTTCAACCCTAAAGCAGCTTCGGAAGAACTGAAAAGTTCACGTCTTATGAAAAATTTAGACCTCTGCTGGATCAAGATTTTATCAGATTCCACCTACAGGACTGACCTGCGGAATGAGAAATCTGCACAGACAGGCAGGCGGCTTGCTGAAATTCCTTTTACTGCGAAGAAGCTAACACTGACGGGCAACCCTAAGATGGAAGAAGTTGCAAAAATAATGGCAACGGACCACAGGACTTTACAGCAGACATTCTCAGGGCTTGTGTTCTACCATTTTATGTTAACCTGTAACAAAAGGGAAACCCATACCCTTCTCAAAGTTATGGGAGATTCTTTTTATAAACTGCCCTTAATCTAAAACAGGAGGAAAAAATTTTATGAACATAAATTTAAGCGAAGTAAGGGAACATATAAAACTCTATTTCAAGGAGCACCTTCCCCAATACACAGTATTGGAGATCAGAAGAAAGTCCTGCCATCCAGATGATGCCCATCTCTTTATGGTATCCGCGAAGAAATCTGACAGCACTTATGCTTTATGGACTGGCTGGAACGAACTCAGCCAGAGTCTCAATCATGGTCACTACGGCCTTCAATCTATTGAAGAATGTGAGAAAATTTTTGAAGAATTCTATTATAAGGGATAACTATACGGGGATTCAGCGTACAGGCTGATCTCCCACTATTCCCACAGATACGCTTGAAACCATGATGATTTGATAGTATACTACAATTATACAAAAGGAAGGGACTTCTAGATGACAAAGAAAACACAGGATTTAAAGCCTGATACCGTGTTAAAGAATTATTGGAATAACAATGAACAGTTTGCCGATCTCTTTAATGCAGTACTATTTGGCGGCGAACAGGTGATTTCCCCCGATGAACTGGAAGATGCCGACACGGAAGAATCTTCTATCCTTGAGCACAGAGAATACGCCGAGAGTATCAAAGCCTCCAGAGACAGCATAAAGATCTGCAAGAAATCCCTGACTCATGGCGTAGAATTAGTCATGCTCGGCATAGAATCACAGGAGCATATACACTATGCCATGCCGATGCGGGTTATGGGTTATGATTACGGCACATACAAAAAACAGTATGACAGCAATGCAAAGAAATACCAGAAAAAAGAGGAAATGACGGATGACGAATATCTTTCCAGAATGAAGCAGACTGACAGATTGAATATGTTGGAAAAGGGAATTATTACTGCACAAGAGGCAGAAAGATTGCTTTTGGCTTTAAATGGCACAGCGAAAACACC
>CAJUOE010000242.1 GCA_910587895.1 uncultured Lachnospiraceae bacterium
ATAGCTCCACCTGGGGACAAGGCTTGGAACTTAGCCTCAATCGTCAATTTATCAAAAGCATTGATTTGCTCTGTAACATGAACATGATAACTGTTTGCCTGCCCAAGCATGGCGACAGCCGATTGGGTCAAGATTTGATTTCGGACAAAAGTGGTCATTTCATTGGCGACATCGGCGTCGGAAATGCGCGATTCCGCGTTCTGCATGTTTTCAGCCTGGATATTGAGGTTGGTTATGGTGTTCTCCAAGCGGTTTTGCAGGGCGCCGAGGTGGGCGCGGATTTTGTCTTTTGAAACAATGGCGCGGTCTATGGCCGCGAGGGCCTTTTGCGCCGACTCCTGGGTGGATATGACGGCTCCGTCCCCAGCCACCTCTCCGTTGTCCGTCACTTGTTTGATATATTCCACGGTCGTTTTTGTGGTCATGACCGGCTTTAGAGAGTCCAATATGGTTTTATCCGCGGAGCTGATTGCTAATGGGATGGCGTCTAAAAAGGAAGGGCGGCATTTTGCAGAGGAAATCCATAGCAATGCGCAGCGGTTACTGGTATTGATCAATGATATTCTCCAATTGTCACAACTCGATGATTCCACGGAGTATCATCGTTCCTTTGAGGAGGTGGACGTTTATGCGCTTGCGGGCCATTGCGTGAAAATGCTGCAGCCAGTTGCAGACAAACACGGCGTCACCCTGTCGCTGAAAGGGACGCCGCTTGTTATCTCTGCCAATCAGGGACTGATCGAAGAGCTTATCTACAATCTTTGTGACAATGGAATACGCTATAACCGTGAGGGAGGGCATGTCTGGGTGACCGTCACCGATAAGCTGATTGTCCAGGATGACGGTATCGGCATTTCGCCCAAATACCAGAAACGCGTGTTTGAACGTTTCTTCCGTGTGGACAAGAGTCGTTCCAGAAAGACCGGAGGTACCGGCCTTGGCCTTGCAATCGTAAAACATATCTCCGAGGTTCACGGTGCGGATATTTCGCTGGACAGCGACATCGGCATCGGAACGACCATACGGGTGGAGTTTTCGCAGAATCATCCATAATATTTTTGCTGTGCCGTTGATTATTCTGTATTTGCGGTCTGCATGGACTCCATGACGAGGAGGGAGTGTTCCGCCACTTTCTTTAATCCGGTAAGGATGTCCGAGAGGATGAATCCCGTATCCACGCTGTACTTGTCTTTTTTCAGGCGTTTTTTGTGTTCCTTTATGATTCTTTTTTCGATGCGGTTCAGCTCATTTTCCAGTTGGAAGGCATCGTTTGCGATCAGGGGCTCGGGATTTTCCCAGTATTCCTCCGTGTGCCTTACAAGGGACAGCAGGATGTCACGATAGCGTGAGAGGTCTTCTTTAGTTTCTTTTGCAAAATCCAAATTCTTTTTTTCCATCTTTTTGGCACTGAGCGCAATGGACAATGCATAATCTGCGACACGCTCAATATTTCCCACGCACTGCTGCATCATGGATAATTCCCTGGCGTCTGCAAGGGGCAGGGGAGCCAGGTCAATCTCAAACATGTAATCATTGATTTTCGTCTCATACTGGTCAACGTAGTTTTCCAGCTCTTCCACATGTTCGGCTTTTTTCTTGTTGTAACCGGTGATCAGGGAAACGCTTTCCTGCACGGATTCCTCTGCCAGGACCAGCATGGCGCCGATGGTTTTTTTGCATTGTGTAAGCGCAAAGGGCGGATTGTCCAGAAAACGCTCGTCCATGTTGGACAGTGCAGCCAGCCTGGAGGGCAGCTCTTTCGTATAGTCTGCCTGGCTGTCGCGAACGGAAATACTTGCAAGCGTCACCAGCTTATAGGAGAATGGCAGCAAAATAAGGGTGGCAAATATATTAAAAAATGAGTGGGTTACGGCAATGCCCGCGGGCGTGGCTGTCTGTTCCAGGAAATCAAACGGTGAAATATAATGGATGATATAGAAACCAACCATAAATACTGCCGTGCCAATCACATTGAAATAAAGATGGATAAATGCTGCCCGTTTTGCATTGACGCTTGCGCCGATCGAGGACAAAAGCGCCGTGATGCAGGTTCCGATATTCTGTCCTGCAATAATGGGAAGAACGGCAGAGTAAGGGATGGCCCCGGTAATGCAGAGCGCCTGCAGGATGCCGACCGACGCCGAGGAGCTCTGGATGATGGCAGTCAGGATGGTTCCTGCGATCATGCCGATAATCGGGTTGGAAAACGCCACAAATAAATTCGTGAAGGAGGGGATGTTCCTTAACGGTTCGACCGCGGAGCTCATCGTATCCATGCCGAACATGAGGATTGCAAACCCAATCAGGATCGTACCCAGATCCTTTTTGCGCTCAGAGTTACAGAACATGAGCAAAATAACGCCAACCATCGCCAGTATGGGTGAGAAAGCGTCCGGCTTTAAAAGCTTGACAAAAAGATTGTCGCTTTCGATGCCGGAAAGGCTCAATATCCATGAGGTAATCGTGGTTCCGATATTTGCGCCCATGATAATTCCCACGGCCTGTTTTAACTGCATGATTCCCGAATTGACAAACCCGACCACCATCACTGTGGTTGCGGAGGAAGACTGGATGACGGCGGTTGCGCCCGCGCCCAGCAGCACGCCCTTCAGGGGACTGTCCGTCATTTTGGAGAGAATCGCTTCCATCTTTCCGCCGGAGAGCTTTGCAAGCCCTTCGCCTAAGACGTGCATTCCATATAAAAACAGTGCAAGCCCGCCGATCATTGTAAATATACTGAGTAAATCCATTGTTTCATACCTCGCTTTCTTCGCATGACAATCTCTTCTGAAACGATCAGATGATCCTCTGAACATTCTGTTCGTTGTGGGATAACTGTATCACCTGCTTGTGAAATCAGAGAGAGATGTATGTAAAATTCATGTAAAAAAATGCATTCACCCTTGTTATCTTTTCCCAAAAGTGTTAAACTTAGTCTCAGTATCAGGGAGTAGCTTGCATGGCTGTCCATGTAATATGTTCCGTCAGTACGGGAAGATGTTTCCCCGGAATATGTTGTAAGAAGCGAGACTTTTACTGCTTTTTTGCAGTAGAGGTGTCGTTTTTTTTGTGTTCAGGAAAAGGAGGAAAAGAAATGATGATTATGTATGGATTCTTATTGGTGATTGGATTTGTTGCTCTGATAAAAGGAGCGGACTGGTTTGTGGATGGAAGTTCTGCGCTCGCCAGGAATTTTCGTGTGCCGGGGGTGATTATCGGCCTGACGATTGTTGCGCTTGGAACCAGCGCGCCGGAACTCGCGGTCAGCACATCGGCAGCATTGCAGGGGGCAAATGAGATTGCCTTGAGCAACGTGGTTGGTTCCAATATCTTTAACTTGCTATGCGTGCTTGGCGTCTGTGCCATTATCCACGCGGTTCCGGTGGAAGAGGGGATTCTCAAGCGCGATTTTCCGCTATCCATTGCTGCCACAGTAGTGGTGCTTTTGATGACCTGTTCTGGGGCGGTTCTTTCCGGCATTTTTTTGCAGGGAAAAATGGAAGATAAGGCCGGGGTAGTGAGCAGGATGACGGGAATCGTGCTTCTGGCTGCATTCGTCGCATATATCGCATTGCTGATTTACGACGCCAGAAAACATCCCGGCAAAGAGGAAACGGGGGAAGTGATTCCTCTCTGGAAATGTTTTCTTCTGATTGTGGTGGGACTTATCCTGATTATTGCCGGAGGCCAGGCGGTGGTTTGCAGCGCGAAGGCAATCGCAAAAGCGCTGGGAATGACCGAGACTTTGATTGGGCTGACCATCGTTGCCGTGGGGACTTCCCTGCCGGAGCTTGTGACTTCCATAGTTGCAGCCAGAAAGGGGGAGGCGGGACTTGCCGTAGGCAATGTGGTTGGATCTAATATTTTTAACCTGCTGTTTATCCTGGGAATCTCTTCCGCCATCCACCCAATCGCGGTCAATGTTGCGTCTGTCTATGATATGATGATCCTGATTGTCGCCAGC
>CAJUOE010000243.1 GCA_910587895.1 uncultured Lachnospiraceae bacterium
CTCTACCAACTGAGCTATTTCGGCAAGGCTCAACAAACGAACCTTTACTATTATAACTACTTTTTATGCAAATTTCAACCACTTTTTTCAAAATTTCCAAAAAAATCTTACTGTTCACAAAACATGGATTCAGCTCCTTACCACGCGCGAACCAGATGGATGCAATCCGTTAAGCGCCGTCATCCAAGTGTACTGTAAGCTGGTTATAGGGAATCACGATCCCTTCCTCGTCAAACGTCAGCTTGATCTTCTCTAACAGATCCCACCGGGTCGTCCAGTATTCATCCGTCTTGACCCAGCCCCGGATGCCCAGCACCACCGAGCTCTCTCCTCCTCCCGCTCCTTGCGAAGTTTACTCTTCTGCCTCTGGTTCAGATAATATAAGGTGCAGCACAGGATAAAAGCGGTCAGCATAACAAAAACCACTATAAAAATGTTCTGATTGACAGTCCTGCCTTCCTGTTGTATCGCCTCGATCGGCACATAGCCGATCAGATAAATCGTGCCGCCGTTTACCGACCACATGTAATTCAATGCATCTTTATTTCTGATATCATGGTAGAACATGATGTTCTTATTGTGTTTCAGGCAGTCCTCCACCTCTTCCCGAAGACCCTCCTCCTGAATATCGTTGGCACGGTAAAAATCCGTCAGGTTCAAGTGTCCCGCGCTCCGTTCCCCCATGCCCTTAGGTTTTAAAACAAACCGCTCAGTCTCTGCATCCATGATATAGAGCATTGCCTGCTGATTGTAAAAACCCTCCGGCAGCGACTTGTCAAAGGTATCATAAATATATTCCACATAAAGCGTGGCGATCTCCTGTTCATCTCTTATTACCGGGCATTTGATGCAGTAAGCCCACGTTCCCATATAGTTTAAGTAAGACTGTGACACCGGCAGTCCATCAATCATTCCCCCTGCGGAAAAGTCCATTTCCTCTTCTGTGAATGTCTCTCCCGTGCTGCACACGCCTACCGTTTCACCCGACCGTATCCAGCCGAGTTTTACCATGGTTTCACTCTTTTTAAAGTTGAGGACATACTCTTCCGGTCTCTCCATATCGGCAATGCCCTGCGCCATCAGCCTCTGATACTCCGCCTCTTTGTTGAGAATCGCTTCAATTGTACATTTGATCAGATCAAGGCTCTCATTCAGATTCTGCGTTGCTGACGCCGCCATCTCTGTCATAATTCTATGAGAAACGGAAAAAACGATGACACCCAGAATAAGAAAGACCAAAACGATAGAAACAAGCAATGAAATTCCTCTATCTCTCTTACTTTCATTACGTTTCTTACTCATTTTGATCCCCATTCCGCTTTTAGAACTAACTACTTCAGTACTTATCATTTCTTTACTCTTATTATATTCCAGTTGTGATATAAAGTCAGTATAAAATTACTTTTCCGGCCCAAATAGCGCCGCCGTCTTCTCCATCCGCTCCGCAATCTTCACCCCAAACGGGCAGCGGCTCTCACAAGCCTTACATCCAATGCACGCATCCGCGCCGCGCTCAAGCGCCAGATAGTGCTCCCTCACACTGGCGGGAACCTCCCCCTGCATCACGGCAAGATCATAATATTTGTTTACCATGGCAATATCAATCTCTTTCGGGCAGGGCTTACAATGCCCGCAGTATGTACATTCGCCCTTACCGAAAGTATTGCGTGGCGCCTTTGCCAGAACTGCGGCATAGTTCTTTTCCGCCTCAGAGGCTGTCTCGTAAGCCACAGCTTGCTCCACATGCTCCGGTATATCGTATCCCGCCAAAACCGACGCAACCGCCGGACGGGTCAGACAGTAATGAATACACTGTACGGGCGTCAGCGCAACACCAAAAGGCGAACGCGCCGCATCAAACAGCCTGCCTCCGGCATAAGGTTTCATAACGGTAATGCCTACATCATTCTGCTCGCACAGCTTATAGACTTCCGCCCTTGCCGGATCAATACCGCCAAATCCGTCCTCATATTCTTCGACAAAATAATCATCAATATTATCCGTAGGCGGCAGAAGATCAAACGCGGGATTGATGCTGAAAAGAATCATCTCAATCAACCCGCTCTCCGCTGCTTTCTTTGCCATAAGAGGGTTGTGCGTACTCATGCCGATATGACGTATCGTTCCCTTCTCCTTCAATTCCTTCACATATTCGATAAAAGGCCCATTCATCGCATTATCCCAGTCAGCTTCCTGATCGATAAAATGAATCATACCCAGGTCAATATAGTCTGTCTGTAAACGTGTCAGCAGATCCTCAAACGCCTCCCTGCATTTCTCCAAGTCACGGGTTCTCTCATACTGGCCGTTCTGCCAGGTGGAACCGATATGCCCCTGAATAAACCATTTTTCACGTCTTCCCGCCAGCGCTTTCCCAATCTTTGTGCGGACATTCGGCTCTGACATCCAACAATCCAGAATGTTAATTCCCAGTTCGTCCGCCCGATCAATCATGGCTTTGCACTCTTCGTAGTCGTGGCGCTCCAGCCACTCGCCCCCAAAACCGACCTCACTGACCATCAATTCCGTTTTCCCAAGTCTGCGATACTGCATGATTTCCCTCCTTTGATTTGTTCCGTTTCTCCACTTACCTAATTTGCGGGATTCCTTTCCTTGATTCTTTCATTGTAAGGCAATGATATGTTAAAGTCAACGCGGGAATGTGTATTGAAATACAAGAAAGGATACGTTATCATAAAATCAGTGATTATGAATGGGATGTGGAAGATGAATGACACAACATACACGGAGAGACTGAAAAAAGAATACAAAATATGCGTTTATCTGTTTGCGGCAGCTCTGCTGATAACAGCAATCACATTCCTGCCGTATCTGGCGGATTATTATGTCCTGCAGCCGGACAGCACCATTCTTGCCTACTACGCCGACCATTCGGTTGACAGATACTACCGCTTTGAAACTATTGTAATCGGTCTGAGTATCATGACACTGTTATTTTTTAGTCGGCGGCTTTGGGTGGCTCTTACCATACCGTCGCTGCTGCTCATGTTTTTAGCCTATGCAGACAACATTAAATATGCCGCCCTGAATGAACTTCTGCGTTTTAATGACTTGATGGTTACGGAAGCGGCGGGAATCGCGCTGCGATATCTCAACCTGAAATTCACTTCTTCACAGCTTAAAGTATTGACATATGTATTTCTTTTATGTGCCGGTGGATTTGCCGCTGACCGGCTTTGTCGGAAATATCCTCTTTTTTTACAAAAGGAACCCTCACTGCTCAAACGACGGCATACATTAAGTCTTGCCCTTGGCTGCATCTGTCTGGCAGGGCTGCTTGGCTATGGCGGTTACTTTATCGGAAACGCATACAGCATGACGTCCCTTGATACCATAGATGTAAAAGGAAAAGAAAGTGAACAGTACATCGTTTATAATTTTATAAAAAACGACAAACTGACCAATATTAACATGAGCAACGTGCAGGACAGCTACCGCTTTTTCACTGACAGCCATCCGGCAAACGAGGGAACAGAATCCGCCACCCGTCCGAGTGTAATCGTCATAATGAACGAATCGTGGTGGAACACGGATAATATTACGGGCAGCAACGTTACTTTTTCATCCGACCCGATGGAAATCTACCGGAAGCTTGAAAAAAGCTGTTCCTCCGGATGTCTTACAACCAATCTGTTCTGCGGCGGCACAATTGGCTCCGAAACGGAATTCCTGACCGGGCTGAATACAAAATACTTTACATCCTATACCGGCATCGCTTCGGCGCTTGAAAAACGCAAGGTACCGTCCATTGTGGATTATTTCAATGCGCTGGATTATGATACCGTGGCAATCCATCCCTATGATGGAAACTTTTATGGCAGAAGCACGATGTATTCGGCTTTGGGTTTTGATCAGATTGTGTTTGAGGATGACATGGATTATACCGATATTTATTCGTGCTATATTTCTGATGAAAGCCTTGCCCGGCAGATTATTAAGGAATACGAGGAGAATCCTGCCCAGCAGAAATTTATATATGCCGTTTCCATAGGAAATCATATACAAGGTCTGGACCGTAAGCATGACTCCCTAAAGCCTTATCCCTATCCGATTTCCGTGAATCTGAAAGGCAATCTGGACGAGGAAGCTTATATGGATTTGGTAAGTTACATCAACGGAATTTATCTCGCTAATGAAGCCTTTGAAGAGCTGACGGATTATTTTGCGCAGACAGACGAACCTGTCGTGCTTGCAATGTATGGGGACCATATGCCCGGTTTTTCCAAAGAGGCATTAGAGTTAATGGGATTGGACGGTACCGATTCCGAAACACAGAGACGGCACTATTCCGTCCCCGTGCTGATATGGAGCAATTTCGAAGCAGACCGGATGGAGCTGGACGGCGAAAACATCAATTATCTGCCACAGATGCTGCTTGCATACGCGGGACTCCCGGATTCGGATATGTCTCTTATTCTGAAACGTCAGCGTGAGGTTCTAAAAACAAATACACGTATCCTGGTGGCAGATAATCAAGGCAGCGTACTCCATGCATATAATAACAGTCAAAGTGAAGCGGTACGACATTTCATGGTGGTGGACTATGATATTTTATTTGGATCCAGCCCGGAACGCGAGCGGGTATGGCTACCTTATGCCGTGGAAGACTAAAATAGCATCAGGTGACGGTCGCCGCCTCTATTTGCCGTAGCGGGATGGTGCTGTATTTCCCCAAAAAAAGACCTGTAAACACAGACGTTTACAGGCTTTCCTTTACCTCCCCGAGTAGGGCTCGAACCTACAACCCCGCGGTTAACAGCCGCGTGCTCTACCATTGAGCTATCGAGGAAAACAATAAATCTGCTCCGCACTGACCCGGCGGAACTTCTCTGAAGGCACATACCCTCAAAACCAAATACTGAATCTCCGTTTCTTTCTATCCGTCTGCTTTGTCTGCGGAGAATGCGTCAACATTCTCTCTGGCAAAACTGTAGTTGTTCTTGGGTTCTGTTCTTTAGAACCTTAGAATACCTTTTCGTTTTGGTTAAGCCGTCGACCGATTAGTACATGTCAGCTCCACACATTGCTCCTGATTTCAAAGCCATTTACCCAATCAAGTTTTACTCCCCCATTTGAAGAATATTTGGGCAACTTCTTTTCTCGATCTCCTTTCCACCACAAG